>NZ_JAULUC010000021.1:0-119127 GCF_052851275.1 Burkholderia sp. SR8
GCTCAGTGCCCGCCCACCCCGTTTGGCGACGGGATGCGGGTCTTCGGTTCTGACATTGGAGGCCGACATGCCTGGTTCAAACGCGTCCGCAGTTTCTACTCCCCAACCTGACTACACCGATCCGGCTTTCTCCGGAGCGCTGACGAGCGACCATTGGTCTCTCGATGACACTCCCGAGTTGTCGAAAATTCCTAGTAGTCTGATCGCTGATGTCAGCCGTGCGTCGAACGCCATAGAGACGATTGCCAGAATTGTTCACAACAGCCTTTGCGAGCCAGAGATGCACGATGCCGAGCCGCTCGGACACTCGGCGCATCTCGGCTTGCTGGACGCCGCAGAACTCATCGGAAAATACGTCGCCGATATCGCGGACCGAATGAATGGGGATGCACAGATCTACGCGGACCCGCAGGATTCTGCGGAGGTTCGCCATGACTGACATTCGCGTACTGAAAACGCTGCCCGAGACGCTTCCCAACATCAGCGTGATGACCAGCATGCTTTCCGTCACGGGCGGCCTCCCGTTACTCGATGCTCTGGAGTCCGCGTCGAGTCACCTGTCTGTCGCGCTCGACGTGCTCCGTGATGCTGCCTCCAACAGCACCGAATATACGAGCCAGCTGTACGCCGTCCTCACGTCGGCCGGCATAGCCGCCGGACTGGTGAATTCTGCTGTTGCTGCCATCGAGGCGGGAGACAAGGAGGTGCGTCATGACTAAGCGCTATTTGTCTCCGGCGTACCGGGCCGGCGTACAGACTTTCGTGTCCAAGATGCGCGAGTGGCGCGCCGATCCGGAGCACAACTATCCTCATCAGACTGCAGCGAAGATCCGCGAGGTCGCGGCAACTCTGAACGGCGACGAGCGGACCGGATTCGACGAAGCTCTGCATCTGCTCTTTCACATGTGCGCGTTCGAGGGATGCGGGCCGTGTTTCGAAAGCTGGGATCCGATCCTCGAACTGGAGGATCCGGACTACTGGCTCCTTCACCAGTAAGTTGCACCGCAACATGCCGTGCGAGGCCCGTGGGGGATAATGATATGCACTGCGTCTGGCTAGGCTATTTGTATTAATCGATATAGGTACTAGAAATGGCGAACAAGCACACGCTCACAGACTTTGACTTGGCAATGCTTGTCAACATGTCTGAAAATAATTTCAAAAAATTAAGGACGGAATACGAGGAGATTCGTTCCTGGTTTCCTGATGTGTCTGACCATGAAATAGAGCAAATGGTATCAATTGCGGAGGAACCTCCCGAGGACTTTCAAGAATTCAGGAAAATAGGTCGGGATAATGCGGTTCTGATGTTTCTGGCAATGCTTCGCGTATCGATTGTGGTATCGGAGGACGCTATTGAAAATATGAGGCGCGGTCATTCGATTGGAAGGAGTCTATATGATTTATTGTTCTTAGGTAGGAGTTCGGAAAGTCTCAAATATATTTTGAGAATGAAGTCCGGAAAGGATGTCGGTCAAGATGCAGCCAATAAAGCAGTTGAAGAAATTCTTCGGGAACGCGGGAGAAGAGGTGGTGAAGCCAAAGCCGACAGATATGCCCCGCTGAAGCAAGCGGCGGTTCGGCTTGCGAGCGAGGGGCAGTATCGAAGTGCCAACCACGCTGCTAAGCGGATCTGCGCCGCAATCTTGGCAATGCCTGAGGCTGCAAATACGGGGTTGTCGAAAGACCGGGCAGAAAAAACGATCGCACAATGGCTAAGGAAGTCCGACCTAAAGTTCGGAGAGCCTTCTGCGTGCCAGCAATCTGCCGTCGAAAAGGACGCATAGCTGCTATGCGGGGTCGTATTGCTGCAAGGCGGGGACGCCAAGCAGCTATGCGTCCTATGCCGAAACTCGCGTGCTTCTTATGATTAGTTCACCAGCCGTGCCTAACGTGCCAAAGGTGAGCGAAAGTGAAGAAGACAGCAGCGCCAGCCGATTCCGGTAAGCCGACCGAGCCGATCCTCCCGCGGGTCGGCCTCTCCAAATGGGCACAGATCGCGCCCTTTATTCCGATGTGCCGCGAGTCCTGGCGCAAGTTAGGGATCGCCGGCAAGGCTCCGCAGCCGATCCGAATGAGCCGCACGCATTCCTGTTACAGCAACGCCGAAGTGCACCGGTGGCTGGCCGATCCGCTCGGTTATGCCGCGGCGCCTCAGGAAGGGCGGGAGGCGGCGTGAAATCCATCCGAGATGCGCACGAACATCGACGACTAGCTCATCAATCTCGGTGACGTATTCGGCAGCCAAACATCCTGATCGAAACGGCGGTCTCCGTGATCGAGAAGTTCAACGACACGATGTTGAAAAACCGCGTCGGTGAATGGCTGGTGGCCTTATCCAGACACACTTCGCGCATTATCCACGGCCACTGCTGTAACGATTTCTCGCTTGGCATGACGGGGTCTGCGGGCGTTGGAAGGACTACGAGTACCCGGAGTACGCCAGAAATGGCCGGGAAACCGCAGTAGGCTATGTCCGTCGACTGCCAATCGACGGAGAAAGAGGGAGGCCCCGCTTTTGGGGAGAGTTGAGGTAAGCCGAACCCTCCGGCAAACCGAACCGGCTTGGCCGCCGGCAGCTTTCCCCAAAGGCGGGGCTTTTTCATTGCGGGTTAGGAATCCTTATTGGATTTTGGGCAGAGGTGGTAAGCATGAAAGCCATTGAAGATGATGTGATCGTTACGACTCCGCCGTGTCAGGCGTTTTCGGTGCCGCGGCGCCTGCGACGATTCAGCGTGCCGAATCTCGGCGGTTGGTCGATCGAGCAGGCGGACGTCACCGAAGTAACCGGGCAGGCCCGCGCCGACTACGAGCGCGAGCTCCGCATCAGCGCGATTGGAAAGTTGCTCGAATCGCCGGCCGCAACGCCGCTCTGGCGGCGCGTGTGCAAGCACTCGATGTACAGCGAGATTCGTGCGCGTAGCGCCGACCAACGGCTCGTTATGGAACTGGCGATCCAGGAGTCCTTGCGATGAGCTTCCAGGCCATGACGTGGGCTGTCGAGCAGGACTTGCCGGCCCTCCAGAAGCTCGTCCTGCTCATGCTGGCGAACTGCTGCAACGCGCACACGGGGCGTTGCGACCCGTCACACGATACCCTCGCCAAGGAATGCGGCATGAGCCGGGATTCCGTTCGCCGAGCGATCGCGGAGATCGAGAAGAAGGGCTTGATAGAGATTCGCAGACAGACTCAAAACGGCGTCAATCTTCCAAATCAGTACGTCCTGAGGGTGGGGTCATCCGTGGGGGGAGTAAGTGCTGCTAGCACCGAAGGGTATGTGCACAAAGCACCTACGGTGGGTGCTGACAGCACCGGGGGTAGGTGCTCACAGCAGGGAGGGGTGGGTGCTGACAGCACCACAAAACAGGAAGTTAAACCAGGAAGTAAACCTACTCGTTCGTGCGATTCGAAATTCGATGAGGCGTGGCAGCAGTATCCGAAGCGTGAAGGCTCGAATTCGAAGCAGGCAGCTCAGCGGGCATGGAACGCTCGGATCCGTGAAGGCATCGATCCGAACGTGCTGGTCGCGGCGGTGGTTGCCTACGCTACGGCGATGAAGGCTGCAGGGAACATCGGCACCCGGTACGTCAAGCAGGCGTCGACGTTCTTCGGTCGTGATCGGCACTTCGAGGAATTCGCGAAGTCGCAGCCGGCAGGCAGCGATCTCTTCGCTGGCGGCGATGCAGTGCCGTGGTGGAAAGCCGCAGGGTTCACGTACCAGTGGCAGGCAATCAACGCCGGCTGCAGCGAACGGTCTGCCCATCTCTGGGCCAATGGCGTTCGCCAGGAGGCTCGGGCATGAACGCGCGAGAACTGGCCGAACTGATGGCGCAGCACGCGTCAGCCGTCGCTGAGCATCTGCTGCCCAACGGTCGCAAATCGGGCAAGGAATGGAAGTCCGGCAGTACGGCGGGCGAGAAGGGCCAGAGCCTGTCGCTGTGCCTCAGCGGCGCCAAGCGGGGCGTATGGAAGGATTTCGCCAGCGGCGAGGCGGGTGACCTGCTGGATCTTTGGTGTGCGTGCCGATCGCTGTCGGTGGCCGACGCGATGCGCGAGGCGAAGCAGTTCCTCGGCGTGCGGGACGACATGCCGAAGCGGCAGGCACCGACGTACCAGCGTCCGGCCCGGCCGAAAGCCACGCGCCCGACCAGCTTGCTCGACGAATGGTTCGATGGCCGCGGCATCACGCCCGAGACCGTGAAGGCCTTCCAGATCGCCGAGCAGAGCAACGGGCCGAAGACGCACATCGTTTTCCCGTACCTCCGTGGCGGCGAGTTGATCAACGCCAAGTACCGGAACATTGCGGACAAGAAGGACATGCGGCAGGAGGCCGGCGCTGAACCGTGCCTGTTCGGCTGGAACCTGATCGACCCGGCCCAGCGCGTCGTTGCGATCTCCGAAGGCGAAATCGACGCCATGACGTTACATCAGGTCGGAATACCGGCGCTTTCGGTGAACGCCGGCGCCGGCAACCACCAATGGATCGACAGCGACTGGGAGCGCCTCGAGCGTTTCAGCGAGATCCTGCTCTGCTACGACAACGACGAGGCCGGCCGGAAGGGCGCTCAGGAGGTCGCAAACCGCCTCGGTATCGAGCGTTGCCGCGTCGTGTTCTTCGGCGAATCGAAGGATGCGAACGAATACCTGCTGTCCGGCGCTACACCCGCGGACTTTCTCGGCTGCTGCGATCAGGCATCGGGCTTCGATCCGGACGAGCTCAAGTCGATCGAACGCTTCTGGTCGAACGTCAAATCGATGTTCTACCCGGCGCACGAGGACTCGAGTTCCCCGTACCTGTCGTTCTGCGGCCGCAACGAACTCTGGTTCGAGTTCCGACCGGGCGAGGTGACAGTCTGGACGGGCATCAATGGGCACGGCAAGTCACTGCTGCTCGGGCAGGTGCTCATCGGCCTGATGTGTCAGGGTGAGCGCGCATGCGTATTTTCCGGCGAGATGCGGCCGGAGATGCAGGGCAAGCGGATCGCCAAGCAACTGGGCGGCCTTGATCGCCCGGCACCGGAGTATCTCGATCACATGGGCGCGTGGCTGCGCGATCGGATGTGGGTATTCGATCTCGTCGGTGTCGCGGCGATCGAGCGCCTGGTGACGGTGTTCACGTACGGCTATAAGCGCTACGGGATCCGCCACTTCGTGATCGACAGCCTGATGATGACCGACGTACCGGAAGATGGACACGGCGCGATGACGGCGCAGAAAGAGGCGATGCGCCTGCTCGCTAACTTCGCGCGCCAGTACAACGTCCACGTGCACCTCGTCGCTCACCCGCGCAAGGGCCAGGACGAAAAGCGCAGCCCGGGAAAGATGGACGTCGGCGGCAGCGGAAAGATCACGGACGCCGCGGACAACGTGTTTTCGGTCTGGTCGGCTCAGAAGGATGAGGACGACGAGAGTGTCGACGAGCCGGACGCGTTCCTGACGCTGTTGAAGGCGCGGAACGGCGAGACGCAGCGCCGGTCGCTCGCGCTGTTCTTCAACCGGGATTGCATGCAGTTCGGGCCAAGCGAGAGTCGCCGGCCGTACGTGTATCTGCCCTTCAGCCGGGTTGAGCTGGAGGCTGAGGCATGAAGCAGATCGAGCGGAACGGATCGGCGCAGCGGCAGATTTGTTTGCTCCTCGCGAGCAATGGCGCCATGACGATCAACGAGATCGCCGAGGTGCGGGGCATCCATCCGCGGGCGACGGCTCGTCAGCTCGATGCATTGGCCGAAGCGGGATTCGTTTCCGCGTCGGGTAGCCCCAAGCGCTACACGCGTACCCAGAAGCCGATACCGCCCGTCGTGCCGCTTATGCCGAAGTCTGCGCGTATCGCGGAGAGCCGGCAGCGCGACGCAGCGCGTGTTTCGGTGCCATTCCGTATTCCGGCGCCGACGGACCTAGATCGTGTGATGCTGTCTTGGGTTGGAGCAGAAGCATGATTTCGCTGCGCAACCTGTCCAATCCGGATCTCGTCGGCCACCGCATCTGCGAGCTGCTCGAGCAGCAGGGCATGCTTACCCAAGCGAGTCTCGGTTTGCAGATCGGTGTGCCCCGGGGGACGATCTCTAAATACCTCACGGCGCTGACGGACGAAGGTTATACGTACATCGCCAACTCGATCTCCTACGCCAAATCGAGCGGGGCACGAGGTATCAGACGCGGCGTAATCCTGCTCTACGCCCGGACGAAAAAGCCGCTGCCCAGCGCATGCGAAGACCGAGAAGAACTGACTGCAGCGGAACTTCACCAGATCATGTGCGGGATCGTTCAGCGCGGGAAACCGCTTTAACGTGGTTTCGTCTCCTTCACTACGGTGATTTGCCCGGCACGCCCGGGCGTCTTTTTCTGGAATGCGCCTCGAATCCTCCATCTGCCCGCAATGCAAGCGCCTATGGCGACTGGACATCGTCGCCATGCTGCGTGAAGCGAAGGGCAGGAGATGGGTGTGTCGCGTATGCCAGATCGCCAACGAAGCGGATGCCGCAAATAGGCAGCGCGGGATAGAAGAAACGTCCGACGGGGGCCCATTAGCCCAGGCCCGAACAACTGGTGTCGCGCCAGCTCGATAAACGTGGCTGAATGGCGGAGATGCACCGCCAGGACCGACCGGAATGGCTGAACGCACCAAGGCGCAGCAGGTCGACCAAGCCGGATATACCCGCCGCGACCTAGCAACGCTTCAAAAAAAGCGGGTGGGAGGTTGCGCCCGTTGCAGGAGGTCAAATCCTTGTAGTAAGGTGCTCCGGCTCGTGGCAGTGCGAGCATTTTGGAAAAACGGAGACCAAATGACGAACGATGTAGAAAAACAGGGGCAACTAACGGCTTGGGTACAAGACGTCAACGTGACTTTGGACAAGCTCAATGATCTTCTTGCGAAGGCGCCGGCTGGAATTGACGTGAATGTCACCGTCGGAAAATCCCTCCGCACGTTCGACGGCACGCTTTCCGGGATGGACGACAGTGACTACTTTTCGAAAATCATCGTATCCGCGACAAGGACCGAAAAGCTGATCTGACCGAAGTCTAATGCACCGGCGCATACGCAATCGCGTCGACGCCGGTCGCTTCCATCCAATCATCGCGATTCGCGAATCCTGCGAACTCCGCGCAGTAGTCGGCCAACTCTTCGACTGTCGGTGCAGCGGACGAATCGAAGTAGCCAATCGGTGCTTCGTCTTCCGGCGTCAAGATGGCGTAGAGCATGTGATCCTCCTGTCTCTACCCATCTTAACGGCGTTACCCTGTTGAGACTTGATGGGGTGAAACGAGGTTAGAGTCCCGCTCCGAATAAACGACCGAGACGGCGCAGCTCATTCACCCTCGCTTGTTCTCGCTCACGATTACGCGTCGGTTTCGGTGCAATACGCACCTGGCCCATGTCGATCGTATCGACTTCCGCGGCCTTCTTGAAAGCGAGATTGAACTCCGCAGTGAAGGCCGCCTGAAGTTCGGAAAGCACGTTTCGATCTCCCTTCGTAATCGTCATGATCGCCAGTTCCAATGCGTCAAGGCGAGCTCGCAGTTCCTCGTAGTTTTGGTCCGTCATCTTGTTATCTCCGTAGTTTCGGCGACACCCCGTGGCCGCCAGCCAAGACGGTAGCAGGTTTCGAATGTCCGCAGGCTGAGCGGGCTCAATCCCTCGCGTGCGCGCACGTACGCGCGAGGAAAGGCTCAGGGGAGGAGGAAAGGGGTGGGAAACGGAGGAAGAGGGTGTGCTGGGTGCCTCAAAAATACCCGTTTCCCGCTTCGCCTCCATCCATTCAGTTTCCTTTCTGTCACATTCGAAACCTTTCATGTTGCAGTGCGTTCGTCGAGAACCGCATCTTGGCCCGCCGCAGAAATTTCATAAGTCATTGATTATATTGAGTTGGTGCACTGCACATCAATTTGACATAATGGACGCTATCAGTCGAAACAGGGCATTATCACGGCCCAATGAGAGCGATTCTCATCCGTTCCTTACGAAATCCTAACTCTGGGGCCACCCTGGGCCCCACGGACGGGGGTGACGAAATTTCGCGAACCCTCTCTCCGATCCGCACGCGGGAAAAACATTGATGATCCTCCGCGAGGAGGAAAGTCATGGCCCTGACCAATGCGGCGTTGCTAAAAGCGATCTCGGATGATCGTGCGCTCGGTTCCGCGATGCTGTTCCCGCATCGACATCCTCAGGCGTCTCCGGCGTTCCACGTCGAGGTCATGGACCTCTGGCGGTGTGCGGACGAGTGGGTGCTGATCGAGGCGTTCCGGGAGGGAGCGAAGTCGACGCTGTCGGAGGAGCACCTGCTGATCGAGGCGTGTTTCGGCAACTTCGGGTACTGCCTGATCATCGGCGAGACGTACACGAAGGCCTGCCAGCGTCTCGAGGCGATCAAGTTCGAGGCGACCCGCAACACGAAGCTGCAGGGTCTCTTTGGCCGCCTCAAGGAGTCGGGGCGCGTCTGGAACGAGCACCAGATGGAGCTTTCGAACGGCGTTCTGCTCGAGGCTCACGGCTGGGAAGAGGAGTTTCGCGGCTTCAAGTGGCGCGACATCCGCCCCGATCGAGCGTACCTCGACGATATCGAGAACAAGGAGCGGGTCAAGGACAAGACGGCGGTCGACGCGTCGATGCGTAAGCTATATCTCGAGCTGATCCCGGCGATGGACAAGGTCAAGGGCAAGATCCGGGTCACTGGTACGCCGCTGGCCGAGGACTGCATGATCACCCGGCTGCGCGAAAACCAGGACTGGACGAGCCGTCGTTACCCGATCTGCAAGGGAGACATCGACGATCCGGAAACGGAGGCGATGTGGCCGGAACGCTATCCGATGGACTGGGTCCGCCGGAAGCGCGACGAGATGGAGCGGGCCGGGCAACTCCGGGGCTTCATGCAGGAGTACATGCTCATGGCGATCGGCTCGCAGGACAAGCCGTTCGAGAGTGAGCATATCCGGGAATGTGCAGTCGATCCGGCGCCGTGGCTGCCGAAGGTGGTGATTACCGATCCAGCCAGAACCACCGACGTGAAAAAGAGCGACCGTACCGGTCGCGTGGTGGTCAGCCGCCTTGGCACGAAGATCTACGTACACGCGTCTTCCGGGGAATTCTGGAAGCCGGATGAAGTGATAGACGACGCATTTAAGACATCGGCTCGTTATGGCGATGCCACGGTAGCGATCGAGAAGAACTCCCTGGACGAGTGGTTGCTGCAGCCAATGCGAGCCGAGATGCTTCGCCGCGGCGTGACCTTGGCGCTTCGTCCGCTCACTGCACCACAGGATCGGGACAAGATGCAGTTCATCATGGGCATGCAGCCGTTCTTCGAGGCTGGTGACATCGTGCTGGTCGGCGGGCAAGGCCAGCACCCGAAGCTTGTCGCCGAGATACTGAACTTCCCCAGCGGTAAGCGCGACATCCTCAACGCGCTCGCGTACTTCCAGCGCGTGTTCTCGGGTTCTCCGGTGTACGAGGATTTCGGGCAGTGGAACATCGTGTCCGATTACCAGCCGAGTCAGCAGCATCCCCTTGCCTTGACGTTCAATTCGAACGGCACGGAGACAACCGCGGCCCTGGTTTGCATCGAGGGGCAGCGAATCGTCGTCGTGGCTGACTGGATCTCGCCAGTACCTCCCAAGGAAGCTGTATCCGATATCACGCAGCTCGTGCGCGCCGCTTTTCCACGCGCACGCGTGACGACATGGCTGCCGGCCGATGTGCTCGACCAGGCCGACCGCATGCCGATCGTGGCCGCCCTTCGTGCCGCGAACATGTACCCGATGCGCGGCGCCTACGTGAACGTCGCGCGCGGCGCGCTGTCGCCGCTGATCCGCACCGAGGCCAAGGCACGCCGCCTGTTCCAGGTCGACCACGAAGGGGCGAAGCACACGCTCAACGCGATGGCCGGCGGTTACAACTACCCAGTCGACCGTGCGGGAAACCGGAATACGCTCCCCGAGACTGGTCCGCACCGTACCCTCATCGAGGGTCTCGAAGCGGCCGTGTACGTGATTTGCTCGCAGCAAGCGGACGTCCTGCCGGAAGGCGTGAACATGGGCGTGAATCCGCAGGGTGTGAGCTATCTGACCACTTTGCCGCGGAGATGACCATGGCTGTCGATCGCAAAATCACCCCCAAGGCGCCGTCGCAGCGCCCATCGGATTTCTACAAGGGCAAGCAGCAGGGCGGCGCGTACGGGAAGGCCGAAAAGGTCGGCGAGCGCATGTCGGGCGGACCGATGCGCGAAAAGATGTCGAAGCCGGGTCTGTGATCGTGAAGAAGCGCCGCGAATTCCAGGGTACGCGCTCAGAGTCGCGACCGGTCGGTGACTTCTTCGCCGAGAAGACTGCGAAGAAACCGAATCGAGACGATCGGCCGAAGCGCACGCCGAGCGACCGAGGCACTGGCACGTCGCTCGAGCGCAAGCTCCGCGGCAAGGTGATCGGCTGATCCTTCCATGGCCCGATCGAAGAAGCCAAAGAAGCAGGACGATAAGCCCGCGGTCGAAACACTGGACGCGCGGGCGCTTGACGCTGAGAAAATGGGCGAAGAAGTCGAGAACTGGGCTGACCAGCCCGATTCCGATGCTTACACCGAAGCGGCGAAGTTGTACCCGAAGATCGCGAAGTGCTACGAGAACAAGCAGGAGCAGATGGACCGCTGCGCCGAGTACTGGTCCATCTACAACGCCCAGCCGGACGAGAACCAGCAGTACTCCGGCAACTCCCAATGCTACATCCCCGCCGTGCGAAACGCGGTCAACGCGCGCGTGAAGCGCACGATCGCGCAACTCTTTCCCGTGAACCACAAGCACGTCGGCGCGACCGGCCCGGACGGCAACATCCCGTTCGCGCAGATCAGCCTGCTCGAGCATTACATTCGCTCGGCCGCTATCAAGGACGTCGTGCGTGCGGACCTGATCGCCGGCGACGTGACCGGGCAGTGGAACCTTTACGTCGACTGGACGCGCACGCAGCGTCGGGTCACCGAGCTGATCAAGAAGCCGCCGATCCTCGAGGATCACGAGCTCGGCGCGGAGGTCGAAGACGTCACCGCCGACGAGGACGACTGGGACTGGGAAAAGGAAGAGAAGGAAGTCACGACCGAAGGTCCGGACATCGTGCAATTCGCGACCGAGGACCTAGCTGTTTATCCGCCGACCTGCAATGACATCGAGAAGGCCACCGCGACCGCGATCCGGCTGCGCCTGACGATCGACGCGGTCGAGCGGTTTGTCGACGAGGGCATCTTCGTCGGCGTATCGGCTAAGGAGCTGATCGACAACCTCGCGAAGCCGGATGGCGGACGCGAGAAGTACGTGCCGCCGAAAAAGCGCACCGGCGACGCCGGCATCCGCACGGAAGGCACGTTCAAGTATGCGTTGGTCTACGAGGTCCATACGAACCTGGATCTCGGCAACGGCAAAGAGCCGTGCTTCGTGTACTTCGCTGGTCAGGACGTGATCCTTGGGATCATCCGGAACCCGTTCTGGTCCGGCAAGCGACCGATCATTTCGGCACCGATCGAGCGAATCACTGGATCTTTCTTTGGCATCTCGAAGATCGAGCCGGTCAAGTTCCTGCAATGGAACCTGAACGATTTCTGGAACATGGGACAGGATTCGGCACAGTACAGCCTGCTGCCGATCACCATGGTCGACCCGCTGTCGAACCCGAACTACCAGTCGATGGTGGTAGGACTCGCCGCGGTGTGGCTGACCGATCCGAGCAAGACGAAGTTTGCGAACTTCCCGGCTATCTATAAGGACGCGATTCCGCTCTGCGAGAACCTGAAGCAGCAGATCAACGAATCGATGGATGTCAATGATGCCATGCTGGGGAAGATGCCGTCCGGCCGTAAGAACCAGGCGCAGATGGCCGCCATGGCGCAGCAGCAGGAATCGAACATCATCGACAATGCGAAGCGGTACGAGGAAGTGATCCTCAATCCGCTAGTCGAATGGATGTTCGAACTCGACCGGCAGTTCCGCACCGAAGAACTGACCGTCGAAGTGCTCGGCGAGCTTGGCGCACGCGCGAACCTGCAGGTAATCCCGCCGCAGGCGTTCGGTGAGCGCTACTTCTTCCGCTGGTGCGGCACGTCGTATCAGCAGAATCTGCAGCGCATGCAACAGATGATCGCGTGGATGAATGTCCTGCGAGGTATCCCGCCGCAGCAGCTTGACGGTCGACGTCTGAACATCGGACCGATCCTTGAATACGGCACCGAGCAGATCTTCGGGCCCGAGGTCGCGCCGCGCATTCTGATCGACGAGAGGAACCTGTTCCACCTCGATCCGCAGGACGAGAACCTGATGATGCACAACGGTCTACCGGCTGAGATTCATCAGGCCGATGACGACCGCGCGCATATCGCTGCACACCTGCAAGCCGCGCAGCTCACGGGCGATCCGCATGGTCTGTTCCGCGCGCACATCCAGCAGCACCAGCAAGCCATGCAGGCGAAGCTCCAGGCTCAACAGGCACCGAAACCGCAGCCTGGGCAACCGGGTGTGCCGGGCGGCGCAGGTCCTGGCGTTGCAGGTACGCCACGCCCCGGTGCACAACCGGGGCAGCCTCGGCCGCAAGGGCCGGCAGGCATGATCCATCCAGACCAAATTCAATCGCCGATGGCGGGGCCGAGGTAAAGCATGTCGGATCAATTCCAGCTCGCGCAGTCGATCCTGCAAATCTTGGGTGGGATGGCGGATCCCGCATCGCTGAAGCAGGCGATCATCAGTCTGTCTAACCAGACGCAATCGGCGTTGAACACGTTATCGACGCAGCCCCAGACGCCGGGCGGCGCGGCCGGTGGAGACCTGGCCGGAACGTACCCGAATCCGACCGTCGCGAAGATCACCAATGCGCTCACGCAGTACGCAGGCATCCCTTTGGTAGCGAACGGTGTCGCTATCGAAACTGCGCTGACGGGTGCGGTGAATCAGAACGCGAACATCGCATCAGCAACGCTTTACTCGGTTCCGGCAAACGGTGCGGGATTGTACCGGGCGTCGTGCTATGCGGTAGAGACGACGCCTGACGGCGCGTCATCCACACTGCCGAATATCGGCATCGGCTGGACGGACAGCGATTCGGGCATCGCGCTCCTGGCAGGTACCGTCACGCCGACGAATACTGCGAATGCAGCCGGCGCTTTCGGGCAAGGGATTCAAATCCTCTATGCGAAGGCCAACACGAATATTACGTATCAGACGAGCAACTATGCATCCGGTACGGCAGGCGCAATGAAGTACGCGGTGCGCATCCGTCTTGAGTATCTGGGGTGACGAATGAAACGCTTCGTGGCCCGCTGCACGCCGTGGGGAACTATCCAAACCGGCATGTTCTTCCGCTCCCTATCAGCGATCGAGAAGGATGCAGTAATCGCGCACGAGCGCGCGCACCTGATCCGACGCGATCCGTGGCGCCGCCTCTGGTGGCTTATCACGCTGCAGCTTCTGATCCGTCCGGAATGGGTATTCGCGCGGGTTCGAGAACAGGAACTGGCGGCCGATCGGTACGTGAAAGAGCAGGGTTTGGCTGCCGGTCTCCGTATGTTCCTGAGACGGCATCCACACCCGGGCAGCGCGTTGCATCCGAGCTCACAGGAAAGGCTGGAGGCGCTCCATGTCTGACGCATTTCGAATTACTCCCTATCAGGTCAGGGCGGAAGGCAAGGACGTCCCACCTAATGAGATCCAGACTGCGATCAATTCGCTCGCGAACCAGACGACTGCCGCACTGAACAACGTGGCGTCCGATCCGACGGGGCCCGCAGGTGGAGATCTGAGCGGAAGCTATCCGAACCCGACCGTATCCGGGGTGAATGGCTCGCCGGCCGGCACGATGGCAAACCAGAACGCCAATGCCGTGAATATCACGGGCGGTACGATTTCAGGCGTGACCGTGACGACATCGTCGCCTATCTCGGCAACGAGTGGTGGTACTGGCAGAAACGCACTGAATGCGAATTCGGTGCTCATCGGAGAAGGATCGAGCCCGGTCAATTTCGCCGCACCCAGCGCGACCACTGGCATTCCGCTTGTGTCAAATGGTTCAGCCGTGGATCCGTCTTTCGGCACGGCTTCAGTCGCGGGTGGAGGGACGGGCAGAACCACGTTGACCGCTCACGGCGTGTTGCTTGGAGAAGGCACGGCCGCGATCAACCAGACCACTGCCGGCACGGCAGGACAACCGTTGCTTTCGGGCGGTGCGTCCGCTGATCCGAACTGGGGGACTCTGGCACCGGCAGCGGGGGGGACCGGCCTGACGACCATCACTGCGCATGGTGTGATGGTCGGCGAAGGAGCTGCAAACGTCGCGACGGTTGGGCCGAGCGCTACGACCGGCCAAGCACTGATCAGTCAGGGGTCTTCGGCTGATCCGGTCTTCGGTTATCCGACGGGCGCACTCATCAACGTGCAAGTCTTCACGTCCAGCGGGACGTACACGCCGACTACCGGAACCAACAGCATCGTGGTCGAAGCGATCGGTGGTGGAGGTGGGGGAGCCGGTGCGGTCGCTACGGCTGCATCCCAAAACTCCGTTGGTGGTTCGGGTGGTGCCGGAGGTTACGCCAAGAGTCGTCTTACCTCCGGATTCAGCGGTGCGGCCATCACTATCGGAGCGGCGGGTACTGGCGGTACTGGAGCTGCTGGATCAGCTGGGGGTAATACGACTTTCGGCGCGTTCCTCACTGCCAATGGCGGCGGCGGCGGTGGCGCGTCATCCATCAGTGCAGGTGGTTTCGTCGCCGGAGCTGGTGGAGTCGGAGGTACAGCTTCTGGCGGCAACATCATCAGCGCAAATGGGCAAACCGGATTCACGTTTTATGTGAGTGTGACCAACGCATTGACCATCGCAGGGCCTGGCCCGGGTTCGATCTATGGCGGAGGTGCACCTACCCCGACTGCCAATGCGGGTATCGCTGCAAGCGGGCGCGGTGCAGGTGGTGGAGGAAGCTACAACGGCGCTTCCAGCGCAGCGCAAACAGGCGGTTCAGGTACGGCAGGGATCGTCGTTGTTTTCGAGTACGCATGATGGCTACCTACGCGGTAATCCAAAACGGAGTCGTCTCCAATGTGGTGGAGTGGGATGGCGTTTCGACATGGACGCAACCCACCGGCGATTCCGTAGTTCCGATTCCCAATGGAACGTACGCTGGTGTTGGTTCGGCTTATGCCAATGGCGTATTTGGCATACCACCCCAACCGCAGTGGCCTTGATCTTTGAGAAGCAGGGAAACCGGAATAAAAAGTGCGGAACCCTGATCAGGAGATCATCGTGCGCAAAACCATTCTGGCCCGTCTCGTCGGCCTCGTATTCCCGGCGATTGGCGCCGGCAACCCGCCGAGTATCCCGGATAACGGCGCAATGCCCGATCAGATCGGCCTTTACAACGCGGTTCTCGGCATGAACCCGTTCCAGGAAACCAGTTACAACTCCGCGACGAACACGTCTGGCTTCACACTCGCGGCTGCGCAGATCGCTGGCGCCGCGCAGAACTTCCTGAACCTCACCGGCACCCTCGCAGCAGGAGCGAACGCACAACTGCCGACTGCGGCTGCTCTGATTGCCGCGCTTCCGCAAGTTGTTCAGGGCGCTGCGGTAGGCCTCAGCTTTCAGCTTCGCATCATCAACAGTTCGAGTGGCGCGTTCGCCTGGACGGTGACGACGAACACGGGCTGGACCCTTGGCGGCACCATGACGATCGCGCAGAACACATGGCGTGATTTCATCGTCACGATCACTAGCTCGACGACCGCAACGCTTCAGGCGGTCGGTACGGGCACTCAATCGTAAGGGCGGCCATGAGCAAGCTCCTGCAGCGACTTCTCGGATTTCTGTTTCCCGGCGTCGACGGCGCTGACCCTTCGGATCCTGGCGGCGATGCTGGGGACGGTGACGCTGGCGGCGATGTCGCTGGCGGCGGTGATTCTGGTGGTGGCGATCCTTCTGCTGATATCCCGGAAGACGATCTCGAGTTCGACTTTGTCGAGCCGACACCCGCTCGACGCACGACGTCTGAGGCCGACCGCCTCGCCGCGCTGGAAGCTGAAGTAGAGCGCCGCGGGCGCTTGGTCGACGCGTCGCGTGCTCCTGCACCGGCTCCTATCGCGGATCGCGATTTCGAAGCCGAGGAAGCGCGTCTCCGCGATCCCAACCTGGATCCGATGGAGCGCTGGCAGATCCAGTCGAACCGCACGTTGCGCCAGAGCCAACAGGCTGCGCAAGCGGCGCTGTTTCAGGCCCAGGATCTCCGAGACCAGACGTTGTTCGAATCGAAGATCGCCAGCGATCCGCACCGCGCGCGCTATCGCGATCGAGTCGAACAGGCCGTGCAGGAAGAACGCAGAGCAGGTCGCAACGCCTCGCGCGAGGCCGTCTACTACTACATGCTTGGCAAGGACATCGCGGACGGCAAGCTGAAGCCGAAGGCCAAGGCCAAGTCGCCCGCGGCTGACGTTCCGCGCGGCAAGACGCCGGGAGTGCGCTCGACGGTGCCGCCGGCGCGCGGGCAAACCGAACACCAGAAGCGCGCCGCGCGTCTGGCCGACGTGAACATCTGACCAGCACGAGGACACCATGCTGACTAAAATTCTGGCCCTCCTGACGGGCCTCATGTTCCCCGGGGTGACGAACCAGTCGTCGAGCTTCACGGCCGACGTCGAAGCGTACATTCAGGAAGAGGTCGAGCCGCTCGCGCGTCGTCAACTGGTCGCATACCAGTTCGGCAAGCCGCTGAAGCTCGACACGAACCGCGGCACGACGTACACCGCATCGCGCTACCAGCGCCTGCCGCTGCCGTACGCGCCGCTGCAGGAAGGCGTTGCGCCTCCGGGTGAAGCGATGACGCTGCAACAGGTCAGTGCCACCGCGCAGCAGTGGGGCGACCGCGTCATCATCACCGACGTGGCGAACCTCACGATCAAGCACCCGCTGTTCCAGCAAGCCTGCGAACTGGTGTCGCTGCAGATGCCGGAAACGCTCGAGCGCAACACGCTGAACACGCTGCTGTCCTCGCCGCAGGTGAACTATGCCGGCGGTGCCGCAAACCGTGCCGCGCTAACGGCATCCAACGTGATGTCGCCGCACGAATCGAACCGTCTGTTCGCGTCGATGGCCGCGTACGGCGTGCCGCGCTTCAACGGCGACGAGCGCGAAGACATGATGATCGAGGCGGGCGCATACCGCGATCCGTCGCAGACGCCGCGCGTCAAGCAGCACTATGTCGCATTGATTAGCCCGTTCTCGGCGCAGGACATGCGCGAGAACGCGTCGGTGCAGCAAGCATGGGCCTACAGCGACGTCAACCGACTCTACAACAACGAGCTCGGCGACTTCGGCGGCATCCGTTTCTGCGAAACGAACATGATGCCGTACTGGACGGGCGCAGCTGCGATCAACGGAACTGCATCGGCATCGGGCGGCCAGCTCGCGACCGGCACGTACTACTTCCAGGTTACGGCTGCGCCGGCGCTGACGTCGGTAGAGCAGACCATCTACCAGGTTTCGTCGTCGATCAGCGTCACGGGCCCGACGGGATCTATCTCGGTCACGTTGCCGTCTTTCCCGAACTACGTGTTCAACGTATATATCGGCACGACCGCGAACCCGGCAAACCTTGCCACGGCGATCGGCAATGGTGTGCCGGTGACCGGCGTCCTAGCCGGCCAGGCAACGCAGCTGCAGCCGAACCAGACCGTCACGCTGACGGGCATCGGTGTCACGCAGACGCCGCCGGCCGCACCGGCGACAGGCGTATCGGTGTTCCCGGTCATCTTCATCGGCAACCACAGTTATGGTCAGGTGTTGCTCGAGAATCCCGAGTTCCACTACCTGACCGGCGCCGACAAGTCGGACCCGCTGAATCAGACCCGGGTCGTGTCGTGGAAGGTGTTCTACGGCTCGATCCTGCTCAATACGGCCTTCCTGGCCCGTGTCGAATGCGGCTCCGCATTCGCTCCGGGCTACCAGGGCGGTACCGTGACCACCCCGTAAGGAGTAACTGATGGCCGCACGTAACTCGCAGGAGCCGGGAAAGCCGGCTCCGGAGTCGGCTGACGCCGACGAATTGCTCGGCGGTGGCGCGCCGGTCGACGAAAGTCGAGAAGCTTTGCTCGAGCGCATCAAGGCGCTCGAAGCCGAGAACGCCAAACTGGGCGCCGCGAAGGACATCGCCGAGGAAGAATCGGCGCGTCTGTCCGCTCAGGCGCAGTCAGCTCTTCTGACGTCGGGCGTCGTCGAACGTTATGCCGGCAAGGCCGAGGATGGCGAGACGGATCTCTGGTGGTATCGCATCGACCTCGCACCGTGCGGCGGCGAGCATCTGAAGATCAACGGGACGCCGTATCTGCACGGCCACACATACAAGTTCGACACGGACACCCTGCGCTCGATCAAGGAAATGGTCGCTCGCACGTGGGTGCACGAGAACGACATCAACGGCCACGCGTTCAATCCGTACCGGCAGGCGCAGAACAAGGTGCTCGGAGGCGGCCCTGTGCCGGCCTGGGCTCGATCGTAATTCCCCACCCCGAAAGGAAGACCATGTCGCAAGCCTCCCAGGAAGTTACGGCTGCAACGGTGATCGGCAACTTCACGATCACTCTCCCGGCGCCGAATCAGGCGCAGCTCTCGGCCAGCGGTTACCTGGTCGAGGGCGAATCGAAGGATTCGCTCGATACCCGTATGGATCTGGTGCGCGAAGCGCTCCAGCGCCAGCAGCGCATGCTCGAAATCCCGGTCCTTGAAGCCCACATCGAACAGTGGGAAAAGGCACGTGACGACGTCGCGCGCGCATACGCGGATCTGCTCGAACGACACAATGCGAAGACGGCCGGCAAGTCAGGTGCGAAGGCGCTGTCGAGTCAGGAACAGGCGAACTTGAAGAACGCGCCGCAGCAACTGAAAGGCATCGAGGCCGAGCTCGAGAAGGCGCGCAAGAAGATCGCGGACGCGCGCGCGGGAGCATGAAATGGCCTACCTCCAGGCCCAGCAGATCGTCGCGCGTGCGTGCGCCGTCGCAAAATGCCCCGGCTTCATTCAGCAGGGTGGCATCTATCTGAACATGGTCCTGGAGGACCTATGGTTGCATCGCGACCTTAAGATCAATCGGGTCACCGAATTCGTTACCGTGCAGGCGAACAACTACGGCCCGTTTGCGCTGCCGATGAATTATCTGCGTCCGTACGACCTGTTCTTCCAACAGAACAACCTGCCGTACTTCCTGCACCCCATCTCCACCGAGGAATGGGACCAGGAATTCAAGGATCCGTCGATCGCGAACTATCCGTACGAGTTCATGACGATCCTGTACGACGAGACTACCGCTCAGGCGAATCAGTCGGCCGGCCAGCTCTTCATTTACCCGCAATCGTCCGGGCAGATCACGCTTACGCACCGATACATGGTGAAGCAGCCGGATATCGTCACGCCTGAGACGTCGACGGTGATCCCGTGGTTTCCGGATCAGCAGTACTTGATCAAGGCGACGGCGGTGGAACTGATGGGTGAAACGGACGACACACGTCAGGAAGTGTGGCGCGCGCAATGCGAAGCAATGCTGCGCACGCACTTGATCATGGAAGGCGACGAGCAACAGGTCGTCAAGTCGGTGCGATTGGATCCGCGGCGCTTCCACACGAACCGCACGCTGAAACCGACGAAGATTACGGACTGAGGACGCCATGGGCATTCGCGGCGGTTACCCGGTCCGGTTCACACCGAAAGGACTTTGCGACGCGTTGGACGCGACCGACGCTTTCCCGGGGGCATGCTCGCTGCTCGCCAATCTCGTTTTCGATCAGGGCAATCCGGAGTTGATTGTTCCGCGGCCCGGTGTCGGAACCGCGCTGACGACCTTCTCTGGCTTCACGTCGCCGACGTTCGTATCGGTCTACATCGTGATTGGCAATGTTGTCTACGGGATGGTATCGACCGGCCGCAACGCGGGGTTTGACGAGCCGTTCGCTTACAACCTGTCGACGAACTCATTCATCACTATCTCTGGGGTGACGGCTGGGAATGTCCCGTCGTCCCCACCGTCGAGCGGCGCGTGGACTCCGCCGACGATGGCAGTGGTCGGTCCGAACGTTGTCGTTACGCACCCAGGATTCTCGGGCTCAGGGTCGAACTTCTTCGGCGTTATCAATATCTCCAATCCGTCCGCGCCATCATGGAGTGCTGCCAATACCGCGACGAATGCGCTCCCTGGCGTGCCGACGTCCGTTGCTAACTTCAATAATCGCGCGTGGTTTGCGATCGGGAACGTCGCGCACTACAGCGATGTGCTGGCTCCGACGACACGAACCAATGCCTCGCAATCGGTTACGTTCGGTGATACGACGCCGATCACAGTATTCGCCGGCCTGCCTGTGCAGACAACGTCGGGCGGCGTCACCGCCGCGCTGATCGTGTTCAAGGCATCGCAGATCTGGCAGGTCACGGGCGACCCCGCGACGAATAACCTGGGTGTGAACTATTTGTCGTTGACGATCGGAACCACGTCACCGCGCAGCGTCGCGCAGAGCCCGCTAGGCACCCATTTCGTGGGCTCGGATGCGCCATATGTTGTGACACAGCTCGGTGCGGTTCAACAGTTGGTTCCGGACGGTCGAACGACCGCCGATGTGCAGACGCCGTTCCTGAACACGACGCAGCCGACGCGGGTGACGGCGGCCTACTCGGGCAGCATCTATCGCGTGTGTGTGCCGACGCAGTTATCAGGCCAGAACCAGACGAACGATTACTGGTTCGACATGCGCCGGCGGCGCTGGAACGGCCCGCATTCGTTCACGTACGACTGCGCGGCGCAATACGGATCCTTCTTCGTCATTTCGGGTATCGGACATGGCGCCGCGCTGTTTCTCAGTACGACCTTACCGACGTCCAGCACATCGTACATGGATGCGGGGGCATCGTATCAATGCCGGATGCGGTCATCGACCTTCCCCAAAAATAACCGGATGACACAACTTCAGGTTGTCGAATCGAACATCGAATTGAGCACGTCCGGTTCGGTGGCGACGAACTTCAGCATTACCGCACTGAACGAAAAGAACACTGCACTCGGCTCCACGTCTCTGACCAAAGTAGGTGGCGGATCGGTATGGGGAAGTTTCGTGTGGGGCGCGGCTCCTTGGACTGCGTTGGTAGCTGTCCCGGACGTGAATCCGATCAGCTGGCCGAATACTTTGGTGTTCGCCAAGATCGCGATCGACATTTTCACGAATTCCGGTACGCCATTTCAGATTGGCACGTTCTACGCCCGGTATCAGGATACCGGGTACATCGCACAGGGGTGATTCATGTCCATTATCGGAAACTTGCCGACCACGCTGCAGAACGGCACGACGGCAGATGCGACTCAGGTGATGGGCGATCTGAACTACATCACCAACCAGGTCAACGCCAACGCGCAGCCCTTGCTGCCCGCGGCTCCGTCTTTTACAGGACTGACGCTGAATGAGCCGGCGAATGGTACAACGACCTTTCTTATCAACGCCCCAAATGACTCAAATGGAGCGAATATTCAGCTGCTCGGAAATGGCTCGACAACACCCTCGAAATTCATTCGGGTCATCAATGGGGTGCTGCAGTTTCTGAACAGTGTGTATTCGTCCGTTCTCATGTCGCTCGATGACAGCGGGAATCTGACCGTATCGGGGAATCTGACCGCATCGGGCACGGTGAGTGGCTCTGATATCCGCGGTACGTCCGACGAGCGCCTGAAAAAGGACTGGAAACCTCTTGCTGAGGATTTCCTCGAAAGCATTGCCCAAGTTCGGCACGGTACCTATACGCGTATCGATACAGGGGAACGGAGGGTTGGCGTCGGTGCGCAGTCTTTGCAACGCATCCTCCCTGAAGCCGTTTTCGGCGACGAAACCTTGTGCGTGGCAGAGGGGAGCGCGGCGCTTGCCATCGTAGTCGAATTGACGCGTGAGGTGATTCGTCTGCGCGCGCTTGTGGAGCCGAAAAAATGACGCTGCCGGCGAGTTTCCCAATGTCCATGTCGCAGATCGCGGCTGAGCTCGGTCTGTCTCTTCCGCTCTCGATCAGTCACCCGTGGGTGATTGCATTGGCGGGGAAATCCGGTCTTCCCGTCAGTTTCTCGAATCTCCTTGGTCAGACAGGCACGGCGACCGGAAATGCGACTGCCACATCGGGCGGTGGCGGCGTCAATGCACCGTTCTCATCGCCGTGGTTCCGCGGACAGATTTCGCTACTTGGCTCGACGAACGGGGGCGCTCCGGGGTTGACTGTTTCCATTCAGTTCTCGGCCGCGCCTAACTGGAGCAGCAACATCCTGCTGAAGAACAACACGACCGGTGGCTCGATTGTACTTCCCAAGTTCAGTTCAACTTCATGGCAGGTAAACAGCAACCCGGGGAACATCTTGCGAGCCGGATTTACCGACAATTTCACCATTGCCCCGTCGAATTAACGAAGGCGGGAAACAAAACTACCATCTGCACCAACTATCGGGGAAAACATGGGAAACCGGACACTCACCGAGGATGACGTCAAGGCGATCGCCGAACAGATAGAAAGCGGCATCACCCAGCGTTTCCAGCTGAATGTAGGCCGAGGGATTCTCGGTCTGGCATGGCGCGTTTTCATATACGCCCTGATTGCCGTCGCAGCCTACGGGGCGGGCGGCGGCCTCAAGAAGTTCTTCTAGGAGATGGACATGCTCGAATCGATCAAATCCGCAATCGAGGCACGCTTCCAAGCGCTGGCGAGCGATGGCCGAGCCTTCGTCGACAAGGTCGAGGAAATCGTGGGACTCGGCAATGCTGCGAATGAGCTGTCCGACCTGGAGTCGCGAGTGACTACGATCGTCAATGATTCCGAGGCAACCGCCGAGCAGAAGGTCGAGCAGATCCTGCGCACGGTTGGCAAGCTGTGAGCAGTTTCGACGATGCCTTCGCAGCCCTGATGGGCAATGAGGGTGGGTACTCGAACAACCCCGCCGACCCGGGTGGTGAAACGATGTGGGGCGTCACGGCTCGCGTCGCGCGAGCGAACGGGTATGGCGGCGATATGCGCTCAATGCCGCGCGATATCGCGAAACTGATCGCGAAGCGGGTCTACTGGGATCCTTACTACTGCGACCAGTTCGACCCACGCGTAGCATTCCAGGTGCTCGACGCCGCGTATAACGGTGGCCTGCCGGTGACCTGGCTACAGGAAGCCGCCGGCGTGAAGCCCGACGGCCGAATCGGACCGGTGACGATCGCTGCAGTGAATGCGGCAGATCCCGTGCGGATCGTTGCGCGATTTCTCGCGTATCGGTTGAAGTATCTGGCTGATCTGCACAACTGGCCGGCGTTTAGCCACGGATGGGCGAATCGCATCGCCAACAACCTTTTGAAGGGAGCCGCGTGATGGGATTCCTCGATCCGATTTCCGCAGTCTCCGATGTCGTAGGGAAGATCATCGACCGAGTCTGGCCCGACCCGGCTCAAGCTGCTGCAGCGAAGCTTCAGCTGCTTCAGCTTCAGCAGACGGGCGAGCTCGCGCAAATCACCGGACAGATGCAGATCAACCAGGCCGAAGCACAGAGCAGCGATCCGTTGCAGCACTGGCGTGGCGGTATGGGGTGGGTGTGCGTGGCTGGATACGCGTGGAACTTTGTGCTTCGGCCAGCCATCAGCGACATTTCCGCGATTTTCGGGCATCACATCGTTCTGACGGAAATGGATCTGACGCAGCTCGCGACTATCACGATCGGCATGCTCGGCCTGGGCGGCATGCACGTCTATCAGCAGGTCAAAGGTAAATGAACAATCTCGTCCGTATCGCTGCCGGCATCGACACAGCTCCTCTGTTGCTCGCCATCGCACGCCAGCCGGGATTGTGGAATCGCCACACGTTTCGCACGACGCGCGAAGGTAGTCCACACGCCGACGTCTCGGATATCTGGTTGCGCTACAACGACGAGAAGCCGTACAAGGCGGCGGACGATTACACCGGGTTCAACGACGCGCATGACGCGATCTTCTACCCCGAGTGGTACGCATTGCCTCAGGTACGACCGATCGTGTTCGGTCTGATGGCGCGCGTCGAAGGGACGCGCTTGGGTGGCATCCTGATCACGAAGGTGCCACCCGGCAAGCGCATCCTGCCGCATGCCGACGATAGCTGGCACGTGCGGCACTACAACACGAAGTTGTACGTGCCACTGCAGACGAATCCGAAGTGCATGAATCGTGTTGAGGAAGACGTGGTAGTGATGGCGCCGGGTGACGTCTGGTACTTCGACAACACGAAGGAGCACGAGGTAGTCAACGATGGCGACGACGATCGAATCACGCTGATTGTGTCGATCCGGTGCGAGAAATGACCATCAAACACCATTTCACGGCTGGCGGCGTGTACGCACGCGAGCAGACATTGCGTGCAGGCGAGGAAGTTCAGAAGCACGTGCACGACTACGATCATCTGAGCTATCTCGCCAGCGGCACGGCCATGATCGACATCGAGGGCGATCTGCAGGTTCTGCATGGGCCGTGCATGCTCGAAGTGAAAGCGGGGCGCGCGCATCGCATCACAGCGCTGACGGATCTGACGTGGCTATGCATCCATGCGGAAAGCGTAGCGGATCCCACGACGTTGAAGAAGGAGTGAGCCATGCCATTCGCAGCAGCCGTAGGCGCTATCGCTTCCCCGATAATTGGGGGCCTTGTTTCCGGAGGTTCCTCGCCAAGCGTTTCCGGTGGCGGCCCGTCCTACTACACACCGACTGGGCTGAGCACCGCTGACAACTCGTGGCAGTGGCTCCTCGCGAATGGTCTTAACGCGTACCAGAACAACAACCAGACGCCGCTCGCGCAGCAGTCATTGACGCAAGGCTTGAACGCCAACAATCAGTACGGCGCCGGCTATCAAAACGCAGCAAACGCGGCCGGCAGCCAGTACGCGGGCCTTGCGTCGTTGCTGCAGGGTAACGCGAACCAGAACTTCGCCACACAGAACTCCCTGCTGAACGCCGGGCAGAATCTGTACAACCTCGGTATGGATCCGCAGAATGCGTTGTACAACCGGACGCGGCAGCAGGTCACGGACCAGTCGAATGCGGTGAATTCGATGTACGGGCTCGGCACATCGGCGGCCGGTGCCGGACTGACGAACCAGGCTCTGTCGAACTTCAACATCGACTGGCAGAACAACCAACTGTCGCGCGCTATGCAAGGTCTACAGGGCTATGCCGGCGCAGCTAACACCGCCGGACGGTACGGCGAGCTCGGTACGTCTCAGGCCAGCGCTGTGCCAGGCAATACGCTGCTCAGCGGCTCGACGCCGTACAGCACGGGACAGACGATCGCAGCGACACCGGGTTCACTCGCTGGTACTTTCGGATCGTACCTGAACTCGAATTTGTACGGTCCCGCCGAGGGTCTCATGGGATCCGTCATTCCATACATGAACTACGGTTCCGGTGCGCAATCCGTGCCGTTCCAGAGTCAGGCGCAGGGCGCAGGCGCGCTCGGCAGTGCGGTATCTCAGGGCATCTCCGGACTGTTCGGTAATCAGCAAATTCAGAACGGCATCACGAACTTCTTCAGCCCGGCGAGCGGGTCGTTCAGTAGTGGCGACTTCAGCGGCGCATTCTCGTCAAGTCCGTACTACTCGGGTGGCGGAAACTCATACGGCTTCACGATGTGAGGTGAGAAATGGCCAGTCTCGCGGGACTTCCGTACTTCCTCCAGTACCAACAGCAGGCTCATGAAGACGCCATGCGGCGTCAGTATGCGCAGATTCAACTCGCCCAGTTCCAGCAAGCGCAGCAGGATCGTCAGCGTCAACAAGCCGCGCAGGAGGCAGCAGGCAACGCGCTTCCGATGTTGCTAGCGGGGCAACAGCAACCCATGCAGATGCCCCCGCCGCCCCAGACTCCGAATCCGGGACAGCCGTCGGTACCTATGCAGCAACCGAGCGCTGCGCCGGGACAGATGCCGCCACTTCCACCGGGAATGCCGCCGGGCGTAGCTGCAGCTACCGGCTTATCCGGAAAGCCGCCTCTGCCCCCGTTCCAGCCGATGCCGACTGGCGCCCCTCAGCAAGGTACGCCGCAGATCTCGGCACCGCCCCCAGCGCCGAACGCCGCACAGCAACCGAGCGGTCCGCTCACGCTTGATAGCGCGATCAAAGTGCTTAAGGATCAGGGACTATCGGGCGCAGACCTGATGCTGGGGCTGCAGCAGCTCACGCCGATTCTCGACTCGCAGGCGAAGGCGCAGGCGGCGCAAATCCAGATGCGGTTCGAGCAGGAAATGAAGCTGCAAGCCGTACAGGATCGGCACGCTGCACTCGAGGAGCGCATTCGTGAAGCTAACCAAAGATCAGAAGATCGCGCGTTGGATCGTGCGGACCGCGCGCAGGCGCGCGCTGAATCGAATGCTCTGCGTGCTGAGTCAATTGCGCTCCGCCGGCAGTCAATCGCGCTAGCGAACGGGGATGACGCAAAGTTCTCGCCGGAGGACCTGAAGTTTCTGGCGGAACAGGCTCGTGCGGGCGACACGTCGGTCTATCAGAACCTCGGCCGCGGAGCGCAGGGCGCGAAGAACATTATCGCGCTGCGCCGTGAAGTGATGCGCCAGGAGCGCGAAGCAGGCGGGACCGGCGCGGATATCGCAGCCGCGAACGCCGGTTTCCAGGGCGAGAAGGCGGCAGCACGTACCGGCGCTACGCGTGCGGCGAACATCGGCATGGCCGTCGCCGAAGCGCAGAAGACTTTCCCACTGGTGCGTCAGGCTTCGGCCGCGTTGCCGCGCTCGCAGTTCGTTCCGGCAAACCGAGCGATTCAGGCTGCCCAGACGAACACCGGCGACCCGCGCGTCGTTGCACTCGGCACCGCATTGAACACGTCGATCAACGCTTACGCCCGCGCGATCAGCCCTACGGGTGTGCCGACGGTATCGGACAAGGAGCATGCGCGAGAACTGCTTTCCACTGCAAGCACACCCGAGCAACTCGATGCAGTTCTCGGGATGATGGAAAAGGAAATGGCTGCGGCGCGCCAGGCGCCGACCGAAGTTCAGGCGCAGCAGAAGGCCCGCATTTCCGGACGCGGAGAGGGTGCGCCAGCCGTTGGCACGGTTGAGGGTGGATACCGGTTCAAGGGCGGCGACCCATCGAAGCAGAGCAACTGGGAGAAGATGTAATGGCCGGCCCTTGGGAGAAATACGCGCAGGACACTGCGGCGTCTGCTACCGGACCGTGGGACAAGTATTCCGGCGGTGCGCCGGCGGCGCCGCGCGGCCCGGTTGCACCTCTCGACCGCCTGCCGCCTGATAGCCCCGCGTCCACGATGCCGCAGCATGCCGATACCATCGCAGAGCGCCTGCTCGGTCTTGGAAAGAGCGCGGTCGGACTCGGCGAAGCCGGCCTGTCGGCTGCAACCGGCGCACTGGCTGCGCCCATCGGTGCCGCATACGGCATCGGCAAGACGCTTACGAGCGGAAAGTTCGGCACGCAGCAGGGCATCGAGGCGGGCGATAGAGCGGGCGCCGCACTGGCCAGCAAGCTGACGTATCAGCCTCGCACTGAAGCCGGCCAGGCGGACGTCGAGGCACTCGGGAATTCTGGGCTGATGCATGCACTGCAGGGCATGCCGGTCGAGTCGCCGATGATCGCTCGGATTCCGGAAGTGCCGCGCGGCGTACTCGCCACCGGTGAAGGCGCTGCCGGCGCCGCGCGTGCTGGCGCGAACGCCGTTGGCCGTGGTGCGGCGCGCGCTGCTGCTCGAGCACTGCCGGAAGTTGATCCGGAGACGCTGCGTCTGGCGCGCGAGGCGCACGAGATGGGCTTCCGGTTCCGTCCGGACCAGATGTACGAGAACAAGTTCGGGCGCATCGCCGGGCAGCTTTCGTCCGATGTACCGTTCGCCGGAGAAACGTCGGGAGCGAATCAGCGCGTGTTCAATCAGCGCTTGATCCAGGCGATCGGGGGTGAGGGCGACAAGCTGACGCGCCAGGTGTACGCCAACGCGATGAAGAAGTCCGGGACCGAGATCGACGCGATCACGGCCGCGCACAGTATCCCGGTCGATAACGCGTTCTTGAACCGCCTGCAACGCGCGAAGGGAAACCAATTGCCGGAAGTGCAGGGGGTCGTCCAGGGGTACATCGACGACCTGGAGGCGCTGGCCGGTCCCCGTCAGACGCTCGCCGGTGGGGGAGCAACGTCGGCTGCGCGACAGCTCGACGGGGCGAAGCTGCGGCCGTTCCTGACGAAGCTGAAGTCGACTATTCGCAGCACGTCGAACGGCGATCTCCGGCACGCGCTGAGCGACCTTCAGGGCGAGATCGAAGACGCGTTCCTGCCTCAGCTGTCGCCCGACGAAGCCGCGCGTTACGCGGCCGCGCGCCGTCAGTATGCGATCGGAAAGACGATCGAACCGCTCGTTGCCAAGTCTCCGGGAGGCAACATCAGCCCAAAAGCGTTGATGGGAGCGGCTACGTCGAATGCATTCGGCAAGCGGGCGATGGCGATGGGGCAGGGCGGCGAGCTCGGTAAGCTGGCGGACATCGGCTCGCTGTTCCTGCGCGAGCCGGGCACATCGAACACGGCGGAGCGCGGCATCGTGGCAGGCCTGCTAGGTGGTGCCGGCTTCGGGGTCAACCCGGCCGCCGCCGCGGTGCCTTGGGCTGCCGCGAACCTGTACAACCGCGCCGGGCCCACCATCACCGAACAACTCCTTCAGCGACCGCCCACTCCATGAGAATTCTCGCGATCGACGTCGGTTCGAACTGCCTCGACTGGCTGATGCGTTGCCAGGAGTGGGGGCATCAGGTCCTCTGGTACGACAAACCGCGCCCGGACGGGACTAATCGCCATGCGGGCGAAGGGATCGTGCCGAAGATCCGAGACTACGACGAGCTGCGCCGGAAGTGGCTGGGATGGGCCGACCTGATCTATACGCCCGACAACGTCAGCTATCTCGAGATGCTCGAGCCGTACCGCCGGATTGGCTACCCGATCTATGGCTGCAACCTGGCGGCAGTCGAATGGGAACTGGACCGCGAGGCCGGACAGCAGGTCATGGAAGAGTGCGGGATGCGCATCATCCCAGGCAAGACGTTTCACGACTACGATTCAGCGATCGCCTACGTGAAGAAACAGGGTAAGGCGTTCGTGTCGAAGCCGTCCGGCGACGGCGAGCGCGCGATGTCCTACGTCGCGGACAGCGCAGCCGACATGGTGTACATGCTCGGGCGCTGGAACAAGATCGACAAGTACCGGTCCGCGGCGCGCAAGGACGGCTTCATCCTGCAGGAGAAGATCAGCGGGATCGAGATGGCCGTGGGCGGCTTCTTCGGCCCGGACGGCTGGTCGCGCGGCTGGGTCGAGAACTGGGAAAACAAGAAACTGATGAACGGCGACCTGGGCGTGAACACCGGAGAGATGGGCACCACGGTGCGCGTCGTCCGGCAGTCGAAGCTCGCCGACGAGGTGCTGAAGCCGGCCACCGAGCACCTGAAGCGAATCGGCTATGTCGGCTACGTCGACGTCAACTGCATGATCCCGACCGACGGGAAGGGACCGTATCCGCTCGAGTGGACCATGCGCGATGGCTGGCCGATTCGCCACAATCTGACGGCGCTGATCGAGGGCGACCCCGCGCAGTGGATGGCCGACAAAATCCAGGGCCGCGATACGCTGAACATCCGCATGGACGAAGTGTGCATCTCGGTTCTGATGGCGCTGCCCGACTTCCCGTACTCGAAGATCACGAACAAGGAGCTTTGCGGGATCCCGATCTACGGCGCCGAGGACATGGAACACCTGCACTTCTCCGAGGTGATGATGGGCACGGCGCCGCGCGAGGTGAACGGCAAGGTGGTCGACCTGCCGGGTCCGGTGACGGCCGGCGACTATGTGCTGATCGCGACGGGAACTGGCGAGACGATCACCGGCGCGCGCCGATCAGCCTATAGCGCGATCAAGAAGGTGAAAATCCCGAACAGCCCGTTTTATCGAACCGACATAGGTGTCGGCCGACTGAAGAAGCAACTGCCCGAACTGCAGCAGATGGGCTATGCGAAGGGGCTCTCGTACTAGGAGGATGCCATGCCGATGAAGTCGAAAGCGCAGAACCGCGCAATGCATGCTGCGGCCGAGGGCCGGTCGAAGATCGGTATCCCGAAGAAAGTCGGGAAGGACTTCACCAGCGCACAGCACGGTAAATCGGTGAAGAATCTGCCGGAACGGAAGCGGGGGAAGAAGTGAGACGTGCTATGAGAGCCGGTTTGATCTCCGAGGAATCGATCAAGACCGCTCTGACCGAAGCCAAGGGGGACATCTTCCTGGCTGCCTCCACGCTCGACTGCACCGCACACGAGTTGGACGGATACATCCGTGCATCGGCAGAGCTTCAGGGATTCGCTGCGGCAATCGAGAAGGTCAAGGTGGATCCGTCATACTCCCGCATGAGCAGCGAGCAGTTCGACGCTCGGGTCGCGGATCTCACAAGAGCATACAAGGTAGTTGGCTTGGAGGAACTGCACGATCTTGCGACGATGGATCATGGAGACAGTGCGGCAATGGCGAAGGTCAAGCTGCAGGCTGCCATCGCCTTGCGCGGCGGAGAACAGCGCGCCGTTGGCGATCGAGAAATCGAGCATGCATTGTCCGAGCTCAACCAGCTATATCACGCCAATGCCCCGCGCATCAAAGAGATCCGCCAGACCGTCGTCACGCTTGAAGATGGTCGGGAAGCGAGTCAACGAGTGATCGAACTTCAGCAAGATCAGCAATAGCCCGTAGGCGCTTTCGTTCGAGCAGGTCCCAATCTGGCTCATCGGTTCGGTACACCTGCCACTTCGTCAAGGAAATGTGCCCGAGGCGCGCCATCTCCTTGATGGCGGCCTTGTGGCCTTCTTCGCGTGCCATCTTCTTCGGATCCGTGCGTCCGGACCCTATCCATTCCCAAGCAGGCAGCAATCCTGGCGTGTCAGGTTCTAATCGAGGGCGCAGATCCCATTCCTCGACCGGCTTTAGGCTTCTGCGCATGTAGGTCAACCGCTGGCGAGGGATTCCGGTCTCTGACTCGAGTTGCTCGTCTGTCAATCGCTGCCCGCGGCATGCGCTCCAAATCGCACGCAGATCTTCGACGCGAGGCGTGCGAAGATCAATGCATTCCTCGTGCACGCGCCATGTGTGCGGAACCGGGACCACGGTGTATTCGGAAATGTTGGCGTGCGATCGGGTCAGCCTGTCCATGGTCATCGGGCATTCCACGAAGACGAGCACGTCCGCTGCCCCGGCACGATCCGAATACGTGTATCGATCGAGCAACACACCACCGTTGGCTTGCCATTTCGCCAGTTGGCCGTCGCTTGCGCGATCCCACCATGCCCATATGTAGACGGGAAGGTCGGAGATCAACGCGCTCTTAAAGAATGCCGGCTTGATCGTGGTGTATCCGCGGTTCACGAGCACATGAGTGAAATCGGCGAATGCCTTGCGGATCGAGCCGGCAGTATCAGAAGTCGAATAGAGCTTCACGGTGCGTCGTCACTTCCGGAGGCCGCCTTGAGCTTGCGACGCCGGGCAGGGCGCCTCGGGTGCCTCACACGCCCGAAGCACCGGGCCAACCTGGCCACCGGCCGTCGCGTTGCGTGCTGCCAAAGGACCGGGGTCGTCCCCGCCACCGCACGCAGTGCATGCGAGCAGTACTGCAACGGCCAACGAAAGACGAAATGCCTCACGGAAGTTCTTTGCCATGACGATCTCCTTGCGCGATGATGGAATCCGTCGGTTTGTTGTGTCGCAACAACGAAAAACCGGCAGGAATTGCACAAGGGGGCATATGTGGGGGCATCCAGAAAAATTGAATTCGGAGAATGCCCGTTACATAAAGGATCGGCGCCTTTAATGTGGTTCCGGTCCCCGCACCATCGATCGCTTCGATGCGATTCGACGAAGGTCCGAAAACCCGCGAGAAGCCATGCGCTCGCGGGTTTTTTATTTGGCGCGGCGAATGCGTCGGCACGCGATGCGCGTCACTGCGACGAAAACGACGCCATGTGATACTTGAAACGCATGCCGCACCGATTGCCTTGCCGTCATCGGTACGCGCATCTCACCGACGCATCCCAACGCAGTTTCGCCTGTCGCACGACCACCCGCCCATGCCCGACTCGACCCACCACTATTACGAACCCTCGCAAGGCCACGGCCTGCCGCACGACCCGTTGAACGCGATCATCGGCCCGCGCCCGATCGGCTGGATTTCGTCGCGCGGCAGCGACGGCACGGTGAACCTCGCGCCGTACAGCTTCTTCAACGCGTTCAACTATCGTCCGCCGATCATCGGCTTTTCGAGCACCGCCGCGAAGGACAGCCTGCGCAACGTGCAGGAGACCGGCGAGTTCGTGTGGAACCTCGCGACGCGCGATCTGGCCGACCGGATGAACCAGACTTGCGCCGCGGTGCCGTACGGCGTGAACGAATTCGAGCTCGGCGGCCTGACCGCGACGCCGTCGCGTCTCGTCGACGTGCCGCGCGTCGCGGAAAGCGGCGTCAACTTCGAATGCAAGATGACCGACGTGATCCGGCTGCGCGATCACCACGGGGTCGACACGCCCGCCACGCTGGTGCTCGGCGAAGTCGTCGCGGTGCATATCCGCCGTGACCTGCTGAAGGACGGCATCTTCGATACGTTCGGCGCGGGCATCATTCTTCGTGCGGGCGGCCCGTCGGCGTACGTGCACGTCACGCCCGACAGCCGCTTCGACATCGCGCGACCCGACGCGTGATGCGTCGCGTGCCGGCCCGACCCGGCACGCCAGCGGCATCCATCGCATCCGCAAAGACCCCGCTGAAATCACGGATTTCGCGGGGTCTTCTTCCTTTGTTTCTCGACTCCGATCAGATCCGGCACGCACAGCGCCATTCCCGGCGCCCGATCTCGTCTCTTCATAGCCGTTAACGCATCGCAGCAATTGCCGCATCCGCCCGCTGCGCCGTCCGCGCCGACCGGCCACCGACCGCCGCCATGGCAAATCTGCTCACCGGAAACGAGCGGCTTGGTCATCGACGTCCGGCCCCGCAAGGCATAGATTTCCAAGGTTGGCGTGCTTATCCGTGCGCCAGCCCGCGCGTGAGCCGGCAACCGGCCGCGCGCTTTTATCAGCGTGAGACACAATCGAGCGTGGAGACGACACGATGAGCCTGTCAGAGCCATTGCGTCTGCATGTGCCGGAGCCCACCGGGCGTCCGGGCTGCAAGACGGACTTTTCCTATCTGCATCTATCGCCGGCAGGCGCGGTTCGCCGCCCGCCGATCGACGTTGCGCCGGCGGACACCGCCCATCTCGCCCGCAGCCTCGTGCGCGTGCTCGACGACCACGGCGAAGCCGTCGGCCCTTGGGCACCGGACCTCGACGATGCGCGGCTGATCGCCGGGATGCGCGCGATGCTGAAGACCCGCATCTTCGACGCGCGGATGATGATCGCGCAGCGTCAGAAGAAAATCTCGTTCTACATGCTGAGCCTCGGCGAAGAGGCGATCGGCGCCGCGCACGCGATGGCGCTGCGTCACGGCGACATGTGCTTTCCGACCTACCGCCAGCAGAGCATCCTGATCGCGCGCGACGTGCCGCTCGAGCGAATGATCTGCCAGCTGATGTCGAACGAAGGCGATCCGCTGAAGGGCCGTCAGCTCCCGGTGATGTACTCGGATCGCGATGCGGGCTTCTTCTCGATCTCCGGCAATCTCGCGACGCAGTTCATCCAGGCGGTCGGCTGGGCGATGGCGTCGGCGATCAAGGGCGACACGAAGATCGCGTCCGCGTGGATCGGCGACGGCGCGACCGCGGAAGCCGACTTCCACACCGCGCTGACGTTCGCGCACGTGTACCGCGCGCCGGTCGTGCTCAACGTGGTCAACAACCAGTGGGCGATCTCGACGTTCCAGGCGATCGCGGGCGGCGAGGGCACGACGTTCGCCGGGCGCGGCGTCGGCTGCGGCATCGCTTCGCTGCGCGTCGACGGCAACGACTTCCTCGCGATCTACGCGGCGTCGACGTGGGCCGCCGAGCGCGCCCGCCGCAATCTCGGCCCGACGCTGATCGAGTGGGTCACCTACCGCGCGGGCGCGCATTCGACGTCGGACGATCCGACCAAATACCGGCCGGCCGACGACTGGGCGCATTTCCCGCTCGGCGATCCGATCGCGCGCTTCAAGCAGCACCTGATCGCGAAAGGCATCTGGTCGGACAGCGCGCACGACGCGCTGACGGACGAGCTCGAAGCCGAGGTGGTCGCCGCGCAGAAGGAAGCGGAGAAGTTCGGGACGCTGGCCGACGACCGCATTCCGTCGCCCGCGTCGATGTTCGACGACGTGTACAAGGAGCTGCCCGCGCATCTGCGCCGTCAGCGCCAGGAACTGGGAGCGTGATCATGGCGCAACACGAAACGACGACGGCATCGGCGCAGCCGATGACGATGATCCAGGCGCTGCGCTCGGCAATGGACGTGATGCTCGGCCGCGACGACGACGTGGTGGTGTTCGGGCAGGACGTCGGCTACTTCGGCGGCGTGTTCCGCTGCACCGAGGGGCTGCAGGCGAAGTACGGCAAGTCGCGCGTGTTCGACGCGCCGATCTCCGAAGGCGGGATCGTCGGCGCGGCGGTCGGGATGGGCGCCTACGGGTTGCGGCCCGTCTGCGAGATCCAGTTCGCCGACTACTTTTACCCGGCGTCCGACCAGATCGTGTCGGAAGGCGCGCGGCTGCGCTACCGGTCCGCGGGCCAGTTCACCGCGCCGATGACGATCCGCATGCCGTGCGGCGGCGGCATCTACGGCGGCCAGACGCACAGCCAGAGCCCGGAGGCGATGTTCACGCAGGTCTGCGGGCTGCGCACGGTGATGCCGTCGAATCCGTACGACGCGAAAGGGCTGCTGATCGCATCGATCGAGAACGACGATCCGGTGATCTTCCTCGAGCCGAAGCGCCTGTACAACGGGCCGTTCGACGGCCATCACGAGCGTCCGGTCACGTCGTGGCTCAAGCATCCGGGCAGCGCGGTGCCCGACGGTTATTACACGGTGCCGCTCGATACGGCCGCGATCGTGCGGCCCGGCAACGACGTGACGGTGCTGACGTACGGCACGACCGTTCACGTGTCGCTCGCCGCGGCGGAAGAAACCGGCATCGACGCGGAAGTGATCGACCTGCGCACGCTGTGGCCGGTCGATCTCGACACGATCGTCGCGTCGGTGCGCAAGACCGGCCGCTGCGTGGTCGTGCACGAAGCGACGCGCACGTGCGGCTATGGCGCGGAGCTGGTGTCGCTCGTGCAGGAGCACTGCTTCTATCACCTGGAAGCACCGGTCGAGCGGACGACGGGCTGGGACACGCCGTATCCGCACGCGCAGGAATGGGCGTATTTCCCCGGCCCGGCCCGGGTTGGCGAAGCGTTGCGACGCGTGATGGAGGCGTGAGATGGGGATTCATGTCATCAAGATGCCGGATATCGGCGAAGGGATTGCCGAGGTCGAGCTGGTGGCCTGGCACGTGCAGCCGGGGCAGACGATCGCCGAGGATCAGCCGCTCGCCGACGTGATGACCGACAAGGCGGCGGTCGAGATTCCGTCGCCGGTCGCGGGGAAGGTGCTGGAGCTCGGCGGCCGGATCGGCGAGATGATGGCGGTCGGCAGCGAGCTGATCCGTCTCGAAGTCGAAGGCGACGGCAACCTGAAGCCGGGCGCGAAGGGGCGCGATGCGGCAGCGGACGCGGCGCCGCGCCCGGCACCGGCCGATACGCGTGAGAAGCCGTCCCATGTCGCAGAGGAATCCGAAACGCATGCGTCGTCGCAGGCGAAGGCGCACACCACGCCGCACACCGCGCCCGACGCGGCGAGCCGCGCACCGGCCGAGCCGCGTCGCGCGGAGCATGCGGCGCAGCCGCGCGCGGCACTCGCGCCCGGCGAGCGGCCGCTCGCGTCGCCTGCGGTGCGCCAGCGCGCATGGGACATGGGCATCGAGCTGCGTTACGTGCGCGGCACCGGCGAAGCCGGGCGGATCCTGCATGCGGATCTCGATGCGTATGCGCGTAGCGGCGCTGGCGCGGCGGCACGCGCGTCGCACGCGCACGGCTACGCGGAGCGCAACGACGAAACCAACGTGCCGGTGATCGGTCTGCGGCGTGCGATCGCGCGCAAGATGCAGGAAGCGAAGCGGCGGATTCCGCACTTCAGCTACGTCGAGGAGATCGACGTCACCGAGCTCGAAGCGCTGCGCACGGAACTGAACCGCCGCTACGGCGACGCGCGCGGCCGGCTCACGCCGCTGCCGCTGCTGATCCGCGCGCTGGTGATCGCGCTGCGCGACTTCCCGCAGATCAATGCGCGTTACGACGACGAGGCCGGTGCCGTCACGCAATACGGTGCGGTGCACATGGGCGTCGCGACGCAGACGGACGGCGGCCTCACGGTGCCGGTGCTGCGTCATGCGGAAGCGCGCGACGTGTGGTCGATCTCGGCGGAAATCGCGCGGCTCGCCGACGCGGTGCGCACGAACCGCGCGCAACGCGACGAGCTGACGGGTTCGACGATCACGATCTCGAGCCTTGGCGCGCTCGGCGGGATCGTGTCGACGCCGGTCATCAATCATCCGGAGGTCGGCATCGTCGGCGTGAACCGGATCGTCGAGCGGCCGATGATCCGCGACGGCGCGATCGTCGCGCGCAAGATGATGAACCTGTCGTCGTCGTTCGACCATCGCGTCGTCGACGGCGCGGACGCGGCCGAATTCATCCAGGCGGTGCGCGGGTTGCTCGAGCGGCCGGCACTGCTGTTCGTGGAGTGAGCGCGATGCCGAACGAACACACCACATTGCTCGTGATCGGCGGCGGTCCGGGCGGTTACGTCGCCGCGATTCGCGCGGGGCAGCTCGGCATTCCGACGGTGCTCGTCGAGCGCGAACGGCTCGGCGGCACGTGCCTGAACATCGGCTGCATTCCGTCGAAGGCGCTGATCCATGTCGCAGACGCGTTCGAGCAGGCATGCGGACAGGCCGGCGAAGGCATGCTCGGCATTCGCGTGCGCACGCCGGAAATCGACATCGCGACAAGCGTCGCGTGGAAGGACGGCATCGTCGAGCGGCTCACGCGCGGCGTCGGCGCGCTGCTGAAGAAGCATGGCGTGCGCGTGCTGCACGGCGACGCGCGCGTCGTCGACGGCAAGACGGTCGACGTCGTCGCCGGCGACCGCACGACGCGCATCGCATGCGAGCACCTGCTGCTCGCGACGGGTTCGGAGCCGGTCGCGCTGCCGTCGATGCCGTTCGGCGGTCACGTCGTGTCGTCGACCGAGGCGCTGTCCCCGACATCGTTGCCGAAGCGGCTGGTCGTCGTCGGCGCCGGGTACATCGGGCTCGAACTCGGGACCGTCTATCGCAAGCTCGGCGTCGACGTGAGCATCGTCGAAGCGGCGGAGCGCGTGCTGCCCGCGTACGACGCGGAACTCGCGAAGCCGGTCGCCGATTCGCTCGTCCGGCTCGGTGTCGGATTGCGGCTCGGCCACAAGGTGCTGGGCCTCGCGAGCGACGGTGCGGTGCGCGTGCAGGCGCCCGACGGCGCGGAGAAGACGCTGCCCGCCGATCGCGTGCTGGTCGCGGTCGGGCGCCGGCCGCGCGTCGACGGCTTCGGGCTCGAAACGCTGCCGCTCGATCGCAACGGCCGCGCGCTGCGCATCGACGACGAATGCCGGACGTCGATGCGCAACGTATGGGCGATCGGCGACGTGGCCGGCGAGCCCATGCTCGCGCATCGCGCGATGGCGCAGGGCGAGATGGTGGCCGAGCTGATCGCCGGACGGCGCCGCAAGTTCACGCCCGCGTCGATTCCCGCCGTGTGCTTCACCGATCCCGAGGTCGTCACGTCCGGCTGGTCGCCGGACGATGCGACGGCGGCCGGCGTCGACTGCATCAGCGCATCGTTCCCGTTCGCGGCGAACGGCCGCGCGATGACGCTGCAGGCGACCGACGGTTTCGTGCGCGTCGTCGCGCGGCGCGACACGCACCTGATCGTCGGCTGGCAGGCGGTCGGGCGCGGTGTGTCCGAGCTGGCCGCGGCGTTTTCGCAGTCGCTCGAGATGGGCGCGCGGCTCGAGGACATCGGCGGCACGATCCATGCACACCCGACGCTCGGCGAGGCGATGCAGGAGGCCGCGTTGCGGGCGCTGGGGCATGCGTTGCACGTGTAATCGCCTGCTGCGCGGTACGGCCGGACGGAGCCCCGCTACGGCGGGGCTTTTTGTTTGCGCGGATAGCGAGGGCGCTCGACGCAAGCGATGCGGCGTGCACGGCGCAGGCGCGACGAAGCCGCGCCGACGGACACGCCGCATCGTCGTCGGCAACCGATCGGATCGCATCGCCGCGTCGGCATGTTGCCCGCACCGTCGGCTGCCACTCAGGCCCTCGTTCATGCAAGGAGTCGATACGCGTGCGCGCGCCGGCATGCGCACCCGGCTCGCGCGCGGCGAAGTCGGCCGTTGACCGTCGCGAGCGAACCGTTCATCGTGTCGGTATTCGGTGCGATGCGATGCGATGCGATGCGACGCGCACAGGCGCACGGGCCGGTTCGCCGCGGCGCGGCATTGCGAGTGCCCGGATGCGCGTGGTTGTCGCGCGCGGCTCGTCTACACAGGACCCACACGGAACCACCTGACATGAAACTGTTGCTCGTCGGCGCGACCGGACTCGTCGGGCGCCACGTCCTCGAGCTCGCGCTGGCCGATGCGCGGGTGGACCAGGTCATCGTGCTCGCGCGCCGGCCGTTGTCGCCGCATCCGAAGATGCGCGCGCTGGAAGTCGACTTCGAGCGCTTGCCCGAATCGGCCGACTGGTGGCACGCCGACGCGGTGATCTGCACGCTCGGCACCACGATGCGGGTCGCGGGCTCGCGGCCCGCATTTCGCCGCGTCGACCACGACTATCCGCTCGCGGTCGCGCGTCTCGCTCACCGGTCCGGCACGCCGACCTACGTGCTGAATTCCGCGCTCGGCGCGGATCCCGACTCGCGCATCTTCTACAACCGCGTGAAGGGCGAGGTCGAGCGTGCGCTCGCAGGCATCGGGTTCGCGTCGCTGACCTGCGTGCGTCCGGGGCTGATCGGCGGCAGCCGCGACGAATTCCGGTTCGGCGAACGGATGCTGGTGCTTGCGCTGAGCGCCGCCGGGCCGCTGTTGCCGCGCAGGTGGCGCGTGAATCCGGCGCCGCGCATTGCCGGCGCGCTGGTCGATGCCGCGCTCGAGGCGCGCCCGGGCGTGCATGTCGTCGGATCGGAGCGCCTCGCGTGAACCGCGACGTGCAGCGCGCCGGCGGCACGGCTGACCGGCTCCGATGAACGAACGGACGCAACGCGCCGGCTAGTTGCGCACGCAACCGTCGAGCGCCGGGAACTGTTCGGCGAGCGCAGCGCAGAACGCGTGCAGCACTTCGCCGCCGTCGCTGTTGCGCGGCGTCGCGAGCTGGAATCCGACCGTGTGGCTCAGCTTGCTCGCGAGCAGCCTGCGCATCTTGCCGGCCGCGACCCACGGCGCCGCGACATGGTCGGGCAGGAAGCCGACGTGTGCGCCGGACAGGATGAAGATCACGTCGGCGTCGACGTTTTCCGAGAACGCGGTGGGCTGCACATTGCGCAGCGTCGAGCCTGCGGTGTGGGTCTTGTAGAGCCGCGCGACGTTGCTCGCCCGTGAGACGTCGTTCATCGACACGGTCTTTTTCGCGGCGAGCGGATGCCGCGCGCCGCAATAGAGCGACTGCTGCTCGACGAACAGCGGCGCATGGTTCAGCCCGGCCTGATGCCCCGAGAAATAACCGACCGCGAGCTGCAGTTCGCCTTTCAGCAGCCTGCGCTCCAGTTCGTCGGGCGCGACCGCGAGCATTTCGATCAGCACGTCGGGCGCCTGCGCGCGAAAGCGCCCGACGGACGCCGCGATCGATTCGACGACGTCCGGCGCGAGCCGCTCGGACAAGCCGATGCGCAGTTCGCCGAGCAGCGTGCCCGACACGTGCTGCGTATCGCGCGTAAACGCGTCCATCGCCTGCAGCAGGCGCCGCGTCGACTGCAGCACGCGCTCGCCCTTCGGCGTGAGCCGGAAGCCGCTTTTGCCGCGCTCGCACAGCCTGAAGCCGATGCGCGTCTCGAGCTTGGCCATCTGCGTGCTGATCGTCGACGGCGCCATCCCGAGCGTGCCTTGCGCGGCGCTGAAGCCGCCGCTCTCGACGATCGTGACGAAGAGCCGCAGCAGCTGCACATCCATGTCTCTCAAGCGAGTCAGCATGACGATACGTCGCGTTTCGTGAAGTCGGCTTATGTTAGTTCATATGTTTCGTCGGATGGCGGTACGTCAGAATCGGGCACGAGGTCGCGGCGGCGCGACCGTATTCCCGTGTTCCCGACCGACAGGAATCCGACGATGAGCCAGAACGATTTCGCGTTCACGCGCGACAGCCTTTACGGCACGCAGGCCGAGCCGAGCTTCGCCGGCGCGACGAGCTTCATGCGCCGGCGCTTCAGCCGCGATCTCGACGGCGTCGATCTCGCGATCACCGGCGTGCCGTTCGATGCGGCCGCGTCGCATCGGCCCGGCACGCGCTTCGGCCCGCGAGGATTGCGCATCGCGTCGACCGGCATCGCGTGGGAGCGCCCGTGGCCGTGGGCATTCGATCCGTTCGACGTGCTGGCCGCGGTCGACTACGGCGACTGCGCGTTCGATCTCGGCCAGCCCGAATCGGTGCCGGGCGCGATCGAGCGGCATGCGGATGCGATCCTCGCGCGCGGCTGCGCGATGCTGACGCTCGGCGGCGATCACTTCATCACGTATCCGCTGCTGAAGGCGCATGCGAAGGTGCACGGCCCGCTGTCGCTCGTGCACTTCGATGCGCACACCGATACGTGGCCCGATCGCGACGTGAAGCGCATCGATCACGGCACGATGTTCTATCACGCCGCGCGGGAAGGGTGGGTCGTGCCCGAACGCTCCGCGCAGATCGGCATCCGCACGACCAACGACGCGCCGATGGGCTTCGAGATCCAGGACGCGCGCAGCGTGCATGCGTCGACGCCCGCGGCGGTGGCCGCGCGGATTCGCGAACGCGTCGGCGACCATCCGGTGTACCTGACGTTCGACATCGACTGTCTCGATCCGGCGTTCGCGCCGGGCACCGGCACGCCGGTCGCGGGCGGCCTGTCGAGCCATCAGGCGCTCGAGATCCTGCGTCATCTGGACGGCATCAATCTGGTCGGGATGGACGTCGTCGAAGTGTCGCCGCCGTACGATCACGCGGAAATCACGTCGCTGGCCGGCGCGACGATCGCGCTGGAACTCATCTGCCTCCATGCATCGCGCCGGCGCGGCGCACGATGACGAACAGGTCGCCGTAAGACTGTTTCGTCATACCAGCCGATAGCGGGAACGCGGCGTGCATGTGACCTACGATGAGAACATCGTGTCCATCGTCTGCGGAGCCCCAGCGTGTGCACCCATTACCGCGCGCCCGATGAAGACCCGGGCATCAGCGAGTTGAGAATCGGCATCGGCGACCTGTATCGCCGCGATCCCTGGGCGCCCGACGTGTATCCCGACTACGCGGCGCCCATCGCGCGCGCCGACGGCGACGGTCTCGCGGTCGTCAGCGCGGTGTTCGGCTTCTGGCCGAAGTTCATGCAGCCCGAGCGTGTCGACGAGCATGGCCGCAAGCGCAGGAAGCTCGATACGATGAATGCGCGTGCGGAAACGGTCGGTTCGTCGCGGCTTTACGGCGACGCGTGGCGCAACGGCCAGCGCTGCCTGATTCCGGTGCGCTGGATCGTCGAGCCGTGCTACGAGACGGGCCGCAACGTGTGGCACCGGATCGGCGCCGCCGGCTGGCAGCCATGCTGCGTCGCCGGCATCTGGCGGCGTTACGAGACGGCCGACGGCCGCGAGCGGATCGGCATGGCGATGCTCACCGTCAATGCCGACGATCATCCGGTGTTCGCGCGCATGCACCGGCCCGGCGACCAGAAGCGCGGCGTCGTGATCCTGCGCCGCGACGACCACGACGAATGGCTGCACGCGCGCGACGCCGAAGCCGCGCGCCGCATGCTGAACCTCCTTCCGGCCGACGACACGGTCGCCGCCCCCGAGCCCGCGCCTGCGCCGCGCACCGGCGCCTGATCTTTCACGCTTCCCGCGCGCAAGCGACGGCCCGACCCGTCGCACGCGCCCGGTTTTTCGGACGGTTTCGAAAATCGCCGGATACCGGGTAATCACCGATATCACGCAAGTTGTATATACAAGATCATCCGCTGGCAATGTCGGCACACGTCGTGCCGGTTGCGCGCCAGCGTGCAGACCGTGCGTGCGTGGCGCATGCCGGCGATCCCCGGCGCACTGCATCCGGCGAGCCGAAAGGGCGGCTCGGCACGTTTCCCGTTTCGTCCCAACCATTTGCGATCCTCAGTATCTTGGAGATTTACCCGTGTCAACGAATCCCAGTGGAAAAGCCGGCGGTCTGATCGAGGTACGCTCGATCGATTTCATTCCCGACGCCGAACGCCACGGCGGCCTGCTGAGCCAGTTCACGCTGTGGCTGTCGGCGAACATGCAGATCACGGCCATCGTCACGGGGGCGCTGGCGGTCGTGCTCGGCGGCGACGTGTTCTGGTCGCTGATCGCGCTGCTGCTCGGCCAGCTCGTCGGCGGCGCGGTGATGGCGCTGCACGGCGCGCAGGGGCCGCAGCTCGGATTGCCGCAGATGATCTCGAGCCGCGTGCAGTTCGGCGTGTACGGCGCCATGATCCCGATCGTGCTCGTGTGCCTGATGTACATCGGCTTTTCCGCGAGCGGCTCGGTGCTCGCCGGGCAGGCGGTCGCGCAGCTGCTGCACGTCGACGACGCGGCCGGCATCCTGCTGTTCGCGGCCGTGATCGTCGTGCTGACGGTGTTCGGCTATCGCGCGATCCACTTCGTCGGCCGGATCGCGAGCGTGGTCGGCATCGTCGCGTTCGTCTACATGTTCGCGCAGCTGTTCGCGAACCACGACGTCGGCGCGCTGCTCGCGAACAAGCACTTCTCGCTCGCGAGCTTCCTGCTGTCGATGTCGCTGTCCGCGTCGTGGCAGATCGCGTTTGGCCCGTACGTCGCCGACTATTCGCGCTACCTGCCGCGCTCGACGTCGTCGGTCGCCACGTTTCTCGCGGTCGGCCTCGGCTCGGTGCTCGGCGCGCAGGCGGCGATGGTGTTCGGCGTGTTCGCGGCCGCGCTCGCCGGCAGCCAGTTCGCGCACCACGAGGTGTCGTATATCGTCGGCCTCGGCTCGACCGGCGCGGTGGCGGCGCTGCTGTACTTCAGCATCGCGTTCGGCAAGGTGACGGTGACCGCGCTCAACGCATACGGCAGCTTCATGTCGATGGCGACGATCGTCAGCGGCTTTCGCGGCAAGCACGCGGTGTCGTCGAAGAGCCGGCTCGTCTACATCTTCGGGATGATCTGCGTGTCGACGCTGATCGCACTTGCCGGCCGCCATTCGTTCCTCAAGGAATTCACCGCGTTCATCCTGTTCCTGCTCGCGTTCTTCACGCCGTGGAGCGCGATCAACCTGGTCGACTACTACTGCTTCACGCGCTCGCGCTACGACGTGCCGGCGCTGTCCGATCCCGATGGCCGCTATGGCCGCTGGAACGTGATGGCGATCACGATCTACGTCGTCGGCATCCTCGTGCAGTTGCCGTTCATGTCGACGCACATCTACACGGGCCCGCTCGTCGACGCGCTCGGCGGCACCGACATCTCGTGGATCCTCGGGCTCGCCGTGCCGGCCGTGCTGTATTACATCGGCGCGCGCGCATCGCGGCGCAGCATCCCCGAACGCCTGATCCTGCCGCTCGAACGCGGCGAGGTCCAGCACTGACGCATCGCGTCTTCCGCCGGGCCGGCAAACAGCCGGCCCGAGCGGCCCCGCAGCGCCACCCGGCGCTGCCGCCAGCAGTACCTGCACGTCACCTTCGTTATCCGCGATGCCGGCATGGCAGACCATCATGCCCGGCATCGTTTCATTCTCCTTCGATCGAATAGCATGACTAAACAAATGACTGCGCGCGGCAATCGCACCCGTGCGCGACTGGCGCATGCCGGTATTCAGCTGGCCGTTGCGGCCGCATGTATCGGCGGCTCGGGGGCCGCGTTCGCGCAGGACGGCGTCACGCTGTACGGCGTGATCGACGAATTCGCGCAATACGTGAACACCGGCAACGGCTATACCGCGGCGATCGGCTCGGGCGGCCAGTGGGGCAGCCGCTTCGGGTTGAAGGGCGGCGAGGACATCGGCGGCGGCCAGAAGATCGAGTTCGCGCTCGAGAACGGCTTCAACCCGAACGACGGATCGCTCGCCAGTGCCGGCAGCATGTTCAACCGGCAGGCGTGGGTCGGCATCGCGGGGCAGTGGGGCAAGGTGCGCGCGGGCCGCCAGAATTCGCCGCTGTTCAACGACCAGGGCGGGCAGGACGCGTTCGGCGGTGTCACGCAGGCGTCCGGCATGGACAACCTGACCGTGTTCGCGTTCCGCACCAGCAATACGCTGTCGTACCAGAGCCCGGAGATTGCCGGGTTCCAGGCCGGGCTGTACTTCGGCTTCGGCGACGCCGGCGGCGTGCGCTCCGCGGGCTCCAGCCAGCAGTTCGACGTGACTTACGAGCACGGGCCGTTCGCGGCATTCGTCGCCGGGCAGTGGCTGAAGAACCGGACGGCGAGCACGACCGATCGCACGATCATGGCCGGCGCGTCGTACGCGATCGGCAAGGCAACCGTGTACGGCGGCTTCTCCGCGGTGAAGTGGCGCGATATCGGGATCGATTCGCGCGTGTACGGGCTGTCGGTCAAGTACCAGCTCAACCCGGCGAACTACGTCGCGCTCGGCTACGCGTACCTGCACGACCAGACGTCGCAGGGCGACAACGCGGACCAGGTCGGACTGATGTACGAATACGACCTGTCGAAGCGCACGAGCTTCTACGGCGCGCTGTCGTACCTGCGCAACCGCAGCCAGGCCGGCTACACGCTCGCCGGCGCGGCGAACCCGGGCCTGCCGCTCGCGTATCCGGGCGCGAATGCGCGCGGCGTGCAGCTCGGCATCGTGCATCGCTTCTGACGATGCACCAAGGCGCCCGGCCCTGCGGGCCGGCGCCTGTTTCCTTCCTTTCCCAGCTGCGCGACTGAGCGACTGAGCAACTGAGCCGCTGCGCGCGCTCGCGATCTGCGCGCTTACATCCCGAGCCGTTCCGCGAGCGAATGCCGCTGCATGCAGCGCTCCATCGCGTCGAGAAACGCCTGTTCGGCCGCGTTCATCTTGCGGTCGCGATGCCACAGCAGGAACACGTCGACGTCGACGAGGCCTTCGTCGGGCGGCAGCCGCCACAGCCGTTGCTGCGCGAGGTCGTCGCGCACGATATGTTCCGGCAGGCAGCCGATCCCGTAACCGGCGAAGATCAGCCGCCGCACTTCCTCGAGGCTCGGCGACGACGCGACGATGCGGCCGGTGAAACCCTTCTGGTCGCGGAACACGGTGAGCGGCGACAGGCTGTCGCCGATCTGGTCGCTCGTGAACGACACGAAGTTCTCCGCGAGCAGATCGTCCATCCGCAATTGCGTCTGCCCGAACAGCCGGTGATGGCGGCCGCAGTAGATCGCGTAGCGCTGCCGCAGGAAGCAGCGCATCTGCAGCTTGTCGTGCGGCGTGCGGCACAGGCCGAGCCCGGCGGTGGCCGTCTTCTGCAGCAGCGACGACAGGATGTCGGACGAGCGCATCACTTCGATCTGCAGATCGATGCGCGGATACGCACGATGAAAGTCGGCGAGGAATTCGTCGTAGACGGGCGACTCGATGCGGCTGACCGTCAGCAGCCGGATCGACCCGGTGAGGTCGGCCGTACTGTCGTCGAGCTCCGTTTCGAGCCGCGACACGCCGCCATAGATGTCGCTCGCGATCCGGTACACGGCTTCGCCCGCCGGCGTCGGCGCGAAGTGCGCGCCGCGCCGCTCGATCAGCTTGCGCTCCAGTGTGTCCTCCAGACGGCGTAATGCCTGGCTGACGGCCGGCTGCGTCACATGCAGCCGCGCGGCAGCACGGCTCACGCTGCGCTCCTGCATGATCACCAGGTAGGTGCGCAGCAGGTTCCAGTCGAGGCGGTCGTTCAGGAAGGGGGCGAGATCGGTGCGCATCGGGTCTCCGGGCCAGCCAGGATAGGCATTAGTCGAATTTATATCTCGAATAATAACTTGAAATTTGACTAATGATGAGCGGTCGCCGATAAAGGAGGGGTGCCGCACCGTGCGGCGCGAGGCCGCGACAGATGGCCGTCACCACGATATTGCGCGTGCCGCCGCACGCGCCAGGAGCCAGCATGACCGAGTCCCTTCCTTCCGCCCGCCAGCCGGCGCGTGCCGCGACGGCCGCATTCATCGGCACGATGATCGAGTGGTACGACTTCTACATCTACGCGACCGCCGCCGCGCTCGTGTTCGGCGAACTCTATTTCCCGTCGCATGACCGCTTCGTCAGCACGATGGCGTCGTTCGCGACGTTCGCGGTCGGCTTCTTCGCGCGCCCGCTCGGCGGCATCGTGTTCGGCCACCTCGGCGACCGCATCGGCCGCAAGAAGGCGCTGATGACCACGCTGATGATGATGGGCGTCGCCACCGTATGCGTCGGGCTGCTGCCCGACTATTCGAAGGTCGGCATGCTCGCGCCGGTGCTGCTGATCGTGCTGCGCATCGTGCAGGGGATCGCGGTCGGCGGCGAATGGGGTGGCGCGGTGCTGATGGCGGGCGAACACGCGCCGCAGGGCCGCCGCACGTTCTTCGCATCGTTCGCGCAACTCGGCAGCCCGGCCGGGCTGATCCTGTCGCTGATCGCGTTCCGCGCGGTCACGTCGATGGACAAGGCCGACTTCCTCGCATGGGGCTGGCGTCTGCCGTTTCTCGCGAGTTCGGTGCTGCTCGTCGTCGGCATCCTGATCCGGCTCGGCGTGAACGAGTCGCCGGAATTCGCGCGCGTGAAGGAAGCGAACCGCACCGTGAAGCTGCCGGTCGCCGAAGTGTTCCGCTCCGCGTCGGGACTCGTGCTGCTCTGCATCGGCGCGAACACGATCGGGATCGCGGGCGTCTACTTCACCAACACGTTCATGATCTCGTACACGACGCAGTACGTCGGCGTGTCGCGCTCGCTGATCCTCGACAGCCTGTTCGCAGTGGCGATCATCCAGTTCATCGCGCAACCGATCGCCGCGTGGATCGCCGAGCGCATCGGCGGCGCGCGTTTCCTGAAGATCGCCGCACTGCTCGCGATGCTGTCGCCGTATCCGATGTTCATGCTCGTGCAGGGCGGTACGTCGGCGTCGCTCATCGCCGGCATCGCGCTCGCGGTCGTGTGCATGGCCGGCTTCTATTCGGTGATCGCGGGCTTCGTCAGCGGCGTGTTTCCCGCGCACGTGCGCTATTCGGCGATCTCGCTCGCGTACCAGATCTGCGGCGCACTGGCGGGCGGCCTCACGCCGCTCGTCGGCACCTGGCTCGCGCATCGCTTCGCCGGACAGTGGTGGCCGCTTGCCGTGTTCTACACCGGTCTCGCCGGCCTGTCGCTGCTCTGCATCGTCGCGCTCGACGCGCGCCGCGCGGCCCAGCCGGCCGCCGCCGAAGCGCTCGGCTCGCATTGACACCCTCTACGCATGAATCGATCGGAGTTCGAATGAAAGACCTGTTGCAAATCGACGGCGCCCGCCTGTGGCAGAGCCTGGCGGACATGGCGCGCATCGGCGCGACGCCGCGCGGCGGCGTGCGGCGCCTCGCGCTCACCGACGACGACCGGCGCGGGCGCGACCTGTTCGCGCAGTGGTGCCGCGACGCGGGCATGGCGGTGAGCGTCGACGCGGTCGGCAACCTGTTCGCGCGGCGCGACGGCACCGATGCGCTGGCCGCGCCGGTGCTGATCGGCAGCCATCTCGACACGCAGCCGGAAGGCGGCCGCTTCGACGGCGTCTATGGCGTGCTCGCCGCGCTCGAGATCGTGCGCACGCTGAACGATGCGGGCATCGCGACCGGCAAGCCGCTCGAGATCGTATCGTGGACCAACGAAGAGGGTGCGCGCTTCGCGCCGGCGATGCTCGGCTCCGCAGTGTTCACGGGAGCACTGTCGCTCGACCACGCGCTCGCGACGCAGGACGCCGACGGCATCACGCTCGGCGCCGCGCTCGATGCATGCGGTTATCGCGGCACGCGCGCGCCGGGCGGCGCGGTCGACGCGTATTTCGAAGCGCATATCGAACAGGGGCCCGTGCTCGAGGCGAACGGCACGACGATCGGCGTCGTCACGGGCGGGCAGGCGATCCACTGGCTCGACGTGCGCGTGACGGGCGTGGCCGCACATGCGGGCACGACGCCGATGCCGTATCGCAAGGATGCATTTTTCGCGAGCGCGCAGATGGCGCTCGAGCTGGAACGGATCGTCGCCGGCTACGCGCCGCGCGGGCTCGCGACGATCGGGCAGGTCGGGATCCGCAACGCGTCGCGCAACACGATCGCCGGCGACGTGACGTTCACCGTCGACCTGCGCCATCACGACGATGCGCAAGTCGATGCGATGGAGCGCGCGCTGCGCGACGCGTGCGCGCGCGTCGCGGCCGCACGCGGCGTGCAGGTATCGATCGACACCTGCTGGCGCAGCCCCGCGACGCCGTTCGACGCTGCTTGCGTCGAGCTCGTCGCACAGGCCGCCGATGTATTCGGTTACGCGAACGAGCGGATCGTCAGCGGTGCCGGTCACGACGCGATCCTGCTCGCGCGCCGCGTGCCGACCGCGATGGTGTTCATCCCGTGCGTCGACGGGCTGTCGCACAACGAGGCAGAGGACGCGCTACCCGACGACGTGACGTGCGGCACGAACGTGCTGCTCAACGCGGTGCTCGCGCGTGCAGGTGTCGCAGCGCGCACGGTCGCGGCGACTGCAGCGGCGACTGCAGCACACGATGCATGACGCGGCAAACCGACGAGAACGAACGATGAAAACCTATTTCCACCCCGAACAGTTGCTGCACCATCCGCGCACCTACCTGTCGCGCGGTAAGATGCGCGAGCCGCAGGAAGTGCCCGAGCGCGCGGCGCGGCTGGTCGCGGCCGTACGTGCGCTCGACTTCGACGTGCGCGAACCGGCCGACCGCGGCACCGCGCCTATCGTTGCCGTGCACGACATGAACTACCTGCGCTTCCTGGAAGAAGCGCACCGCGACTGGAAGCGGATGCCCGACGACTGGGGCGACGAAGTGATGTCGAACGTGTTCGTGCGCGACCCGAATCCGCTGCGCGGCGTGCTCGCGAAGGCCGCGCGCTATCTCGCGGACGGCAGCTGCCCGGTCGGCGCGAACACGTGGCGCGCCGCGTACTGGTCCGCGCAGAGCGCGCTCGCGGCCGCGGCGGACGTGAACGACGGCGCGCGCGACGCATACGCGCTGTGCCGGCCGCCCGGCCATCACGCGCGGCGCGATGCGGCCGGCGGCTTCTGCTATCTGAACAATGCGGCGATCGCCGCGCAGGCATTGCTCGGCCGCCATCGCCGCGTCGCGATCCTCGACACCGACATGCATCACGGGCAGGGCGTGCAGGAGATCTTCTACGGCCGCGACGACGTGCTGTACGTATCGATTCATGGCGACCCGACCAATTTCTATCCGGTCGTCGCCGGTTACGAGGATGAGACCGGCGCGGGCGCCGGCGCCGGCTACAACCTGAACCTGCCGATGCCGCACGGCGCGTCCGAGTCGGCGTTCTTCGAGCGGCTCGACGACGCGCTGCGCGCGCTCGCGCGGTTCCAGCCCGATGCGCTCGTGCTCGCGCTCGGCTTCGACATCTACAAGGACGATCCGCAGTCGCAGGTGGCCGTCACGACCGACGGGTTCGGGCGGCTCGGCGGCGCGCTCGGCGCGCTCGGCTTGCCGACGGTGATCGTGCAGGAGGGCGGTTACCACCTCGAGAGCCTCGATGCGAACGCGCGCGCGTTCTTCGGCGGGTTCGCCGCCGTGCGCTGATCTGCCGGTCCGTCGATCCGTCATCCGTCGAAGCAACGGCGGCGCTGCGCGACACGCCGACGAAAACGCCCGCGACGGGATGCCGACGCGGGCGTTTTCGATTGCGGTGCCGCGCATCGGCACCAACCGGATGGCCGCGCTTACGAGCTCGCGGCCACCGGCGCGCGGCGGCGCTGCATGATCTGCAGCGCGACCAGCGCAAGCCCGGCCGCGGCGATCAGCCCGCCGACGAGCGGCACCGCCGCGTAGCCGAAGCCGGCCGAGATCGCGGCGCCGCCGGCAGCGGCACCGACCGCATTGCCGAGGTTGAACGCGCCGATGTTGACGGCCGACGCGAGGCCCGGCGCTTCGTGCGCGGCGCGCATCACGCGCATCTGCAGCGGCGGGACCACCGCGAACGTCGCGACGCCCCAGACCAGCAGCGTGATCGCGGCCCCGGCGTGCGTGCGGGCGAGTAGCGGGAATGCGGCCATCGTCACGATCAGCAGCACGAGGAAGCCGATCAGCGTGCCGTCGAGCGAGCGGTCGGCGAGGCGGCCGCCGGCGATGTTGCCGATCGAGAAGCCGACGCCGATCAGCACGAGCATCGCGGTCACGAAACCGGGCGTTGCGCCGGTCACGTGTTCGAGCGTCGGCGCCACATACGTGTACAGCGTGAACATCGCGCCGGCGCCGAGCACCGTGGTCGCGAGCGCGCCGAGCACGACGGGGCGCGTCAGCACCGCCAGTTCGGCGCGCAGGTTCGGCATCTTGCCGGGCTCGCCCTTCGGCAGCGCGGCGAACAGGCCGGCGATCGCGATCACGCCGAGCGTCGCGGTCGCCGCGAACGACATGCGCCAGCCGATCATCTGGCCGAGCCACGTCGCGGCCGGCACGCCGCCGACGTTCGCGATCGTGAGCCCCATGAACATCGTCGCCACCGCGCTCGCCTGCCTGTCGCGCGGCACGAGGCTGGCCGCGACCACCGACCCGAGGCCGAAGAATGCGCCGTGGTTGAGGCTCGTGACGAGCCGGGCGAGCAGCAGCGTCGTGTAGTCGGGCGCGACGGCCGACAGCAGGTTGCCGATCGTGAAGATCGACATCAGCGCGATCAGCGCCGAGCGGCGCGACCAGCGCGCGAGCAGCAGCGTCATCAGCGGTGCGCCGGCCATCACGCCGATCGCGTACGCGCTGATCAGCATGCCGGCCTGCGGAATCGACACGTGCACGCCGTCGGCGATCACCGGCAACAGGCCCATCGGCGAGAACTCGGTCGTGCCGATGCCGAATGCGCCGGCGGCGAGCGCCAGCAGCGGCAGTGTGGCGCTGCCGCCCGGACGGGAAGGAGAAGAAGTCGTGGTGTTCACGCGATGCGCTCCTGTAAGCATGAGGCAACGGCATCGAGCCGTTGCGGACAGCGTGAAGTGTGCCCGCATTACTTTTGCGGAAAAAGCCGCATGCGGACGAAATTATCTTGATTTCATGTCAACAATGCGCGGTGGGTCGGCATGCGTGCGCTGCCTCGGGCGACGGGTTCGGCGACGTGGCGGCGGCCCGCCGGCCGCGCGGGGCGGGATGATAGCGGCGTCCGCGTGCCGAAGCACGGCCCGGTTTCGCGCCGCGCCCGGCCGACCCGGCTTGCGGCGCAGCGCGAGCAGCGCGAGCAGCGCGAGCGGCACGAGCGGCACGAGCGGCACGAGCGGCACGAGCGGCACGAGCGGCACGAGCGGCACGAGCGGCACGACGGCGGCGCGCGCGCGAAAAAAAGCCCCGGTCACAGGGGGACCGTGACCGGGGCGGAAAGGCATCCTCTCTTTGGCACGAGGGTGTGGATGCGCGCGCAGTATATTTCGCGGCATGGCAATTCGAACTGGCGTTAAACGGCCGTTTTTGGTGCCAATTTAAAAATACCGGCGCGACGGCGTCGGCGCGCATCGCCTGCAAAGGCCTTTCGTCCGTGCGAGCGGATGTTTCGGACGGGATGACGGCGAAACCGGCCGTGCGGCGATGCGCCCGGAAGGCGAACGGCCGGGCGGCCGGCCGGTGACGCGGTTCGCGTTGCCCGATCGGGCAAGCGCACCAGGCGGCCGATCAGTCCGCGCGGCCGGCCGCGCCGCGCACGGCATCGAGAAACCGCGCGACGACGGGCGACGCCGGCGCCGCCGCACCGTCGAACACGAATTCGATGTCGAAGCGGCTCGCGAGCTCGTCGAGCGCGATGAGCCGCACCGTGCGCGGGCACGTCGGCGACGCGCTTTCGGGGATGAACGCGCAGCCCATGCCAGCCGCGACGAGCCCGATCAGCGTCGGGATGTCGCTGCCGACCTGCGCGATACGCGGCGTGAAGCCGGCCCGCTCGCACTGCGTCATCAGGAAGCGGTGGTGCGCGGCGGAGCGCTGCGCGTCGAACCAGACGAACGGTTCGTGCGCGACGTCGGCGAGCGTGCGCGGCGCGTGAAAGCGGCCGCCCGGCGGTGCGGGCATCGCGAGCACGAAGCGGTCGCTCAACAGCCGAACGCCGGACAGATGCGGCGCCTCGTCGCGGCGCCACGCCATGATGCCGCCATCGAGCTGGCCGCGCGTCAGCGCCGCCGCCTGTTCGGCCGACAGCATCGGCGCGATCGACAGTTTCACGTCCGGACACGCATCGCGAAATGCCTTCAGCACGTTCGCGACGACCGGCAGCGGCAGACAGTTCGGCAGCGCGCCGAGCCGCAATTCGCCGAGCTGGCCGGCCGCGCAGCGCAGCGCGCGTTCGCGGCTGTCCTGCAACGCGGCGAGCAGCCCGGTCGCATCCTGCAGGAAGCTCGCGCCGGCCGCCGTCAGCGCGACGCCCGTCGCGCGGCGGATCAGCAGCGGCGTGCCGATCGCGTCCTCCAGCTCGCGGATCTGGCGCGACAGCGCGGGCTGCACGATGCCGGCCGCGCGAGCGCCGGCCATCACGCTGCCGGCTTGCGCGACCGCGACGAAGTAACGCAGGTGACGCAGTTCGATCTGGCGCATGCGATGTCGATCCCGGTATTGATGCGATGGATATGCCGAGAAAGCATAGCAAACGCCATTCGATGGTATTGGAAAGCATGGCCGGCGTGCCGTACGATGGTCGCCGTTGCCGGGCCTGTTCGCAGGCCGCGTGCGTTCCGTCCGTCCCCACCCGTGTCCCGCGCCATGCCGCTTCATATCCAGACTCCGTATCTCCGTTCGCAGATCGCGTCGCGCCGTCTTGGCGCGAACATCCGGCTGAAGCTCGACGCGCTGCAGCCGTCCGGTTCGTTCAAATTGCGCGGCATCGGCGCGGCGTGCGAAGCGCGCCATGCGGCTGGTGCGCGCCGGTTCGTGTCGTCGTCGGGCGGCAATGCGGGCATCGCGGTCGCGTATTGCGGCCGCGAGCTCGGCGTGCCGGTGCTCGTCGTCGTGCCGGAAAGCGCGTCGGCCCGCGCGCGCGAGCTGATTCGCGTCGAGGGCGCCGAGGTCGTCGTGCACGGCGCGAGCTGGGCCGAGGCGAACGCGTTCGCGTTGGCCGCCGTCGGCGCGGACGATGCATTCGTGCACCCGTTCGACGACCCGGTGCTGTGGCAAGGACACGCGACGATGGTCGACGAGATGGCGGCGACCGGCCCCAAGCCCGACGCGATCGTGCTCGCGGTCGGCGGCGGCGGGCTGCTGTGCGGCGTGCTCGAAGGGCTCGAGCGCAACGGCTGGCACGACGTGCCGGTCGTCGCGGTCGAGACCGAAGGTGCCGACAGCTACGCGCGCTCGATCGCGCAGGGCCACGCGATCGAATTGCCGGCGATTACCAGCATCGCGACGTCGCTCGGCGCGAAGCGGCCGTGCGACGCGGCGCTCGACTGGGCGACGCGGCATGCGATCCATCCGGTCGTCGTGTCCGATGCGCAGGCGGTGGCTGCATCGCTGCGGTTTCTGGACGAACACCGGATCCTCGTCGAGCCTGCGTGCGGCGCCGCGCTGGCCGCGCTCGAACAGCCGGTGCCGGTGCTCGCCTCGGCGTCCGATATCGCGGTGATCGTATGCGGCGGCGTGACGGCGACGGTCGAGCAGCTGCAGACGCTGAACGCGACGTTGCGGTAGCGCGGCAACGCGCGCGACGCGGAGCGCGGGTGGCGGCGATCGACTGCGGAGTCGGTGTCCGGCGATGTCGTGGAACGATGACCTGAGTCGGGACGGCCGGGTGTCGGCAGAGCGCCGGAACGGCGCGCGGTAGGCAGCGAAATCGGGAATCGGCGCTGTCCGCGGGCGCGGCGCGTTGCCCCAGAGTGCTTGTTACTTCAAGGTGAACGCATGCAGCCGATGGCGGGAGGTGCGGCCCGGCTCGCGGGAGAGCGACTGGGGCGGGAACGGGATACATTGCGCGCCGCACGCGCCGCACGCGCCGAGCGCAACGAACCCCACGAGCGCCGAGCGGGACGGAACGGCGTTCGGGCAGTCAGTTCGTGCCCGGCGCGCTTGCTCCAGCCGGCGCAGACGACGCGACGGGATCGGCGGCCGCAGGCGCGGAAGCCTTGTCCGCCGGCGCAGGAGCCGGCGCAGCGCTCGAAGGCGCCGCGGGCACGGATGCGGCACGCGCAGGCGAGGGGACGGCAGATGCGGGCGCCGCGACGGCGGGCGCCGATGCGGCCGGCGCCGAAGCACCGGCTGATGCCGAAGCAGCGACCGATGCGGAAGCCGCCGCCGGGGCGGTAGCGGGTGCGGAACCGGGCGCCGAAGCAGGAGCCGGCATCGAAGCGGGCGTGGGAATCGAAGCCGAAGCCGGCGCCGGACCCGAAGCAGGCGCAGAACCCGCGCCAGGCGCGGCCGGCGGCACGACACCGCGCATCGTCCCCGGCGCGACCACGGCGGACGCCGGGGCCGGCGCGGCCGGCACGACCGGCGTGCCTGCAGCCGGCGCGACGCTCGGCACCGCAAGCGGCACCGGCGCGGCGGGCGGCGTCGGCACGACCGGCGTCGTCATCTTCATCGGCTCGCCCTGCGGCGTCGGCGCCGGTTCGGGCAGCGGCGCGACGTGCTCCTTCTCCGCGGCCTTCACGGTCGCGCGATCGCGGCGGGCCGGATCGATCTTCAGGAAATGCTCGACGAGATTGAAGAAGCGCTCGTAGAACACGCCGGCGGGAATCGTCTCGCTCGCGGTCTTCACCAGCGCGTCGTCGCTCGACCCGATCGGCAGCGACAGCGAGCCGAACACGCTGAGCCCGACGCTCGCCGACGTGTTCGACTTCTTCAGCGTGTAGCGGTCCTGCACCGCGTTCACGTACGCGATGCTCGACGCGCCGTCGGCGGTCGCATCCGCGCACACGACGTGAAACTCGATCACGACGTGCATGTCGTTGCTCGGCTGGAAATTCTTGCTGCCGTCGACCGCATCGTTGCGCGACGACGACACCACATAGCCCTGGCTCAGCAGCGCGCGGCGCGCGGCCTCGCAGGCCGCGTCGGATTTCGAGTGGAACGTGTGCGCATACGGGCTGCTCGTCGCGTCGAACTGTTCCTGCTGGTAGATCGGCTTGGGCGGCGACGAGCACGCCGCCAGCACGGTCGCGGCCGCGAGCGCGCACGAAACGGAAAACAGGCGAAATCGGTTGTGCATGGCGTCTTTCAGAAGGCTCGGCGAGATACCGCGCGGCGGGGCGGGGGCAACGCAGGGCGGCCGCGCAACGGCGGTGCCTGTGCGATCCGCGCGGCAATCTCGTATGGCCGGGGCGTCATTATAGTTTCGTTTGATGTCGCGCTCGCTTCAGCCGCCCGGCGCCGGGTGCGCGGCGGCCAGCAAGCGCGACACGAGCGGATGGTGTTCGCCGCGCCGCGACCGGATCGCATGGATCTCCTCGGTCACGTCGCCGGCCCGGCCGAGCCGGCGCAGCCCGCGCAGCAGCGACGCGTCGTTCGCGCCGAGTTCGCTGAGCGGAAACACGCCGAGGCCGCGCGCCGCGAACACGGCCATCAGCGCGCTGTCCTCGAATTCGCCGGCCACGCGCGGCACGATCCGCTCGCGTTCCAGCCATCGATCCAGCCGGGCGCGCAATGCCGAATGGGCGGTCGGCAGCAGCACCGGCAATTCGGCGAGGCAATGCGGAAAGCGCTGCCGCGCGGCCGGCGTGACGAGCGATGCGGGGCCATACCAGTCGACCGGCGACGCGACGAGCCGCTCGCTCGTCACGCGCAGGTTCGACCCCGACGGCGCGCCCTGGCCGGCCAGCACGAGGTCGAGGTGATGCAGGGCCAGTTCGGCGAGCAGCGCATCGTGTTCGCCCTCGTGGCACAACAACCGCAGCGTGGGCGTGTCGAGCACCGGCGCGAGGATCGCATGCGCGGCGAGCTTCGAGATCCCGTCCGCGAGGCCGACGGCGACGCGCACCGTCGGCTGGCTCGCCGCCGCGCGTACTTCGTCCGGAATCAGCCGACCCATCTCGAAGATGGCCTCCGCGCGCGCATACGCGGCCTGCCCGGCATCGGTCATCGCGACGCCGCGCCCGGCCGGGCGCAGCAGCTGGTGGCCCAGCGACTTCTCCAGCTCGCGCACCTGCGCGCTGATCGTCTGCACGGCCATGTCGAGCCGCTCGGCCGCGCGCGCGAAGCCGCCTTCCTTCACGACGACCCAGAAATAGTACAGATGTCGGAAATTAAGCATCGGATCGATACTTCGTAAAAACCGAACCAAAGATCAGATTGTCTCTGATTTTTGCGAAGTCATGGGGCGCCTATCATCGGGCTTTCCACATTCGAATCGGCCCTTTTCAATGGACTACCTGCTGACGCTTGCCGCCGACCCCGCCGTCTGGGCCGCGCTGCTCACGCTCGTCGTGATGGAAGTCGTGCTCGGCATCGACAACCTGATCTTCATTTCGATCCTCAGCAACAAGCTGCCCGACGCGCAGCGCGCCCGCACGCAGCGCCTGGGCATCGGGCTCGCGCTCGTGATGCGCCTCGCGCTGCTCGGCAGCGTCGCGTGGATCGCAAGCCTGACCGAACCGGTGTTCACGCTGTTCGATCGCGCATTCTCGTGGCGCGACATGATCCTGCTGTCGGGCGGCCTGTTCCTCGTGTGGAAGGCGACCACCGAGATCCATCACCACGTGTCGCACGACGGCGACGGCGCGGGTGCGGCCGGCGGTGCGGCCGGCCTGACGGTGTGGGCCGCGATCGGCCAGATCGTGATGCTCGACATCGTGTTCTCGATCGACAGCATCGTGACGGCGATCGGCATGACCGAGCACATCCCGATCATGTTCGTCGCGGTGATCGTCGCGGTCAGCGTGATGCTGTTCGCCGCGCAGCCGCTCGCACGCTTCATCGACCGCAACCCGACCGTCGTGATGCTCGCGCTGTCGTTCCTCGTCGTGATCGGCATGACGCTGATCGCCGAAGGTTTCGGTTCGCACGTGCCGAAGGGCTATATCTACGCGGCGATGGCGTTCTCGGCGTTCGTCGAGGGCATGAACATGCTGGCGCGGCGCGCGAAGGCGAAGCGCGCGGCGCGGGCCGAAGGCCGCTGACCAGGCGGGCGGGGAAGGCCCGCCCTCGATCCGGATTCTCAACGAAAGGAGAAGCGCGATGAAATGTCCCGTGTGCAAGACGCCCGACCTGCTGATGGCCGAGCGCCAGTCGATCGAGATCGACTACTGTCCGACGTGCCGCGGCGTATGGCTCGATCGCGGCGAACTCGACAAGCTGATCGCGCGCGAAACCGGCGAGATGCCGGCGCGCCGCGACGAACCGCCGGTGCGCCACGATACGCACGCGCCGCGCGGGCGCGACGACGGCTGGGGGCGCGATGGCCGGTCGCACGACGATCGTTACCGGCGCGACGGCCAGCGTCGCAAGAAGTCGGCGTTCGACCTGTTCGATTTCGATTGAACGGCGAACACGGCGAACGCAACGGCGCGCCGGCGCACATGCAGCGCACCGCAAGTCGAAAAAAGCCCCGCGAGGCACGCTGCCTCGCGGAGCTTTCGTCATGCGCGGCGCGCGACGAACACGCGCGGGCGCTTACGCGTTGCCGGCCGTCACGTCGATGCGGCGCGCGCGCGTCTCCGCGCGGCGCGGAATCGTCAGCGTGAGCACGCCGTCGCGCAGGCTCGCATCGATGCGCGACGTGTCGAGATCGGGACTCAGCACGAACGTGCGAACGTAGCGCGGCGCGCGCACTTCCGCGTGGCGCACGCGCAGATCGGCCGGCGTGTCGATGCGCGTGTCGGCTTCGATCGTCAGCGTGTTGTCGTGCACCTTCACGTCGAGGTTCTCGCGCGGCACGCCGGGCAGGTCGGCGCGCAGCGTCACGCGCTGCCTGTCCTCGACGATGTCGACGGCCGGCGCGATCGTGTGCCGGCGTGCAGGGTCCGCAGCCGCGGCCGGGAAGGCGGCACCGTTCTGGCGTTCGGTCAGGGTATGGGGCGTATTCATGTCGTTCTCCTGAAGATTACTGAACGGTGATCGCGCGCGGCTTCGATGCCTCGCGCCGGTCGACGCGAATCAGCAGGCAGCCGTTTTCGTAACGTGCGGTGACGTTGTCGGCGTCCGCGTTCTGCGGCAGCTCGACCACGCGGCGGAACGCGCCGTGAAAGCGCTCCTGCGCATAGGTGCGCACGTCGTCGCCGGCATCGTGCGGCACCGGCTTGCGCTCGCCGCTGATCGTCAGCAGGTCCTTGTCGATCGACACGTCGAAGTCGGCCGCGGCCATGCCGGGAGCGAAGGCGACGATCTCGATCGCGTCGTCGGTCGCGCCGACGTTCAATGCAGGGAACGCGCTCGGCCGCACCGCGCGGATGCCGGGCGGCAGCTCGCCGAACAGGCTCGCCATCTGCCGCTGCACGCGGGCGAATTCGTCGAACAGGTCCTGGCCGAAATGGATACCGCTCATGAAGTTTCTCCGGAACATGAAGCGCGCAGACGCGACGACGCGATGCCCGTGGCGGGCGCGGCGCGCGATTCTCCGCTGAGTCGAAAAGGGGGCGGTGCGTATGACGGGCACTGCCTGGCAACGGGTAATTAGAGGCCGCCGCGGCGGTTTTCAAGAGCGGATGTGCAACGGGCGTGCACGCATGCCGCGGCGATTCGATGCGACAATCGTCGCGCCATCCACAGACCACGGAGACGGAACGGACATGGACATTCAACGCATCGCGATCGTCGGGGCCGGCGTGATCGGCGCGAGCTGGGCGGCTTTCTATCTGTCGAAGGGCTTCGACGTCGTCGCGACCGATCCCGCGCCGCAGGCCGACGCGCGGCTGCGCGACGCGCTCGCCGCGTTCCTCGGCGAACGGGCCGCCGAACTGTCCGCGCGATTGTCGTTCGATGCGGATCTCGCGCGTGCGCTCGACGCCGTCGATTTCGTGCAGGAAAACGGCCCGGAGCGGCTCGATCTGAAACGCGCGCTGTACCGGCAGATGGACGCCGTGCTGCCCGCACGCGTGCCGATCGCGTCGAGTTCGTCGGGGCTGATGATGTCCGAGATCCAGACCGCGTGCGACAGGCATCCGGAGCGCTGCGTGATTGCGCATCCGTTCAACCCGCCGCATCTGATTCCGCTCGTCGAGCTGGTCGGCGGCGACGCGACCGACCCGGCCGTGATCGCGCGCGTGAAGGATTTCTACGACGCGCTCGGCAAGCAGACCATCGTGCTCAACAAGGAAATGACCGGCCACGTCGCGAACCGGCTCGCGGCCGCGCTGTTTCGCGAGGTGTATCACCTCGTCGGCGAAGGCGTGGTGAGTGTCGCCGATGCGGACAAGGCGGTCGCGTGGGGCCCGGGCCTGCGCTGGGGGCTGATGGGGCAGTGCCTGACCTATCACCTCGGCGGCGGCGCGGGCGGGATCGCGCATTTCCTCGAACACCTGTCGGGGCCGATCACGACCTGGTGGGACGACCTCGGCACGCCGTCGTTCGATCCGGCCGTCGATCGCAAGCTCGCCGACGAACTGCGTGCGATCCAGGGCGAGCGTTCGATGCAGGAACTGGCGGCCGAGCGCGACCGGCTGCTCGTCGAGCTGATCGACGCGCGGCGCCGCAGCTTCCTGCCCTGAGCGTGCGCCGGACGCCGTTATCGCGCCGGAGCGCGCCGGATCGCGGCCGGGCCGCCGCGTAACGCTATTGCTGCATGGTCGTTTGCGGTGCCGGCCGTGTTTGTGCGAGCCACGCAGGCTGCACGGCCTGCACCAGCTGACGATTGCGGGCACGCGTCGCGGCTTCCGGCGGATAGTTGCCGTCGTTGGTCGGCAGTTCGCCGTCGAGATAGGCCTGCTTCAACTGGGCGACGACTTCCGCGCGCGTCAGCCCTTGCGCGGGCGCGGCGGCATCGGTTTGTGCAAAGGCGGGGGACAGCAGCGCGGCTGCGGCGGTCGCGACGGCGAATCGCAGGACGTTCATGATGAGGGCTCCGATCGAAGGGACATGGCAACGGACGCGCGGCACACGGCCATGCATTCCGAGGAGTCCCATTGTCGCGAGCGCGTACTGCGCGGACGCTGACGCGTTCCGGGCAATGCCGTCAGTTGCGCGCAAACGCATGGGCGAAGCGGCGTCGGCGCGAACGGCGATGAACGGGTGACGTTACAGCTCGGCCGCTGCCGCGATCAGCGTCGCCTCGAGTGCCAGCGTCGAGCGCGACGCGGCCGCCGGCCGGTCGATCACGTATTCGAGCTCGCCGAGTTCGGGCAGCCCCGCATCGAGCCGCGCGAGACCGGCCGGAATCACGTAGCCGGCGAACGCGCTGACGCCGAGGCCCGCGCTCGCGGCCGCGCGCAGCACCGCGATGCTGCTGCTCACGACGGCGATCCGATAGGGCCGGCCGACCGCCTCGAGCGATTCGAGCACGCGGCGGCGCGACACGCTCGGCTCCGGGTGCATCGCGAGCGGCAGCACGGCCTCGTGGCCGGTGATCCGCGAATCGGGGCCGGTGCACCAGTACAGCGGTTCGCTGCGGATCACGCGCCCGCGCCGGCTGCCGGCCACGCGCTTCGCGAACACCAGGTCGTGCCGGCCTTCGTCGAGCGCATCGAACAGGTCGCCCGACAGCCCGGTCGAGATCGCGAGCTCGACCTCCGGATTGCGCTGCACGAAGCTCGCGAGCGCCGCCGTCAGGTGCGCCGACGCGAAATCCTCCGACATCGCGAGCCGCACCTTGCCGGACAGCGGCGGCCCGCACACCGACGTGACGGCTTCGTCCATCAGCTCGAGGATGCGCACCGCGTAGCGGAACAGCGCGTCGCCGTGCTGCGACAGGTGCACGTTGCGCGTGTCACGCTCGAACAGCGGCCGGTCCAGCAGTTCCTCGAGACGGCGGATGTGCTGGCTGACGGTCGACTGCGACAGGCTCACGCGCTCGGACGCGGCGGTGAAACTGCCGGACTGGGCGACGGCGACGAAGCTGCGCAGCAGCTCGGGCGGTAACGGACGCATTGCTAAATCCACTGAATCGGTTTCGACAACTTCATAAATGGCCGGATTTTGCAGCGCTAGTATCGGATCACGCGCCGGTGCGGCCCCGCGAACGGGGCGCACCGGACGCGTCGCCCGTGTCGTGCCGCCGGCTGCATCGATCAGTCTAAGCCATCCGGCGTCCGGCCCGAAACCGCATCATCCCATCGACCCCCGAGAACGCGCTCGCACGACGAGCCGCCGGGCCGCGGCGCACCGCCGCAGGAGACAGACAGTCCGCGCGGGATCGGCGTGCGGGCCTGGCTCCCGCACGCGTCAGGCGCCCGTCACGAAGAGACTGGAGACGACTCATGATCATCTACGGAACCGCGCTGCTGGCCTTCTGCCATCTGGCCGGACTGTTCCTCGGCGACCTGCTGGGCGCCGCGATCGGCGTGAAGACGAACGTCGGCGGCGTCGGCATCGCGATGCTGCTGCTGATCTGCCTGCGCCTGTGGCTGCATCGCCGCGGCTGGCTGCCGAAGGAGACCGAGGCGGGCGTCGGTTTCTGGGGCGCGATGTACATCCCGGTCGTCGTCGCGATGGCCGCGAACCAGAACGTCGTCGCCGCGCTGAAGGGCGGCCCGGTCGCGCTGCTTGCCGCGGTCGGCGCCGTCGCGATCTGCGCGTGCTGCATCGCGGTACTCGCGCGCACGGGGCGCGACGACACGGCCTTCGCGGGCGTGCCGCAATTCGAAGAACAGTAACGGAGGCCGCCATGCTGCAGATGCTCGAAAAAACCGTCGCCCACAACGGGCTCGTCGCGTCGTTCGCGCTGGTCGGCCTGATCATGTGGCTGTCGTCGATCGCGTCGCGCAAGCTCACGTTCGGCCGCGTGCACGGCTCCGCGATCGCGATCGTGATCGGTCTGGCGCTCGCATACGTCGGCGGCGCGTTCACCGGTGGCGAGAAGGGGCTGGCCGACGTCAAGCTGTTCGCCGGCATCGGCCTGATGGGCGGCGCGATGCTGCGCGATTTCGCGATCGTCGCGACCGCGTTCGAAGTGCAGCCGGCCGAGGCGCGCAAGGCCGGCCTCGTCGGCGTCGTGTCGCTGCTGCTCGGCACCGTGCTGCCGTTCATCGTCGGCGCATGCGTCGCGCGCGCGTTCGGCTATACCGATGCGGTCAGCATGACGACCATCGGCGCGGGCGCCGTCACCTATATCGTCGGGCCGGTCACGGGCGCGGCGATCGGCGCGAGCTCCGACGTGATCGCGCTCAGCATCGCGACGGGGCTCGTGAAGGCGATCATCGTGATGGTGGGCACGCCGGTTGCGGCCAACTTCATGGGCCTGAAGACGCCGCGCTCCGCGATGATCTTCGGCGGGCTCGCCGGCACCGTGAGCGGCGTGAGCGCGGGGCTCGCGGCGACCGACCGCCGGCTCGTGCCGTACGGCGCGCTGGTCGCGACGTTCCATACCGGCGTCGGCTGCCTGCTGGGGCCGTCGCTGCTGTTCTTCACGACGCGCGCGCTGGTCGGCGCATAGCCGGCGCGTGCGATCCGGGCGGCCTGCGCGCAGGGCCTGCGCGTGCCGGCCACGGCCGGCCGCATCCATCGCGGCGTCCTCTGAGTCGCATTCGGCAACATCATCAATCGGCGGCGGCGCCAGGCTTAGAATGCCGCTGAACCATCGAAGCGGGAGAACTGTTCATGACGGGATGGAATCACGCGCGGCACGCGCGCGATGCACGCCTAGCGGCGGGCGCGGCCTTCGCGCGCGGCAAGCGGGTCGATGCGCGCGACACCGTCGCGTTGCTCGAGGCGGTGCTGCGGCCCGGCGATCGCGTGTGCCTCGAAGGCGACAACCAGAAGCAGGCGGATCTGCTCGCCACCGCGCTCGCCGACGTCGACAGCGCGAAGATCCACGACCTGCACATGGTGCAGTCCGGCGTCGTGCTGCCCGAGCATCTCGACGTGTTCGAGCGCGGGATCGCGAAGCGGCTCGACTTCGCATATTCGGGCCCGCAGTCGCAGCGGATCGCGAAGCTGCTGTTCGGCGGCAAGATCGCGCTCGGCGCGGTGCACACGTATCTCGAGCTGTTCGCACGCTACTTCATCGACCTCACGCCGCAGGTCGCGCTGATCGCCGCGGTCAGCGCGGACGCCGACGGCAACCTGTACACCGGCCCGAACACCGAGGACACGCCGACCGTCGTCGAGGCCACCGCGTTCAAGGACGGCATCGTGATCGCGCAGGTCGACCGCATCGTCGACAAGGTGCCGCGCGTCGACATTCCGGGCGACCGCGTGCATTTCGTCGTCGAGGCCGGCCGGCCGTTCTACGTGGAGCCGCTGTTCACGCGCGATCCGGCCGCGATCACCGAGACGCAGATCCTGACCGCGATGCTCGCGATCAAGGGCATCTACGAGCCGTACGGAATCAAGCGGCTGAACCACGGGATCGGCTTCAACACGGCCGCGATCGAGCTGCTGCTGCCGACCTACGGCGCGAAGCTCGGGCTGAAGGGCAAGGTGTGCACGCACTGGGCGCTCAATCCGCACCCGACGCTGATTCCGGCAATCGAATCGGGCTGGGTCGAGCAGATCCACTGCTTCGGCTCCGAAGTCGGGATGGACGACTACATCCGCGCGCGCTCCGACGTGTGGTTCACCGGCCCCGACGGATCGCTGCGTTCGAACCGCGCGTTCTGCCAGACCGCCGGCCTCTATGCGTGCGACATGTTCATCGGCTCGACGCTGCAGATCGACCTGGCCGGCCATTCGTCGACGGTCACCGCCGAGCGGATCGCCGGCTTCGGCGGCGCGCCGAACATGGGCAGCGACGCGCGCGGCCGGCGTCACCCGAGCGAGCCGTGGCTGAAGGCCGGCGCTGAAGCCGACCCCGACACGCCGGCGGCGCTGCGGCGCGGCCGCAAGCTCGTCGTGCAGATCGGCGAGACGTTCGGCGACAAGAACGTGCCGATGTTCGTCGAGAAGCTCGACGCGCTGAAGCTCGCCGACAAGCTGCAGCTCGATCTCGCACCGATCATGGTCTACGGCGACGACGTCACGCACATCGTCACCGAGGAAGGCATTGCGAACCTGCTGATGTGCCGCGACAAGGACGAGCGCGAGCACGCGATCCGCGGCGTGGCCGGCTATACCGAGATCGGCCGCGGCCGCGACCGCAGGATGGTCGAGCGGCTGCGCGAGCGCGGCGTGATCCGCCGCCCCGAGGATCTCGGCATCGATCCGCTCGACGCCGACCGCCGCTGGCTCGCCGCGCGCTCGATCAAGGATCTCGTGCACTGGTCGGGCGGCCTCTATGCGCCGCCGGCGCGGTTCCGCAACTGGTGAGGAAGAGGGCATGGAACAGTTGAACTATCGCTTCACCGCGCGTGGACGCGCGAAGGGCGAACTGGCCACGGCGCTCGTCGGCGTGGTCGCGTCCGGCAATCTCGAGGTGCTCGTCGAGCGCGTGCTGCCGGGCAATGAATGCGAGATCGACATCCGCACCGCGGCGGTCGGCTTCGGTGCGGTGTGGCAGGCCGTCGTGTCGGACTTCGTCGAGCGGCGCACGCCGGGCGGCCTGAAGCTGTCGATCAACGACGGCGGCGCGCGGCCCGACATGGTGTCGCTGCGGCTCGCACAGGCGGTACGCGCGATCGAGGGGGACGCATGACGAACGGAGTCATTCATGACGCGCCCGCGTTCGTCGCGAACGGCGCGAGCTGGTACGAAGCGTCTGCGCGCCAGCGCGTCGACGGGCTGCTCGACGCGGGCAGCTTCACGGAATTTCTCGGGCCGGGCGAACGCGTGACGAGCCCGCACCTGCCGCTGTTCGACCTGCCGCAGCAGTTCGACGACGGGATGGTGGTCGGCCACGGTCGGCTCGACGGCAAGCCGGTGTTCGTCGCCGCGCAGGAAGGCCGCTTCATGGGCGGCGCGTTCGGCGAGGTGCACGGCGCGAAGCTCGCCGGGCTGTTGCGTGCGGCGCGCGATCTCGGCACGCCGGTGCTGATCCTGTTCGATACGGGCGGCGTGCGGCTGCAGGAAGCGAACGCGGGCGAGCTCGCGATCGCCGAGATCATGCGGGCGCTCGTCGAGGCACGTGCGGCCGGCGTGCCGGTGATCGGGCTGATCGGCGGGCGTGCCGGCTGCTACGGCGGCGGCGGGCTGCTCGCCGCGTGCTGCTCGGCGCTCGCGGTGTCCGAGCAGGGGCGCATCAGCGTGTCGGGCCCCGAGGTGATCGAGACCAATCGCGGCGTCGAGGAATTCGATGCGAAGGACCGCGCGCTGATCTGGCGCACGATGGGCGGCAAGCATCGCCGGCTGATCGGCGGTGCGGATCGCTACGTGGCCGACACGCCGGCTGCGTTCCGCGCGGCAGCGCTGGCGCTGATCGACCGGGCGCCGACATTCGATGCAGCGATGCTGCGTGCGGAGCAGGCGCGTCTGGAGGCGCGGATCGAACGGTTCGGCGGATGCAACGATGCACTCGACGTGTGGCGCGCGCTCGGCGCGAACCAGCCCGAAGCGATTCCCGGGATGCCCGACGACGAATTCGCGAAGCTCGCCGATCAGCTACAGGAGCCGCAGCATGACGCTCGATGAACTACTGACCTCGCTGTTCCCCCAAGGCCATTCGATCGCGCGAACCGGCGGGCTGCTGACCGGCCACGCGCAACTGGCCGGCACGCGCGTCGACGTGATCGGCGTCGCCGACCGTTTGCCGTTCGGCATCGACGAAGCCGTGACGCTCGCGGCGCGCGTGCTCGACACGATCGAGCGCGGCGGCGGCACGCCGGTGCTCGTGCTCGTCGACAGCGACAGCCAGCGGATGAGCAAGCGCGACGAACTGCTCGGCCTGAACGAAGGCCTGTCGCATCTCGCGAAATGCCTGATGCACGCAGAGCTCGCCGGGCACCGGACGATCGGTGTGCTGTACGGCCATACGGCCGCCGGTGCGTTCATCGCGACCGCGCTCGCGACCCGCACGCTGCTTGCGGTGCCGGGCGCGCAGCCCGAGGTGATGGACCTGCCGTCGATGTCGCGCGTGACGAAGCTGCCGATCGACGTGCTGAAGGAGATGGCGCGCTCGACGCCGGTGTTCGCGCCGGGGCTCGACAATCTCGTGAAGATGGGCGCGGTCGACGCGGTGCTCGATCCGGCGCGCGCGCTCGACGCGCAGGTCGCCGAATGGCTCGGCAAGCCGGCCGACCGCAACGATGTCCGTGCCGCGCGCGGCCGGCCGGTCGCGGCCGACGTCGCGCAGCGCGTCGAGGCCCTCGCGCGTGCCGCGCGCTGACCCACCGCTGCGCCGCCACACGCTCGTCACGCTGACGGCGGCGGGGTGGGGCGCGGCTCGCACGCGCGATCCCGCGCTGGCGGCCGATCCGCTCGTGCACGCGTGGGCCGCGCACGGCTGGCCGTTGATCGTGCGCCGCGCGTCGCCCGACGAAGCCGATGCGCGCCGCATCCCGCTCGGCCTGCCGCTGCCGCCTTCGGCCGGCAAACGGCGCATCGCACTGAACGTCGCCGCCGATGCGCTCGCGTCGATCGCGCCGCTGCCCGCGCTGGCCGACGTGCTCGCCGCTGCGCCGCACGCATGGCATCCGACGCTGCGCGAACTGGACGCGCTCGGTGCGCGCTGCGGCGTGCAGGGCCGCGTGTTCGGCAGCCTCGCTTGGCAGGCGCTGACGGGCGAGCGCTACCTGAGCGATGCGTCCGACCTCGACATCGTATTCCCGCTGCCGGACGCCGCGTCGCTCGCCGCGCTGCTTGACGGGTTGGCCGCGCTCGACGCGCGCGCGCCGATGCGCATCGACGGCGAACTGCTGCGCGACGACGGCGCGGGCGTGAACTGGCGCGAGCTGCATGCGCGGCTGCCTGCAGTCGCGGTCAAGACGGCGATCGCCGTCGAACTGATGTCCGCCGACGCCTTCACCGGAGGCGCCCGATGAGCGCAGGGGCCGCCTGCCGCGCCGCGGCGCCGTCCGACGCCGAGCGCATCGCCGAACTGGCCGAGCGCAGCCTCGTGCTCGAAATCGACACGTATCCGAAACCTGGGCTCGTGAGTCACGTCGACGCCGGCAGCCATACCGACATGGACGCCGCGACGTTCACGCGCAGCGCGGCCGTGTTGCGGCCGTACTTCGCGGAACTCGCCGACGCCGGCGCCCGCGACGCCGACATGGCCGTGCTGCGCAAGATCGGCCTGCGCGCGGAACACGCGATGCTCGCCGCGACCGGCGGCGTCAACACGCATCGCGGCGCGATCTTCGGGCTCGGATTGCTGTGCGCGGCCGCGGGCCGCCGCGCGACACCGGGCACGACGGACCCGGTCCGCACGATGACGCTCGGTGCACTCGTCGCGCGGCGCTGGGGCACCGAGATCCTGGGCGGTCCGCGGCTGCCCGACAGCCACGGCGAGCGTGCGAGCCGCCGCTACGGTGTCGGCGGCGCGCGCCGCGAGGCGGCCGACGGGTTCATGACCGTGTACGGCGTCGGATTGCCGGCGCTGCGCCGCGCGCGGCGCTACGTGCCGGACGATGCGCACGCCGCGCGCGTCGACGCGTGCTTCGCGCTGATCGCCGCGCTCGACGATACGAACCTGCTGCACCGGGGCGGCCAGGCCGGCCTCGATTTTGCGCGGACCACCGCTCGCGCATTCGTCGCCCGTGGCGGCATACGCGTACGCGACTGGCGCTTGCGCGCGGCCGCCGCCCACCGTGCGTTCGTCGCGCGCCGGTTGAGCCCGGGCGGTGCGGCCGACCTGCTCGCGATGAGCGTGTTCGTCGATGCGCTCGAAGCGGACGAGGACGGACGATGACGCTCGCGATCCTGTGTTCCGGGCAAGGCGCGCAGCGCGCGGACATGTTCGAGCTGACCGGCGCGGCGCCGCAGGCCGATGCGCTGTTCGCGCATGCGGGCCGGCTCCTCGGCGACGATCCGCGCAACTGGGTGCGCAACGCGGAACCGGATGCGCTGCGCGAGAACCGGGCCGCGCAGCTTCTCTGCACGGTGCAAGCGCTTGCGGCTGCTGCGCTGCTCGATGCCGTGCTGCCGCGGCGTCGCTGTGTCGCGGGATACAGCGTCGGCGAAGTCGCGTCGTGGAGCGTCGCGGGGATGCTCGATCCGCACGACGCGCTCGACCTCGCCGATGCGCGGGCGCGGGCGATGGACGCCGCAAGCGGCGGCGACGAACGAATGGCGTTCGTGCGCGGATTGCCGCGCGCGCAGCTCGCGCAACTGTGCGACGGCCGCGACGCGGCGATCGCGATCGCGAACCCCGGCGACGCGTTCGTGGTGGCCGGGCGGCAGGCCGACGTCGCCGCGGTGGCCGACGCCGCGGCACGCGACGGCGCGCTGCGCGTCGCACCCGTGTGCGTGCGGATCGCATCGCACACGCGCCGGCTTGCATCGGCCGTACCCGCGTTTCGCGCGTCGCTCGCCGCCGTGAACGTGCGCCGCCCGCTGCCCGGGACGCGACTGTTTTCGGGGATCGACGGTGCCTCGGTGCTCGATGTCGACGCGGGGCTCGACAAGCTGGCACGGCAGATCGCGGAGCCGGTCGAGTGGGCAGCCTGTCTTGCCGCATGCGTCGAGGCGGGCGCGACCGCGTTCCTCGAACTCGGCCCGGGCCGCGCACTCGCCGAGATGGCGGCCGGCGCGTATCCGGCACTGCCGGCGCGCAGCGTCGCGGATTTCCGCTCAGTCGACGGTATCGCGAGCTGGCTCGCGCGCATCGCGGCCTGATCCGCGGCGCGGAAACGGCCGGAAAACGCGCCCGGAACGGAGCCCTGAAACGCTCGCAAATCGCTGCCCGACCGGCTCGAAAGCGACTCGAAACCGACCCGCGAACGGCGCGCCCGACCGCTCGTTCCGCGTCGGGTGTTGCGCCGGCGCAGCACCGTTTCAGCCGCCGCTTGCCACGCGAATTGGCATCGCTACAATGGCGCCCGCCATGAGACCAGCCGCCTTCCTTCTCGCCGCGCTCGGCTGCGCGGCGACCGCCCACGCGAGCCCGATTCCGTCCGATGCCGCCTCGGTCGGTACGTACTTTTCGTATGACAATGCGGCGGCCGATGCGACCGTCGACTTGATCGGCGGCGCGCAGCGTCGCGTGCTGCTGGCCGGTTACGCGTACGTGCCGCCCGCGGTCGCGGCGGCGCTGCGCGCCGCACGTTCGCGCGGCGTCGACGTGCGGGTCGTGCTGGTTCGTTCGGCCCGTGCCGGCAGGTACAGCGGCGCCGGTTATCTGAAATCGGCCGGCATCGACGTCGCGATCGATTCGCGGCATGGCGATCCGGCCCCGCGCTTCGTGATCGTCGACGACAGCGTCGCGCTGCCCACGCTGTCCGACGGCGCGGCCGCGCACGCCGAGACGGTGAACGTGTTCCAGCGTGCGCCGGAGCTCGCGCAGTCGTACGCGCAATCGTTCTGGCGACTGTACCGGCAGGCCGCCGGCCTTTGACCGACCGCTCGCTCGTGCGGGCGAACGCTTCCGTTCATTTCGTGCCTGCCATCCGCGTGTCGTTCATGCCGGTATGACCCCGCTTGCATCGGCTCGGCCGATGAACCATGCTCGTTGGACAGGCGCCGGCGCGCATGTCGCGCATCCGGCGCAACGCAGGGAGCCGATCGTGATGGAGTATTTTGCCGATCGCACCGACGCAGGCAGGCGGCTGGCCGCCGAACTGCAGGACTATGCGGGGCGGCGCGACGTCGTCGTGCTCGCGTTGCCGCGCGGCGGCGTGCCGGTTGCCTATCCGATCGCGATCGGGCTGCCGGCGCCGCTCGACGTGCTGGTCGTACGCAAGCTCGGGATGCCGTCCGATCCCGAATTCGCGATCGGCGCGATCGCGAGCGGCGGGGCGATCCATCTGCAGCACGCGGCGATTCGCGCGATGGGCGTCACCGATGCGCAGCTCGCCGACCTGATCGCGCGCGAAACCGCCGAACTGCAGCGCCGCGACGCGCTCTATCGCGGCACGCGGCCGCCGCTGCCGGTCGACGGCCGGATCGCGATCGTCGTCGACGACGGCGTCGCGACCGGCGCGTCGATGCGCGTCGCGCTGCAGGCGTTGCGCGAGCGCCGTCCCGCGCGGATCGTGGCCGCCGCGCCCGTCGCGCCGGCCGGTGTGCGGCACGCGTTCGACGATCTGGCCGACGCGTTCGTGACCGTCGCGCAGCCGATGCCGTTCTTCGGGATCAGCCAGTTCTACGCGCGTTTCGACCAGACCGGCGACGACGAGGTGCGCGCGCTGCTCGAGGCGGCCCGCGCACGGGACGACGGCCTCACGTCCGCCTGACCCGCCGCCGGCGCGTGCGCGGCCGCTCGGCTTCCGCCTGCGCGAACGCGCGCTGCAGCGCCGGATGGACGTGCGCGTGCCAGCGCTCGCCGGTGAACAGCCCGTAGTGGTCGCATTCGTCGATATCGATCCGGTGGCGTTCGCCGGCCGTGAGCCCGCGGCACATGTCGAGCGCCGCGTGGGTCTGGCCGGCCCCGGTCACCGCATCGCAGCCGCCTTCGACGGTCAGCAGCGCGACGCCGCGCAGCGCGGCGGGCTCCACGCGCTGTCCGCCCACGTCCCACGTGCCGTTCGCGACGCACATCCGCTGGAACACGATATCGACGGTATCCAGGAAATACTCGGCCGGCATGTCGAGCAGCGCCGTGTATTCGCGCAGCGCGCGCCGCGCGTCCGTCAGCGCCAGCAGGTCGAAGTGCGACGCGGCGCGCGCGTAGTCCTCGATCAGCGCGAGGAAGCGCTGCGGGTACAGCAGCGCGATCTCGCCCTGCTGAAGATAGGTCGGGAACACGTGCCGGCCATGGCCGGGGAAGCCGGGCGGCACGATGTCGATCAGATGGCGGCGGCACCACGCGAGCGAGTGCGCTGCGGCGGTGGTGCCGAGCGCCGTCGGATTGATGCGCGCATCCAGCGGGCCGCCGATCAGCGTGATGCTCGCGGGCGGCGGCAGGCCGCGCGCCGCGCGCAGCGCGAGCGCCCCCAGCGCGGGAACGGTGGCCTGGCACACCGCGACGACGTGCAGCGGCCGCTCGGCGTGTACGAGCGCGTCGACGAAGCCGTCGAGCGTCGCCACGTACTCGTCGAGCCCGAAGCGTCCGGCCGCGAGCGGCACGTCGCGCGCGTTGACCCAGTCGGTCACGCAGACGTCGCCGTCGGCGAGCAGCGCCTCGACCGTCTCCCGCATCATCACGGCCGCATGCCCGGCGAGCGGCGCGCACAGCAGCACCGTGCGCTGCGCGTCGTCGCGCGCGAAACGCCGCAACTGGCAGAACGGCGTGCGCGCGACCACGCGCTCGTCGACGGACGGCCGCCGGATCTCGAAGCGCGGCGGACCGACGGCCGGCCCGAGCAGCGGCTCGAACAGGTCGTCATAGCACGTCGACGCGGCGTGCGGCAGCGTCGCGGCGGGCCATGCGTCGAACGCGTGACGCGTCGCCGCGCGCCACGCGCGCATCCATTCCCGCTGTTGCTCGACGACGGCGTACCACATGGCAAACCTCGGGGCGGAAGAGGCGTGAATCTGCATTATGGTCACTCCGGCCGCGTACCGTGTTATCGGAAACCTGACTGGCGCGTGCATGGCGAACGTGCGATGCGCTAGGCGGCGACGCACGGCGCTGCTACAGTCGTCGGTCCCATTCCCTCACATTCACTGAAGCGGAGCGTTTGCGATGAAACTGATCGGCATGCTGGATTCCCCGTTCGTGCGCCGTGTCGCCATTTCGGCGAAGCTGCTCGACCTGCCGTTCGAGCACGAGTCGGTGTCGGTGTTCCGCCAGTTCGAGCGGTTCCAGACGTTCAACCCGGTCGTGAAGGCGCCGACGCTCGTGACCGACGACGGCGCGACGCTGATCGATTCGTCGCTGATCGTCGATTACCTCGACCATTGCGTCGCGCCGGAGCGGCGACTGCTGCCCGACGCGGCCGAGGCGCGGCTGCGCGCGCTCGTGCCGGTCGGCTTCGCGCTGGCGGCGGCCGAGAAGACGGTGCAGGTCGTGTACGAGCACGCGCTGCGCCCGGCCGACAAGCAGCATGCGCCGTGGCTCGAGCGCGTGCTGAGCCAGCTCGAGGCCGCCTATGGCGAGCTCGAGCCGCTCGTCGCGGCCGCGAACGGCTGGCTCGGCGGTGCGCGGCTGCTGCAGTCCGACGTGACCGTCGCCGTTGCGTGGCGCTTCACGCAGTTCATGGCCGCCGATTACCCGGCGCTCGCGCGCATCGATCCGGCCCGTTATCCGGCGCTCGCCGCGCATTCGAAGCGTGCGGAGGCGCTGCCGGCATTCGTCGAGACGCCGCTGGCCTGAAACCGGGCGCTTTGCGCCGGCGTGCCGGCGAGGGCGGGGCGGCGGGACCGGCGGAGCGGTGGGGGCCGGCACGCGACGTCGCCCGAACCCGACCATCGCGCCCGCATGAACCGGCATGACCGCCCTTCGTCGGGGCCGCCGGCCGCGCGTTTCGGTCCGGCGCGGCGGCCGGCAAGCCCCGCGGTAACCGCCGGTCCGCGCGTGCGCGCCGCTCGCCGGCGCCCGCTCGGCCCCGTCCGGCAAGGGCAAACCGATTGTTCTCGCGCGCTGACAAGTGACTTCGCATTCGCGCTGTTTATCCCGATGAGGCCGGTCCCTAGAATCCACTCCATCGAATACGCATTGCCTGATGGAGCCGATGATGAGAGCGCTGATCGAATCGAGCCTGTACCACCCGTCCGTCGTGTTGCCGCTTGCCGCGCTGACGCAGCTGATGGTCGAGCGCGACTTCAATCTCGGCCAGGTCGGCCTGATCGTCGCCGCGCGTGGCGCGCAGGTCGCGGTGTCGCGTTCGCGCGCACTGATTTTCTGCCGCCACTGCGAAGCGCACGCATGAGCGCGCCTTCGTCGAACAGATGAAAAAAAGCCCGGCCGGCGCAAGCCGGTCGGGCGGATCGGTTTCGATCGGGCCCCGGCTTCGGCCGGGGCTTTTTCATGGAAGACCGGATGGCGCTTACGCGCGAGCGGTCGACACCACGCCGTAGACCTCCGTGTCTTCTTCGTCGCGCAGCTGGCGTACCAGCTGGTGGGCTTCGCGGTGCGTCGCGACGGCCGGCGGCGAACCCTTGAGCGGCTGGCGCGCGGTTTCGGCGAGCGCGACGACCGACACGATGCCGATCACGGCGGCGCCCATCATGTAATACGCGGGCATCATCAGGTTATGCGTGACGTCGACGAGCCATGCGGTCACCAGCGGCGTCGTGCCGCCGAACAGCGACACCGACACGTTGAAGCCGATCGCGAGCGCGCCGTAGCGGATTTCGGTCGGGAACAGCGCCGGCAGCGCCGACGGCATCACGCCGGTGAAGCACGACAGCAGCACGCCGAGGATCAACAGGCCGCCGAACACCGACGCGGTGGTGCCCGCATGGATCAGCAGCAGCGACGGGATCGACAGCGCGAGCAGGCCCACGCAGCCGGCCAGCATCACCGGCTTGCGGCCGATCCGGTCGGACAGGCGGCCGGCGGCGAGCGTCAGCGGCATCATCAGCACCATCACGATCAGCACCAGCACGAGGCTGTGCGATTCGTCGAAGTGCAGCGTCGACGACATGAAGCTCGGCAGATACGACAGCACCATGTAGTCGGTCACGTTGAAGATCAGCACGAGGCCGACGCAGAGCAGCAGCGCGCGCCAGTTGCGCATCAGCGTTTCGCGGAAGCGCGCCTTCGGCACGGCCTTGTCCTGCGCTTCGCGCTCCTCGGCCTGGCGCTTGAACGCCGGCGTCTCCTCGAGCTTCATCCGGATGTACAGGCCGATCAGGCCGAGCGGGCCCGCGATCAGGAACGGCACGCGCCAGCCCCACGACAGCAGCGCTTCCTGCGACAGCGACGCGGTGAGCAGCGCGACGACGCCTGCGCCCATCACGTAGCCGATCAGCGTGCCGAACTCGAGGAAGCTGCCCATGAAGCCGCGGCGCTTGTCGGTCGAGAATTCGGCGATGAAGGTCGCGGCGCCGCCGTATTCGCCGCCGGTCGAGAAGCCCTGCACGAGGCGGGCGACGAGCAGCAGGACCGGCGCCATGATGCCGATCGACGCGTAGCTCGGAATCAGGCCGATCGCGAACGTGCCGACGGCCATCATGATCATCGTCGCGGCGAGCACGCGCTGGCGGCCGATGCGGTCGCCGAGCGGGCCGAACACCATGCCGCCGAGCGGGCGCACGAGGAACGCGGCCGCGAACGTGCCGAAAGTGGCGAGCAGCTGCGCGGACGGGCTGCTCGACGGGAAGAACACCTTGCCGAGCGTGACGGCGATATAGCTGTACACGCCGAAGTCGAACCATTCCATCGCATTGCCGATGGCCATCGCACTGACCGCGCGCTTGAGCAGGCTCTGGTCGACGACGGTGATGTCGTCCGCGGCGAGCGTGGTTGCGCCGGACGACGAGGTGGAAGAAGCAGCGGTCGGGCTGACGTGTGTTGCGGTCAAGGTCATGCACTCCTTTGACTGCGCCGGAACGGGCGAGCCGTCCGACACGGTTTGCCGGTGAGCGCCCGGTCGTGTGCGGCGCGTCGGGGCAGGCCTTTAAGCGCTTACTGCGCGGGGGCGGAAAGAAGCCGCAAGGGACTGCTTCGACGCGGGCCCGATGGGCCGGCGCGACGGTGCGCTCATGAAGAATGGGCCGCGTGATGCGAGCGGCGGAATGCCGGTGCGGACGAAGCCCTGCGTGCCGGCAAGCGCCCCGGAGGGGCAACGAAACGAGAAAAGCGGGCCTGTCGGGCGGGCTTTCCTGTGGATAGCGATTCCGCTCGAAGCACCGGCCCGCGAGGCGCGGACGGATTTCTTGCGAAATCGAATAGACAGAGATTGAATGTTGAAACAGGCGACATGATAGCACGATGACAGACGATCGTGCAAATTGCCCGGAAACCCCCGTCAGGCGGAGGTTCCGGCGCGGCGCGCTCCGGTATGATCGGCGGCGCGCGGCGGGGCCGCGCGGCTCGCCGCGGGCGGGCCGAATCTGCGAGGAACCGGATGACCGAACTGATCAGGATCGCGGCGCTGTTCGCCGTCACCGCGCTGGCCGAAATCGTCGGCTGCTACCTGCCGTGGCTCGTGCTGAAGGGCGGCCGGCCCGGATGGCTGCTGGTGCCGGCCGCGCTGTCGCTCGCGCTGTTCGCGTGGTTGCTGACGCTGCACCCGAGCGCGGCCGGGCGCACGTACGCGGCGTACGGCGGCGTGTATATCGCGGTGGCGCTGCTCTGGCTGCGGGCGGTAGACGGCGTCGCGCTGACCCGCTGGGATGTGGCCGGCGCGCTGCTCGCGCTCGGCGGGATGGCCGTGATCGCGCTGCAGCCGCGCGCGTAGGCGCGGCCGCACGCGCGGCGCGGCGGGTGCCGCGTCAGGCGGCCTGCGCGGTGTCCGCGTCGGCGGGCTGGCGCCACACGCAGGTGCCCTTGACCGACTTGTCGAGTTCGTCGAGCTGCGTCCGGTGCGCGGCGAGTTCGTCGTCGCTCGCCGCGATGACGGGCAGGTCGAGCGCCGCGAGCGACACGCGCTGGCCGTTCGCCGCACCGCCGTCGGCGCCGGCGTCGTCGAGCATGTCGATCACGAGGCTGTCCTGGCCGCGCGTCATCGCGAGATAGACCTCGGCGAGCAGTTCCGAGTCGAGCAGTGCGCCGTGCAGCGTCCGATGCGCGTTGCTGATGCCGAAGCGGTCGCACAGCGCGTCGAGCGAGTTGCGCTTGCCGGGGAACATCTGCTTGGCCTGCACGAGCGTGTCGATCACGCCGCCGCAATGCTCGGTAAAGGGCGGCAGGCCGAGCCGCGCGAATTCGGCATCCAGGAACCCGAGGTCGAACGGCGCGTTGTGGATGATCAGCTCGGCGTCCTTCACGAAATCGCGGATCTGGTCGACGACTTCCGCGAACTTCGGCTTGTCGCTCAGGAACTCGGTCGTGAGGCCGTGCACGGCCAGCGCGCCTGGATCGCTGTCGCGCTCCGGGTTCACGTAGAGGTGCAGGTTGTTGCCGGTGAGCCGCCGGTTCAGCAGCTCGACGCAGCCGATTTCGATCAGGCGGTCGCCCGTGCGAGGATTCAGGCCGGTGGTTTCGGTATCGAGAATGATCTGGCGCATGTCGGATAAATCGGCGGATAAATCGGAAGAGACAGGAGGGCGGCCCGGATTCAGGCCGCGAGCGATGCGACGCCGCGATTCGCGAGCGCGTCGGCGCGTTCGTTTTCGGGGTGGCCCGCGTGGCCCTTCACCCAGCGCCATTCGACGTCGTGCTGCGCGACGAGCGCATCGAGCCGCTTCCACAGGTCGGCATTCTTCACCGGCGTTTTCGCCGCGGTGACCCAGCCTTTTTTCTTCCAGCCGTGGATCCACTCGCTGATGCCTTTCTGCACGTATTGCGAGTCGGTGTGGACGATCACGCGGCACGGCCGCTTCAGCGCCTCGAGCGCGGCAATCACGCCCATCAGTTCCATGCGGTTGTTGGTCGTGTTGGGCTCGCCGCCGAACAGCTCCTTTTCGCGGTCGCCGTAGCGCAGCAGTGCGCCCCAGCCGCCGGGGCCCGGGTTGCCCTTGCAGGCGCCGTCGGTATAGATGTCGATGGTGTCGGTGGTCATGAACGTTCTTGATGGGTGGTCGGGGTGGCGGCCGGCGTGAGGCCCGGCGCGAGCACGGGCTTCTTCACCTTGATCGGGCCGACGAGGCGCATGCCGCGCACGCGCTTGACGGCCGTCACCATGTAGACGGCGCCGAAGATCGGCCACCAGCGGTCGCCTGCGGCTTCCATGAAGCCGTAGCGGGCAAGCCATTTGTCGGTGACGAGCGGCGGCCGGTAGCAGCCGAAGCGGCCGCGCTCGAGATCGAAGCCGAGCAGCTTGATCCAGTCCTTCAGCCGGATGAACGCGATCTGGTCGCGCGCGGCCGGCACGAACGGGCGGTTCGCCATGCGCCCGAACGATTGCCGCATCCCCCAGAGACTCAGCGAATTGAAGCCGGTGATCACGAGCTGGCCTTCCGGCATCAGCACGCGCTCGGCCTCGCGCAACAGCCGGTGAGGGTCGGACGTGAATTCGAGCGTATGCGGCATCACGATCAGGTCGACGCTCTGCGACTCGAACGGCAGGTCGAGCAGGTCGCACCACGTCGTGCTGCGCTCGGCCGGCGCATGGTGGCCCGCGTGCGCGTCGCGCGCCCACGGATACTGATAGGGCGCGCTTGCGCCGCTCGCCGGGTCGAGCACGAGGCCGCGATACGGCATGCGGTTCTCGCGCAGCGCATCGAGCTGCGGCAGGCCGAGCTGCAGCGCGTGAAAGCCGAACACGTCGGACACGATCCGGTCGAGCTGGGCCTGCTCCCAGCCCAGCACGTAGCGGCCGGGCGGCGAGTCGGTCCAGGCGGGCCAGTCTATAATTTGACGATCGGACATAACGATGATTGCGCGCCCATGAACGAGCTGGAATACGTGCCGGTGCCGGCATTCGAAGACAACTACATCTGGCTCGTCTCCGACGGCCGCGATGCGATCGCCGTCGACCCGGGTGAAGCCGCTCCGGTACGCCGTGTTCTTGCGGAGCGCGGCTGGCGGTTGACCGCTATTTTACTCACGCACCACCACGCCGACCATGTCGGCGGTGTCGCGGCACTGCGCGATAGCCAACCGGACGATGTGCCGCTCGTGGTTTACGGGCCGGCGGCGGAGGCGATCGGCGTGGTCACGCGGCCGCTTGCGGGCGGCGATCGCGTGACGCTCGACGCGCCGGCGCTCGCGTTCGACGTGCTCGACGTGCCCGGTCATACGCGCGGCCACATCGCGTATTTTCTGACGGCCGGTCCAGGCGCGGCCGGGCACGGCACCGCGACGCCTCACGTGTTCTGCGGCGACACGCTGTTCTCGTGCGGCTGCGGCCGGCTGTTCGAAGGCACGCCCGCGCAGATGCTCGCATCGCTCGACGCGCTCGCGGCGCTGCCCGGCGACACCCGCGTGCATTGCGCACACGAATACACGCTGTCGAACATCCGCTTCGCGCTCGCGTGCGAGCCCGGCAACGCGGCGCTCGCCGCGTGGCGCGACGACGCGCAGGCGCTGCGCGCGCGCGGCGTGCCGACGCTGCCCACCACGATCGCGCACGAGCGGGCCGTGAACCCGTTCATGCGCTCGGACAGCGCGGCGATTCACGCGACGCTCGAGGCCGAATTGCACGAACCGGTGCCGGACCGGCTTGCGGCCTTCACGCTGATGCGCGAGTGGAAAAACCGTTTCCGATGACGCTTTCCGGAGGACTCCAAACCTCAGGTGGCGTCTGTAAAAATTGCTGCAAATGTAGGATTTCGCTGAGTTTTCGGTGTTTTTATTGACGTGAAGCACGCACTTCCGTAGTATCGCCTGCAATTTCCAGCCGTCGGAAGCCGAGATTTTCATGCGACTTATATTGAGTGCGATGGTGGTCCTGCTGCTCGCCGCTTGTGCGAGCCAGGCTCCTGTCGCCAACAACGCCGCCGATTCGCAGGCGACGTCCACCTACCTCCGTAAATCAGCCACCGCCAAAGAAACCGTCGACGTCGACAAGCAATCCGTCGGCGACCTGACGAGTGCCGACTCCGATCTGTGGGCGCGCATTCGTCGCGGCTTCCAGATGCCCGACCTGCAGAGCGACCTCGTCGACATGCAGACGACCTGGTACACGCAGCGGCCCGATTACGTGCAGCGCATGACCGAGCGCTCGCAGAAGTACCTGTATCACATCGTCGAGGAACTCGAGGCGCGCCACATGCCGACCGAGCTCGCGCTGCTGCCGTTCATCGAATCCGCATACAACCCGCAGGCGCTGTCGGTCGCGAAGGCCGCCGGCATGTGGCAGTTCATGCCGGGCACGGGCCGCACGTACAACCTGAAGCGCAACATGTGGCAGGACGAGCGCCGCGACGTGCTCGCGTCGACGAGCGCCGCGCTCGACTACCTGTCGCGCCTGCATGACATGTTCGGCGACTGGTATCTGGCGCTCGCCGCGTACAACTGGGGCGAGGGCAACGTGCAGCGCGCGATCGCGCGCAACCAGGCGGCCGGCCTGCCGACCGACTACCAGAACCTGCGGATGCCGAACGAGACGCGCAACTACGTGCCGAAGCTGCAGGCGGTGAAGAACATCATCGCGAATCCGCAGCAGTTCGGCCTCGTGCTGCCGGACATCCCGAACCACCCGTATTTCGTGACGGTCACGACGTCGCGCGACATCGACGTGGCGGTGGCCGCGAAGCTCGCGAACCTGTCGCTCGACGAATTCCGTTCGCTGAACCCGTCGTTCTCTAAGCCGGTGATCCTCGGCGCGACCGAGCCGCAGATCCTGCTGCCGTTCGACAACGCGGCGGCGTTCGAGAAGAACCTGAAGGCGTACAACGGCCAGCTGTCGTCGTGGACCACCTACACGGTCAGCGAGCGTGCGCGTCCGGCGGCGATCGCCGAGAAGATCGGCGTCGATGCCGATACGCTGATGTCGGTCAACAAGATTCCGGCCGGCATGCGCCTGAAGCCGGGCTCGACGATCGTCGTGCCGCGCGGCGACGACGACGACGAGGACATCAGCGCGGACGTCGCGGAAAACGGCGTGCTCGCGATGGAGCCCGACGTGCCCGACACGCGCAAGATGCTGATCCGCGTGCGCCGCAAGCAGTCGATGGCGGCACTTGCCGGCCGCTATGGCGTGTCCGTAGGCCAGCTGAAGGCGTGGAACCGCACGCATCGCGATATGGTGATGCCGGGCCAGGCGCTCGTGCTGCACGTGCCGGTCGGCCGTGCGGTGCCGGCCGAGCCCGGCCCGGAGCGGATCGCGACGTCGACCGGCGGCGCGCACATCGAGCGTGCGAGCCTGTCCGTCGGCGGCAAGTCGCGCGGCGGGAAGCACGCTGTCGCGAAGCCGGCGGCGCGCTCGACAAAGGCGGCTCCCGCGAAGGCGGCGCCGGCGAAGGCTGCGCCGAAGGCCGCTACGCACAAGGGCAAGAAGAAGTAACGAACCGGCGCGGTCGCGATCGCGGCGCGGCGGCCAGTGCAGGCCGCGCGATTGCGTTATCATCCGACGAAACGCGCAGCAACGCCGTCACCGAGGTGACGGCGTTTTCGTTTCTGCGCGGCAGCGGGCCGCGGCTTCCCGCAGCCCGGGATAACGAGGAGAGGCGATGTCGTCGGTGCAGGTGAGGGTGCTAGCGCTGTTTGCGATCGGATATTTCGTGTCGTACGTGTTCCGCGGCGTCAATCTCGGTTTCGCGCCGTTCGTCACGCACGAACTCGGGCTGTCGGCCGCCGATCTCGGGCTGCTCACGAGTCTGTATTTCCTCGGCTTCGCCGGCGCGCAGATTCCGGCCGGCGTGCTGCTCGACCATTTCGGTCCGCGCCGCGTGACGGGCGGGATGCTGCTGTTCGCGGCGGCCGGCGCCGCGGTGTTCGGCGTCGCGCACGATCTCGGCACGATGATGGTCGGCCGGCTGCTGATCGGCGTCGGCGTGTCGGTGTGCCTCGGCGCCGCGTTCAAGGCGCTCGCGCAGCATTTCCCGGTCGGCCGGCTGCCGCTCGTCAACGGTCTCGTGATGGCCGTCGGCGGCCTCGGCGGCGTCGCGGTCGGCTCGCCGCTGACCTGGCTGCTCGGCGTGACGAGCTGGCGCGCGATCTGCGGCGGCCTCGCGGTGCTGACGATCGTCGTCGCGGCCGCGATCGCCTTCGGCGCACCGGAAGCCGAGCAGCCGCGCCACCAGGGCGGGCTCGTCAGCCAGTTCAAGGGCACGTGGCACATCCTGGGCAGCCGCGCATTCTGGAAGATCTCGTCGTTCTCGGTCGTCACGCAGGGCGTGTTCTACGCGATGCAGTCGCTGTGGGTCGGGCCGTACCTGCGCGACGTCGCGGGCTTCGATGCGCAGCACGCCGCGCGGCTCGTGTCGGTGCTCGGCTTCGCGATGATGGCCGGCTGCGTCGGCTTCGGCGCGGCGGCGCGCGTGCTCGAGCGGCGCGGCGTGTCCGTACAGGCATTCTGCGGCGTCGGCATGGCGCTGTTCGTTCTCACGCAAGCGGCGATCGTCATGCGCGTGCCGCTGCCGCCGGCGGTGCTGTGGGCCGCCTACGGGATGTTCGGCGGCGTCGGGATCCTCACCTACGCGGTGCTGGCCGGCCACTTTCCGGTCCAACTGATCGGCCGCGCGAATACGACGCTCACGCTCGTGATCTTCGTGCTGATCTTTGCGTTCCAGATCGGTATCGGCGCGGTGCTGTCGCACTGGCCGGCCGTCGACGGTCGTTACCCGGTCGCCGCGCACGTCACCGCGTGGCGCGTGCTGCTCGCGCTGCAGTTCGCGAGCGCGGTCTGGTACGTGTGGCCCGCGCGCGGTGCTGGCAAGCACGCCGATCCGGCGGTACGCTGACGGACAGGGCGGCTGCGGAAACGGGGCCGCAGCCACGCATGCCGCGCAAGGTTGTCAGCGCGCCGCGCGCACCGCATGCGCGAGCGGACGGCCATATCGATTGAAGATAAGGCCATTTTCGGGCTATAATTTGAAAGTTTGTGCTGATCAACCTCGCACCCTAGCGCCTACCTTACTCATCCCGTTCATCCGCCGCACGCCGCCTGTCGGGCGATGCCGCGAAGCCTCGTGCGCCACGCGCCGGGTTCGCGCGCCGACACCGCAGGTCGCGTCCAGCTAGCGACTCCGCGCGCCTACGCAGCGCGGCGCTCGCGCGGCAGGGTAAACAGGTCGGCAGCAGGGTGTTCCCCAAGGAGCCTCCCGTGTTGCCGTCTTTTTCTCCCGCCTTGCTTGCACTCGCCGACGGCACGGTCTTTCGTGGTTATTCGATCGGGGCCGAAGGCCATACGATCGGTGAAGTCGTGTTCAACACCGCGATTACCGGCTATCAGGAAATCCTGACTGATCCGAGCTACGCGCGTCAGATCGTCACGCTCACCTACCCGCATATCGGCAACTACGGCGTGAACGCCGAAGATGTCGAAGCCACGAAAGTCCATGCCGCCGGCCTGATCATCCGTGATCTGCCCACGCTCGCATCGAACTTCCGCATGGACCGCACGCTCGGCGATTACCTGCGCGACGAAGGCGTCGTCGCGATCGCCGGCATCGACACCCGCAAGCTGACCCGTATCCTGCGCGACAAGGGCGCGCAGAACGGCTGCATCCTGGCCGGTTCGGACGACGCGGAGAAGGCGATCGAACTCGCGCGCTCGTTCCCGGGCCTCGCGGGCATGGACCTCGCGAAGGTCGTGTCGACCACGAAGCCGTTCGAGTGGAAGCAGACCGAATGGCGCCTCGAAGGCGGCTACGGGATGCAGGAAGCGCCGAAGTACCGCGTCGTCGCGTATGACTTCGGTGTCAAGTACAACATCCTGCGCATGCTCGCGGAGCGCGGCTGCCACGTGACGGTGCTGCCGGCCGAGGCGAGCGCGGCCGACGCGCTCGCGCTGAATCCGGACGGCATCTTCCTGTCGAACGGCCCCGGCGACCCGGAGCCGTGCGACTACGCGATCGCGGCGACGAGGGAATTCATCGAGCGCGGCGTGCCGACCTTCGGCATCTGCCTCGGCCACCAGATCATGGGCCTCGCGGTCGGCGCGAAGACGCTGAAGATGAAGACGGGCCACCACGGCGCGAACCATCCGGTGAAGGATCTCGGCGACGGCCGCGTGGTGATCACGTCGCAGAACCACGGCTTCGCGGTCGATGCGGACTCGCTGCCGGCCAACGCGCGCGTGACGCACGTGTCGCTGTTCGACGGCACGCTGCAGGGTTTCGAGTTGACCGACAAGCCGGCATTCTGCTTCCAGGGCCACCCGGAAGCGTCGCCCGGCCCGCACGACATCGGCTATCTGTTCGACCGTTTCACCGCACTGATGGACGCGGCGAAGCAGCGCACCGCCTGACGCAACCGACGCCATCGAAGAACGGGAGATTCGCATCATGTTCGGCCACGCACTCGGCATCACGGATATCTGGACCTACGTGTTCGGCGTGATCTTCATCATCCTGCTGCCGGGGCCGAACTCGATGTACGTGCTGTCGCTCGCCGCGCAGCGCGGCGTGAAGGCCGGCTATCGTGCGGCCTGCGGCGTGTTCGTCGGCGACACGGTGCTGATGGTGCTGTCCGCCGCGGGCGTCGCGTCGCTGCTGAAGGCGAACCCGCTGCTGTTCTCCGTCGTCAAGTACGGCGGCGCCGCGTACCTGCTGTACATCGGCACCGGGATGCTGCGCAGCGCGTGGCGCAAGCTGCGCGCGCGCGGCAACGCGCCGGTCGATGCGCCGCAGGCGGTCGACGGCGAACGGTCTTTCGACAAGCCGTTCCGGAAAGCGCTGATCGTGAGCCTCCTGAATCCGAAGGCGATCCTGTTCTTCATCTCGTTCTTCATCCAGTTCGTCGACCCGGCATTTCCGCATCCCGCGCTGTCGTTCGCCGTGCTCGGGGCGATCGCGCAAGGCGCGAGCTTCCTGTACCTGAGCACGCTGATCTTCGCGGGCGCGCGGCTCGCCGAGCATTTCCGCCGCCGGCGCAAGCTCGCGGCGGGCGCGGCGAGCAGCGTGGGCGGCCTGTTCATCGGTTTCTCGGTGAAGCTCGCGCTCGCCACCATGAGCTGAGCGCGGCCGGCCGACCCACGACAACGCCACGACAAAGATTACTTACTGAATTCACAAGCCATGCCAAAACGCACAGACATCAAAAGCATCCTCATCATCGGCGCCGGCCCGATCATCATCGGCCAGGCTTGCGAGTTCGACTATTCGGGCGCGCAGGCTTGCAAGGCGCTGCGTGAAGAGGGCTACAAGGTCGTCCTCGTGAACAGCAACCCGGCAACGATCATGACCGACCCGAACACGGCCGACGTCACGTACATCGAGCCGATCACGTGGGAAGTCGTCGCGCGCATCATCGAGAAGGAGCGCCCGGACGCGATCCTGCCGACGATGGGCGGCCAGACCGCGCTGAACTGCGCGCTCGACCTGCACCACCACGGCGTGCTCGAGAAGTTCGGCGTCGAGCTGATCGGCGCGTCGCCGGAAGCGATCGACAAGGCGGAAGACCGCCAGAAGTTCAAGGACGCGATGACCAAGATCGGTCTCGGCTCCGCGAAGTCGGGCATCGCGCACTCGATGGAAGAAGCGACCAAGGTGCACGCCGAGATCATGGCGGCCACCGGCGGCAGCGGCTACCCGGTCGTGATCCGTCCGTCGTTCACGCTCGGCGGCTCGGGCGGCGGCATCGCGTACAACCGCGAAGAGTTCGAAGAGATCTGCAAGCGCGGCCTCGACCTGTCGCCGACGCGCGAACTGCTGATCGAGGAATCGCTGCTCGGCTGGAAGGAATACGAGATGGAAGTCGTGCGCGACCGCGCCGACAACTGCATCATCGTGTGCTCGATCGAAAACCTCGACCCGATGGGCGTGCACACCGGCGACTCGATCACGGTCGCACCGGCGCAGACGCTGACCGACAAGGAATACCAGATTCTGCGTAACGCATCGCTCGCGGTGCTGCGCGAGATCGGCGTCGACACCGGCGGCTCGAACGTGCAGTTCTCGATCAACCCGAAGGACGGCCGCATGGTCGTCATCGAAATGAACCCGCGCGTGTCGCGTTCGTCGGCGCTCGCGTCGAAGGCGACCGGCTTCCCGATCGCGAAGGTCGCGGCGAAGCTGGCGGTCGGCTACACGCTCGACGAGCTGAAGAACGAAATCACCGGCGGCCAGACGCCGGCGTCGTTCGAGCCGACGATCGACTACGTCGTCACGAAGATCCCGCGTTTCGCATTCGAGAAGTTCCGCGAAGCCGATTCGCGCCTGACCACGCAGATGAAGTCGGTCGGCGAAGTGATGGCGATCGGCCGCACGTTCCAGGAATCGTTCCAGAAGGCGCTGCGCGGCCTCGAAGTCGGCGTCGACGGTCTCGACGAGAAGTCGACCGACCGCGACGAGATCGCGATCGAGATCCACGAGCCGGGCCCGGACCGCATCTGGTACGTCGGCGATGCGTTCCGCATCGGCATGACGGCCGAAGAGATCTTCGCGGAAACCGCGATCGATCCGTGGTTCCTCGCGCAGATCGAGCAGATCATCCTGAAGGAGAAGGCGCTGTCGGGCCGCACGCTCGCGTCGCTGACGTTCGACGAGCTGCGCTTCCTGAAGCAGAGCGGCTTCTCCGACCGCCGCCTCGCGAAGCTGCTCGGCGCGACGCCGGAAGACGTCCGCAAGCGCCGCGTCGAACTGAACGTGCGTCCGGTCTACAAGCGCGTCGACACGTGCGCGGCCGAATTCGCGACCAAGACGGCGTACATGTACTCGACCTACGAGGAAGAGTGCGAGGCGCAACCGACCACCAACAAGAAGATCATGGTGCTGGGCGGCGGCCCGAACCGGATCGGCCAGGGCATCGAGTTCGACTATTGCTGCGTGCATGCCGCACTCGCGATGCGCGAGGACGGCTATGAAACGATCATGGTCAACTGCAACCCGGAAACGGTGTCGACCGACTACGACACGTCCGACCGCCTGTACTTCGAGCCGCTGACGCTCGAAGACGTGCTCGAGATCGTCGACAAGGAAAAGCCGGCCGGCGTGATCGTCCAGTACGGCGGCCAGACGCCGCTGAAGCTCGCACTCGACCTCGAGGCGCACGGCGTGCCGATCGTCGGCACGTCGCCGGACATGATCGACGCGGCCGAAGACCGCGAACGCTTCCAGAAGCTGCTGCAGGACCTCGGCCTGCGCCAGCCGCCGAACCGTACCGCACGCGCCGAAGAAGAAGCGCTCGCGCTGGCGGCCGAAATCGGCTATCCGCTCGTCGTGCGCCCGTCGTACGTGCTGGGCGGCCGCGCGATGGAAATCGTCCACGAGCCGCGCGACCTCGAGCGCTACATGCGCGAGGCCGTGAAGGTGTCGAACGATTCGCCGGTGCTGCTCGACCGCTTCCTGAACGACGCGATCGAATGCGACGTCGACTGCATCTGCGACGGCGACGCGGTGTTCATCGGCGGCGTGATGGAGCACATCGAGCAGGCGGGCGTCCACTCGGGCGACTCGGCATGCTCGCTGCCGCCGTACTCGCTGTCGAAGGAAACCGTGGCCGAGCTGAAGCGCCAGACGGGCGCGATGGCCAAGGCGCTGAACGTGGTCGGCCTGATGAACGTGCAGTTCGCGATCCAGCAGGTGCCGCAGGCGGACGGTTCGAAGCAGGACATCATCTACGTGCTCGAAGTGAACCCGCGCGCGTCGCGCACGGTGCCGTACGTGTCGAAGGCGACCAGCTTGCCGCTCGCGAAGATCGCGGCGCGCGCGATGGTCGGCCAGAAGCTCGCGCAGCAGGGCGTGACGAAGGAAGTCGAGCCGCCGTACTTCAGCGTGAAGGAAGCGGTGTTCCCGTTCGTCAAGTTCCCGACGGTCGATCCGGTCCTCGGGCCTGAAATGCGTTCGACCGGCGAGGTGATGGGCGTCGGCCGCACGTTCGGCGAAGCGCTGTTCAAGTCGCAGCTCGCGGCCGGTTCGCGCCTGCCGGAGTCGGGCACGGTGCTGCTGACCGTGATGGATGCCGACAAGCCGAAGGCGGTCGAAGTCGCGCGCATGCTGCACGACCTCGGCTACCCGATCGTCGCGACCAAGGGCACCGCTGCCGCGATCGAAGCGGCCGGCGTGCCGGTGAAGGTCGTGAACAAGGTGAAGGACGGCCGTCCGCACATCGTCGACATGATCAAGAACGGCGAGATCGCACTCGTATTCACGACGGTCGACGAGACGCGCCAGGCGATCGCCGACTCGCGTTCGATCCGCATGAGCGCGCAGGCGCACAAGGTCACGTACTACACGACGATGTCGGGCGCGCGCGCGGCCGTCGAGGGCTTGCGCTATCTGAAGGATCTGGAAGTCTATGATTTACAAGGTCTTCACGCTCGCCTAAACTAAGCAGTCAGTTACCTGTCGAAGCAACACGTGCCGCGGTTAAGCGGTGTTTCCGGTCCGCCGGAAACGCGCTTAATCGCGGTGATTTTTTTTAAAGCCGTTTTTAGCGATTGAGCCGTTTATGAGCACCATTCCGTTGACAAAGCGTGGCGCAGAACAACTGCGCGATGAATTGCAGCGCCTCAAGTCCGTCGAGCGGCCGGCCGTGATCAACGCGATCGCGGAGGCCCGCGCACAGGGCGATCTGTCCGAAAACGCCGAATACGACGCAGCGAAGGAAAAGCAGGGCTTTATCGAGGGCCGCATCGCGGAACTCGAATCGAAGCTGTCCGCCGCGCAGATCATCGATCCGACCGTGCTCGATGCCGATGGCCGCGTGGTGTTCGCCGCGACGGTCGAACTCGAGGATCTCGAGTCGGGCGACACCGTCAAGTACCAGATCGTCGGCGACGACGAAGCCGACATCGATCACGGCCTGATCTCGGTCAGCTCGCCGATCGCGCGTGCGCTGATCGGCAAGTCCGAAGGCGACGTCGCGGCCGTGCAGGCGCCGAGCGGCGTGCGCGAATACGAAATCATCTCGGTCAGCTACATCTGAAGCGGGGCGACGTGATGCCGCATCGCGTGTTCCGTCTGCTGTCGGCCGTGTGGGTCGGCAGCCTGCTGACGATCGGGTATGCGGTCGCGCCCGTGCTGTTCAAGACGCTGGAGCGGATGACGGCCGGTTCGGTCGCCGCCCAGCTGTTTCGCATCGAGGCGATCCTCGGTGTCGTGTGCGGCGTGCTGCTGCTCGCGCTGTCGAACCAGCAGGTGCGGCGCGGCGGCGGCGATTACCGGCGCGTGCGCTGGATCGTTGCCGCGATGGTCGCGTGCGTGCTGGTCGGATATTTTGCGCTGCAGCCGTTCATGAACGCGCTGCGGGTGGCCGCGATGGAAGCGGGCACCGATATCGCGAACTCGCCGTATGCGAGCCGCTTCGGGATGCTGCACGGCGTCTCGAGCCTGTTCTACCTCGTCGAGAGCGTGCTGGGGCTGATGCTGATCTGGCGTCTGCCGGCACGCGACGCCTGAATGGCCTGCGCGGCCTGAGCGTCGCACGGGCCGCGCGGCACGGGCTGCCCCGTACCGCGCGCGCAGGCTTACTTGTCCTGGTGCGGCCGCTTCGTGCTGGCCTGACGCTTTTTCGCGCGCTTCACGGTCCCGCCCGCGGTCACGCGCTCGTTGCCGCGCACGGTGACCTTGACGGGCTTCGGGCGGCGCACGGGGCTCGCGTTCGGCGATACCTTGATGACCTTCACCGTGCGCGGTGCACGGCCTTTGCGGTCGTCGGCGGCTTCGGCCGCACTCGGCAGCGCGCCTGCACGGCGGCCGCGGGCCGGGGCCGCCGCGGGCGCCTCTGGCTTCCAGATCACCAGCAGCTTGCCGATGTGCTGGATCGGCGCCGCGTTCAGGCGGTCGCAGATCTCGTCGTAAATCGCGACGCGCTCGTCGCGTTCGTCGCCGAACACGCGGATCTTGATCAGCTGGTGCGCGGCGAGGTGCACCTTGATTTCCTTCAGCACGGCGTCGGTGAGCCCTTCGGCGCCGATCAGCACGACGGGCTTGAGCGCATGGGCCTGGGAACGCAGCGCGGAGCGCTCGGCGGGGGAAAGCGAAAGGGCGGGCATGGAAATGTCGAAATCTAAATAGGGGCGCGCTGCGTCAGAAGCGAATCGCGGGAAGTTACCGCGTCAGCCGCGCGCCGAAACCACGTAAAATCGCGGCTTGGGCCTCAAAAGGGGCCGCAGCCGCGCGAAGAAGACGCGTATTATCCGCCAAAAGCACGGCTTCACGAAGCAAATAGCAGCAATCTCTCTCTCGAATGGCAAAAAACCGCTTTAACCAGCACTGGCTGCACGACCACATCAACGACCCGTACGTCAAAATGGCGCAGCGGGAGGGCTATCGCGCGCGTGCCGCGTACAAGCTGAAGGAAATCGACGAGCAGGACAAGCTGATCCGTCCGGGCCAGGTGATCGTCGACCTCGGCGCGGCCCCCGGCAGCTGGAGCCAGTATGCCCGCAACAAGCTCGCGCAGGGCAAGAAGCGCGACACGCAGCGCGAAGGCGGCATCGACGGAACGATCATTGCGCTCGACATCCTGCCGATGGAGCCGATCGCCGACGTCCATTTCCTGCAGGGCGACTTCCGCGAGGACGACGTGCTGCACCAGCTCGAGGACGTGCTCGAAGGCCGTCCGGTGGATCTTGTTATTTCCGACATGGCCCCCAACCTGTCCGGGGTGGCGTCGGCAGACGCCGCGCGCATCGAGCACATCTGCGATCTGGCGCTCGAGTTCTCGCAGAATCACCTGAAACCGGACGGCGCGCTGCTGGTGAAGTGTTTCCATGGCAGCGGCTACAGCCAGATCGTCGAAAAGTTCAAACAGCAGTTTAAGGTCGTCGCACCACGCAAACCCAAGGCGTCCCGCGACAAATCGTCCGAAACGTTCATTTTGGGTCGGCAGCTGAAGCATCCGCGGTGACGCGGAGCGCGATGCCGCAAACGGGCTCCGGCCCTTGCCAGACAAGCGAAGCGCTATCGCGGCGGTTGTCAATGCTTATGGCGGGGGTGGTCGGACTGGATTAGAATGACCGAGGAGCGCCGCAAGGAAAATGTAGGCGCTCGTCTACGAGTGAAGGAGTGGTGCTTTGAACAACAATATGTTTTCGAAGGCAGCAGTGTGGCTGGTGATCGCACTGGTGCTGTTTACGGTGTTCAAGCAGTTCGACAAGCCCCGCGTCCAGGAAGGTGTGTCCTATTCGCAGTTCATGGACGACGCCAAGAACGGCAAGGTCAAGAACGTCGTCGTGCAGGGGCGCAACCTCACCGTCACTCCGGCTGATGGCCAGAAATACCAGATCGTGTCGCCCGGCGACATCTGGATGGTCGGCGATCTGATGAAGTACGGCGTGCAGGTCAGCGGCAAGGCCGACGACGAGCCGAACGCGCTGATGTCCGCGCTGTACTACCTCGGGCCGACGATCCTGATCATCGTGTTCTGGTTCTACATGATGAGGCAGATGCAGGGAGGCGGCAAAGGCGGCGCATTCTCGTTCGGGAAATCGCGCGCGCGGCTGATCGACGAGAACAACAACGCGGTCAACTTCTCCGACGTCGCGGGCTGCGACGAAGCGAAGGAAGAAGTGTCCGAGCTCGTCGACTTCCTGCGCGACCCGCAGAAATTCCAGAAGCTGGGCGGTCGCATTCCGCGCGGCGTGCTGCTCGTCGGCCCTCCGGGTACCGGCAAGACGCTGCTCGCGCGCGCGATCGCCGGCGAAGCGAAGGTGCCGTTCTTCAGCATCTCGGGTTCGGACTTCGTCGAAATGTTCGTCGGCGTCGGTGCGGCCCGCGTGCGCGACATGTTCGAGCAGGCGAAGAAGCACGCACCGTGCATCGTGTTCATCGACGAAATCGACGCGGTCGGCCGCCATCGCGGCGCCGGCATGGGCGGCGGCAACGACGAGCGCGAGCAGACGCTGAACCAGATGCTCGTCGAAATGGACGGCTTCGAAGCGAACTCGGGCGTGATCGTGATCGCCGCGACCAACCGTTCCGACGTGCTCGACAAGGCGCTGCTGCGTCCGGGCCGTTTCGACCGCCAGGTCTACGTCGGCCTGCCGGACATCCGCGGCCGCGAGCAGATCATGCGCGTGCACCTGCGCAAGGTGCCGATCGCGAACGACGTCGACGCGGCGGTCATCGCGCGCGGCACGCCGGGCTTCTCGGGCGCCGATCTCGCGAACCTCGTGAACGAGGCGGCGCTGTTCGCCGCCCGCCGCGGCAAGCGCATCGTCGAGATGCAGGATTTCGAGGACGCGAAGGACAAGATCTTCATGGGTCCGGAGCGCAAGTCGGCGGTGATCCGCGAGGAAGCGAAGCGCGCGACGGCTTACCACGAGTCGGGCCACGCGGTGATCGCGAAGCTGCTGCCGAAGGCCGACCCGGTGCACAAGGTCACGATCATCCCGCGCGGTCGCGCGCTGGGCGTCACGTGGCAGCTGCCGGAGCATGACAACGAGACGTACTCGAAGGACTACCTGCTCGACCGCCTGGCGATCCTGTTCGGCGGCCGCGTGGCCGAGGAGCTGTTCCTGAACCTGATCAGCACCGGCGCGTCGGACGACTTCAACAAGGCGACGCAGACGGCGCGCGCGATGGTGGCCCGCTTCGGCATGACCGACGCGCTCGGGCCGATGGTCTACGTCGACGACGAGAGCGACAACGGTCCGTTCGGCCGCGGCTTCACGCGCACGATCTCGGAAGCGACGCAGCAGAAGGTCGACGGCGAAATCCGCCGCGTGCTCGACGAACAGTACGGCCTTGCGCGCCGCCTGCTCGAAGAGAACCGCGACAAGGTCGAAGCGATGACGGCCGCACTGATGGAGTGGGAGACGATCGACGCCGATCAGATCAACGACATCATGGAAGGGCGTCCGCCGCGCTCGCCGAAGAGCTCGCCGGCCGTCGGCGGCGATTCGTCCGGCGGCGGCACGGCCGCCGAAGTGAAGCCCGGCAACGCGCCGGCGCCCGCTTCGCCGGCCTGACCTCCGCTGTAGCACCGTTCACGGGCTGGTGTGGCTTCACACCGGCCCGTTTTGCATTCATCACCGCCTCCCGCCCGTGTCCGATTCCGCTGTTTCCGCGTACACCCCCGCGCCGCTCCAGTGCGGCCGCTTCTCGCTGACGTTCGAACGCCCGCTCGTGATGGGCATTCTCAACGCGACGCCCGATTCGTTTTCCGACGGCGGCCGCTTCCTCGCGCGCGACGATGCGCTGCGCCAGGCCGAGCGGATGATTACCGAAGGCGTCGACCTGATCGACATCGGCGGCGAGTCGACGCGCCCCGGTGCGCCGCCCGTGCCGCTCGACGAGGAGCTCGCGCGCGTGATCCCGCTCGTGGAAGCACTACGGCCGCTGGACGTGCCGCTGTCGATCGACACGTACAAGCCGGCCGTGATGCGCGCGGCGCTCGCCGCCGGCGCGGACCTGATCAACGACATCTGGGGGTTCCGCCAGCCGGGTGCGATCGACGCCGTGCGCGACGGCAACAGCGGGCTGTGCGCGATGCACATGCTCGGCGAGCCGCAGACGATGCAGGTCGGCGAGCCCGACTACGGCGACGTCGTGACCGACGTGCGCGATTTTCTCGCGGAGCGTGCGCAGGCACTGCGCGACGCGGGCGTCGCCCCGGAGCGGATCTGCGTCGATCCGGGCTTCGGCTTCGGCAAGGCGGTGGTCGACGACAATTACGCGCTGCTGGCCGCGTTGCCGGACACGGCACCCGCGCGCCCCGACGGGCGTGCGTATCCGATTCTCGCGGGCATGTCGCGCAAGTCGATGCTCGGCGCGGTGATCGGCGGCAAGCCGCCGATGGAACGCGTCGCGGCGAGCGTGGCGGCCGCGTTGTGCGCGGTCGCGCGCGGCGCCGCGATCGTGCGCGTGCACGACGTCGCGGCGACGGTCGATGCGCTGAAAGTATGGAATGCCGTGCGCGAAGCCGCGCGGCAACGATAAGCAAGTCAGAAAGACGAAGGAGGAAAGTTCGCCATGGGACGTCGATATTTCGGCACGGACGGCATTCGCGGCACGGTGGGCGAGGGCCCCATCACGCCTGATTTCGTGTTGCGTCTCGGCTATGCAGCCGGCAAGGTACTGGCCGGCACGGCCGACGTCGCGGCGGGTGCGCGTCCGACGGTGCTGATCGGCAAGGACACGCGCGTGTCCGGCTACATGCTCGAGGCCGCGCTCGAAGCCGGCTTCTCGGCGGCAGGCGTCGACGTGATGCTCGCCGGCCCGATGCCGACGCCGGGCGTCGCGTACCTGACGCGCGCGCTGCGCCTGTCGGCCGGCGTCGTGATCAGCGCGTCGCACAATCCGTATCAGGACAACGGGATCAAGTTCTTCTCCGCCGACGGCAACAAGCTGCCCGACGATACCGAAGCCGCGATCGAAGCGTGGCTCGACAAGCCGCTCGAATGCGCGTCGTCGGACCGGCTCGGCAAGGCGCGCCGCCTCGACGACGCGGCCGGCCGCTACATCGAGTTCTGCAAGAGCACGTTCCCGGCCGCGTACGACCTGCGCGGGCTGAAGCTCGTGATCGACTGCGCGCACGGCGCTGCATACCAGATCGCGCCGCACGTGTTCCACGAGCTCGGCGCGGACGTGATCCCGATCGGCGTCGCGCCGAACGGCTTCAACATCAACGACGGCGTCGGCGCGACGGCGCCGGACGCGCTGATGCGCGCGGTGCGTGCGAACCACGCGGATCTCGGCATCGCGCTCGACGGCGATGCGGACCGTCTGCAGGTCGTCGATTCGACGGGGCGGCTGTTCAACGGCGACGAGCTGCTGTACGTGCTCGTGAAGGACCGGATCGCGACGGACGGCAAGGTCGACGGCGCGGTCGGCACGCTGATGACGAACCTCGCGGTCGAGGTCGCGCTGCAGCGCGAGGGCGTGGAATTCGTGCGCGCGGCGGTCGGCGATCGCTACGTGCTCGAACAGTTGCGCGAGCGCGGCTGGCAGCTCGGCGCGGAAGGTTCGGGCCATATCCTGTCGCTCGACCGCCATTCGACCGGCGACGGCATCGTGTCGGCGCTGCTCGTGCTCGCCGCGCTCAAGCGCAGCGGCCGCACGCTCGCGCAGATGCTCGACGGCGTCGCGCTGTTCCCGCAGAAGCTGATCAACGTGCGGATGAAGCCGGGCGCCGACTGGAAGGGCAGCGCCTCCATTCGCGCGGCGATCGACGCGGCCGAAAGCGCGCTCGCCGACCGCGGCCGCGTGCTGATCCGCGCGTCGGGCACCGAGCCGGTGCTGCGCGTGATGGTCGAGGCGCAGCATGCGGCCGACGCGACCCGCCATGCGGAAGCGATCGCCGAAGCGGTGCGCGTCGCGACGGCCTGACCGACCCGATGGACGGCGCGCCCGCGACGGTTCGATCGCGTGCGCGCCGTTCTTCGTCGAATCGCGATAGCGGCGCCTGCGGGCGCCGTCATTCTTCATACGCAAAGGTTTGCGCTATTAATCAGAGGGTGGTTTCCGCGCAGATATTCGTATGAAGGAGAAAGCCCGTCCGACCCCGGAACCGCGATGTCCGGCGCCGGGCTCGCCGGCACCGGCGCCTTCGCTACGCTTCGTCCGGCATCCGCGGCCAGCGGCGAATTCGTGCCCCGACCGGCAATTCTTGCCGTCATCCGCGCCGCGCCATGCCGGCGCGGCGGCCCGCGCGGGGCCCGATACACCCTTTCAACCAGTCATGTTACTGTCACGCCAGTTTCATCGATTGTCACATTATCGTCATGAGCAGCCCCTAACCTTCGCGGTGCCGTAGTCATCCGCTCACACACTGGAGGTCTCATGAAATTGATGCAAACCGCGATTGCCGGCCTGGCTGGCGCGCTTTTCGCCGTCGCCGCTCAAGCTGCCGACATCACGGGCGCAGGCAGCACGTTCGCCATGCCGATCTATACGAAATGGGCTGCTGACTACCAGCAGGCCGGCGGCGCGAAGGTGAACTACCAGGGTATCGGTTCGTCGGGCGGCCTGAAGCAGATCAACGCGAAGACGGTCGATTTTGCCGGTTCGGACGCTCCGCTGAAGGACGACGAACTCGCGAAGGAAGGCCTGTTCCAGTTCCCGACGGTGGTCGGCGGCGTGGTGCCGGTCGTCAACGTGCCGGGCGTGAAGGCCGGCGAACTGACGCTGTCGGGCCCGGTGCTCGGCGACATCTACCTCGGCAAGATCAAGAAGTGGAACGACCCGGCGATCGCCGCGCTGAACCCGAAGGTCAAGCTGCCGGATACGGACATCGCGGTCGTTCGCCGCGCCGACGGCTCGGGCACGAGCTTCATCTGGACGAACTACCTGTCGAAGGTCAACGACGAGTGGAAGTCGAAGATCGGCGAAGGCACGACGGTCAACTGGCCGACGGGCACGGGCGGCAAGGGCAACGACGGCGTCGCGGCGTTCGTGCAGCGCCTGCCGGGCGCGATCGGCTACGTCGAATGGGCGTACGCGAAGAAGAACAACATGGTCTACACGGCGCTGAAGAACTCGACGGGCACGGTGGTCGAGCCGAAGACCGAAACGTTCAAGGCCGCTGCCGCGGGCGCGAACTGGACGAAGTCGTTCTACCAGATCCTGACGAACCAGCCGGGCAAGGAAGCATGGCCGGTCGTCGGCGCGACGTTCGTGCTGCTGCACGCGAAGCAGGACAAGCCGGAGCAGGGCGCCGAAACGCTGAAGTTCTTCAGCTGGGCGTTCAAGAACGGCGAGAAGGCAGCGGACAGCCTCGACTACATCTCGCTGCCGGCGTCGGTCGAGACGGAAATCCGCAAGCAGTGGAAGACGAAGGTGACGGACGCATCGGGCAAGCCGGTGGCCGCCGAGTAAGCAGTAGTGCGGTTCGCTGCCCGGCCGTGCCGGCCGGGCAGTGTGTGCGGTAAGGCCGGGCGTCACGGCGCCCGGCGATCCAAGACAGGCACCCATGTCTGAAATTTCCTACACGTCTTCCCGGTCCGCCGACGCCGCGTCGCAACGCGCGCCGGGCCGTCTCGGCGACGTTCTGTTCGGCGGCCTCGCACGGCTCGCCGCGATCGTGACCCTGCTGCTGCTGGGCGGGATCATCGTTTCCCTGATCATTGCGTCGATGCCGACCATCCAGAAGTTCGGCCTCGGCTTTCTGTGGCAATCCGAGTGGGATCCGAACTCGGACATCTATGGCGCCGTCGTGCCGATCTACGGCACGCTCGTCACGTCGCTGATCGCGCTCGTCATCGCGGTGCCGGTCAGCTTCGGCATCGCGCTGTTCCTCACCGAGCTGTCGCCCGTGTGGCTGCGCCGTCCGCTCGGCATCGCGATCGAGCTGCTCGCCGCGATTCCGTCGATCGTGTACGGCATGTGGGGCCTGCTCGTGTTCGCGCCGATCTTCGCCGAATACTTCCAGAAACCGATCGGCCGCCTGTTCAAGGACGTGTGGATCATCGGTCCGCTGACGTCCGGCCCGCCGATCGGCATCGGCATCCTCGCCGCCGGCGTGATCCTCGCGATCATGATCATCCCGTACATCGCCTCGGTGATGCGCGACGTGTTCGAAGTCACGCCGGTGCTGCTGAAGGAATCGGCGTACGGGATCGGCTGCACGACGTGGGAAGTGATGTGGAAGGTCGTGCTGCCCTATACGAAGACCGGCGTGATCGGCGGCGTGATGCTCGGCCTCGGCCGCGCGCTCGGCGAAACGATGGCGGTGACCTTCGTGATCGGCAACACGAACCTGCTCGACAGCGTGTCGCTGTTCGCGCCGGGCAACAGCATCACGTCGGCGCTCGCGAACGAATTCGCGGAAGCGCAGCCGGGCCTGCATACGTCCGCGCTGATGGAACTGGGCCTGATCCTGTTCGTGATCACGTTCGTCGTGCTGTCGATCTCCAAACTGCTGCTGCTTCGACTCGAGAAGGGAGAGGGCAAGAAATGAGCGAGCCCGTCATGAATTTCCCGGGGCCGAACGGCGCCGCGCTCGACGCGATGCGCAATCGCCTGCAGCGCCAGCGCAAGGTGACCAACGCGATCGCGCTGACCGCGTCGCTCGCGGCAATGGCATTCGGCCTGCTGTGGCTCGTGTGGATCCTGTACACGACCGTGCATCTCGGTGTCGGCGGCCTGTCGCTGCAGCTGTTCACCGAATCGACGCCGGCGCCGAACACCGAAGGCGGCGGTCTCGCGAACGCGATCGTCGGCAGCCTGCTGCTGTGCGGCTTCGGCACGCTGGTCGGCACGCCGATCGGCATCCTCGCGGGCGTCTATCTCGCCGAATACGGGCAGAAGAACCTGCTGGCGAGCACGATCCGCTTCATCAACGACATCCTGCTGTCTGCGCCTTCGATCGTGATCGGCCTGTTCGTGTACGCGATCGTCGTCGCGAAGTCGGGCCGCTTCTCCGGCTGGGCCGGCGTGATCGCGCTCGCGCTGCTGCAGATTCCGATCGTGATCCGCACGACCGAGAACATGCTGAAGCTCGTGCCGAACGCATTGCGCGAAGCAGCCGTCGCGCTCGGCACGCCGAAGTGGCGCATGGTGCTGAAGATCACGCTGCGCGCGTCGGTCGGCGGGATCGTGACCGGCGTGCTGCTCGCGGTCGCGCGGATCGCCGGCGAAACGGCGCCGCTGCTGTTCACGGCGCTGTCGAACCAGTTCTTCTCGGTCGACATGAGCCAGCCGATGGCGAACCTGCCCGTGACGATCTACAAGTTCGCGATGAGCCCGTTCGCCGAATGGCAGTCGCTCGCATGGGCGGGCGTGTTCCTGATCACGCTCGGGGTGCTCGGACTCAACATCCTGGCGCGCTCGATCTTCTCGAAAAAGTAACGGCGGAGCAATCCGATGAATATGGCAGAAAGCCACCTGAATCCCGTCGAGCGCACCGCTGCGCCCGCCGGCACGCAAGACGCGGCGCATGGCCGTCCGCTGGCGCCGCTGAACGCGAAGATCGAGGTCAACAACCTCAATTTCTTCTACAACAAGTTCCACGCGCTGAAGAACATCAACCTGCGCATTCCGGAAGGGAAGGTGACGGCGTTCATCGGCCCGTCGGGCTGCGGCAAGTCGACGCTGCTGCGCACGTTCAACAAGATGTTCGCGCTCTATCCGGAGCAGCGCGCCGAAGGCGAAATCCTGATGGACGGCGAGAACCTGCTGACCACCAAGCGCGACATCTCGCTGCTGCGCGCGCGGATCGGCATGGTGTTCCAGAAGCCGACGCCGTTCCCGATGTCGATCTACGACAACATCGCGTTCGGCGTGAAGATGTTCGAGAAGCTCACGCGCTCGGAAATGGACGACCGCGTCGAATGGGCGCTGACGAAGGCCGCGCTGTGGAACGAAGTGAAGGACAAGCTGAGCCAGAGCGGCTACGGGCTGTCCGGCGGCCAGCAGCAGCGTCTGTGCATCGCGCGCGGCATCGCGATCCGTCCGGAAGTGCTGCTGCTCGACGAGCCGTGCTCGGCGCTCGACCCGATCTCGACGGGCCGCATCGAGGAGCTGATCGCGGAGCTGAAGAGCGACTACACGGTCGTGATCGTCACGCACAACATGCAGCAGGCCGCGCGCTGCTCGGACTTCACGGCCTACATGTACCTGGGCGAGCTGATCGAATTCGGCGAAACCGAAAAGATCTTCATCAAGCCGGTGCGCAAGGAAACGGAAGACTACATCACCGGCCGTTTCGGCTGATGACGGAGAACAACAACCATGTCGGATAAACATCTGTCGAGCCAGTTCGATGCGGACCTGAACGCCGTGTCGTCGAAAGTGCTGGAAATGGGCGGGCTCGTCGAGTCGCAGATCGTCGGCGCGATGCATGCGCTGAACGAATTCGACCGCGAGACGGCCGAGAAGGTGATCGCGGCCGAGGAAACGCTGAACGCGATGGAAGTCGAGATCGACCAGGAATGCGGCAACATCATCGCGCGGAGACAGCCGGCCGCGCGCGACCTGCGTCTTCTGATGTCGATTTCGAAAACGATTACGAACCTCGAGCGCGCCGGCGACGAAGCCGAGAAGATCGCGAAGCGCGTGCGCCGCCTGATCGACGAGCCGGCCGCACGCACGGTCAACATCGCCGAGATCAAGGTGTCGGGCGAGATGGCCGTGACGATCCTGCGCCGCGCGCTCGACGCGTTCGCGCGCCTGGATACGGTGGCGGCCGCGCAGATCGTCAAGGACGACAAGGAAATCGACCAGGAATTCCGCGCGTTCGTGCGCAAGCTCGTGTCGTACATGCAGGAAGATCCGCGCACGATCTCGGTCGGCCTCGAGTACCTGTTCATCGCGAAGGCGATCGAGCGGATCGGCGACCACGCGAAGAACATCGCCGAATTCATCATCTACATCGTGAAGGGCACCGACGTGCGGCACCAGCCGCGCGACACGCTCGATCGCGAAGCCAACAGTTAATCGACTCCGTACAGGAAGAATAGAGGTGCCGATGCCCAGCAACATTCTCGTCGTTGAAGATGAGCCCGCGATTTCCGAACTGATCTCGGTGAATCTCCAGCATGCCGGCCACTGCCCGATCCGCGCGTACAACGCGGAGCAGGCGCAGAACCTGATCAGCGATGTGCTGCCCGATCTCGTGCTGCTCGACTGGATGCTGCCGGGCAAGTCCGGTATCGCGTTCGCGCGCGACCTGCGCAACAACGAACGGACCAAGCACATCCCGATCATCATGTTGACCGCACGCGGCGACGAGCAGGACAAGGTGCTCGGCCTCGAAATCGGCGCGGACGACTACGTGACGAAGCCGTTCTCGCCGAAGGAGCTGATGGCGCGCATCAAGGCGGTGCTGCGCCGCCGCGCGCCGCAGCTGACCGAGGACGTCGTGTCGATCAACGGGCTGCGCCTCGATCCGGCCACGCACCGGGTCGCCGCGCACGGCGACGGCAGCGAGATCAAGCTCGATCTCGGCCCGACCGAGTTCCGCCTGCTGCACTTCTTCATGACGCATCCGGAGCGCGTGCACAGCCGCACGCAGCTGCTCGACCAGGTGTGGGGCGATCACGTGTTCGTCGAGGAGCGCACCGTCGACGTTCACATCAAACGATTGCGCGCGGCCTTGAAACCGGCCGGCTGCGATGCGATGATCGAAACCGTGCGCGGCAGCGGCTACCGGCTCGCGAAGCACGCGTAACGTATCCGGACGTGCCGTGTGCCACGGCATGCCGTTCATTCTCTCGGGCGCTGAATCATGAACATCATCTGGGCGCGCTTTCTCGTGTCGCTCGTGCTGCTCGTGCTGATCAGCGTATTGGTCGGCGTGTTCGTCGGCCCGGCCGCGGCCCTCGGGTTCGCGGTCGCGATGCTGGTCGCGCAGGGCTTCTTCAGCACCTTCCATACGCAACGTCTGTGGCGTCTGCTCGATGCGCCCGTCTACGGCGAGGTGCCGAGCGCGCCGGGCATCTGGGGCGAGATCTACTACCGGCTGCACAAGCTCGCGAAGCAGTGGCACGCGCAGGTGCGGCAGGTCGAGCAGCAGCACTCGCGTTTCATCCAGGCGATCCAGGCGTCGCCGAACGGCGTCGCGATGCTCGACGATCACGACCAGATCGAGTGGTGCAATGCGATCGCCGAAGTGCACTTCGGCCTCGATGCGAAGCGCGACCTGCGCCAGCACATCACGAACCTCGTGCGGCATCCGGATTTCGTCCGCTATCTGAATGCGCAGCATTACGACGAAACGCTCGTGATGCGCGGGATGGGCGACTCGCGGCAGAACGTGCTGGCCGTGCAGGTGTTTCCGTACGGCGAGAACCGCAAGCTGCTGCTCACGCAGGACATCACCGAGCTCGAACGGACCGACGCGATGCGGCGCGACTTCGTCGCGAACGTGTCGCACGAACTGAAGACGCCGCTCACCGTGCTGTCGGGCTTTCTCGAGACGATGCGCGAGCTGCCGCTGAACGAGGAAGACCGCGCGCGCTATCTCGACATGATGGAGCAGCAGGCGTCGCGGATGCGGCACATCGTCACCGATCTGCTGGTGCTCGCGAAGCTCGAGGGCGAAAGCCGGCCGCCGACGGATCATGCGATCGACATGCGTGCCGTGTTCGACCATCTGAAGGAAGATGCGCACACGCTGTCGAACGGGCATCACGAGATCGCGTTCGCGATCGACGAGACGCTCGGCGTCACCGGTGCGCAGACCGAAGTGTTCAGCGCGTTCGCGAATCTCGTCACCAACGCGATCCGCTATACGCCGGACGGCGGCAAGATCGTCGTGTCGTGGCGGCGCGAGGGCGCGCAGGGCGTGTTTTCCGTCACCGACAGCGGCTTCGGCATTCCGGCCGCCGACCTGCCGCGGCTGACCGAGCGCTTCTACCGCGTCGACCGCAGCCGCTCGCGCGATACGGGCGGCACGGGGCTCGGCCTCGCGATCGTCAAGCACGTGCTGCAGCGGCACGACTCGCACTTGTACGTGCAGAGCGAGGAGGGGCGCGGCAGTACGTTCACCGCGCGCTTCCCGGCATCGCGGATCATCGCGATCCGGCCGGCCACGTTCGAAGCGTGAGCGTCGCAACATGAGCGCAGCGCTGCGGCGCCCGGCCTGAAACGAAAAAAGCACAGCCCGCGGGCTGTGCTTTTTGTTTTCCGCACGGCGCGCGACACGCGCCCCGTTTCCTACGAACAGAACTTCGCGAGCAGCCCGAGCTGCGCGTTGCGGATCGTCTTGCCCGCGCGGCGCCGGCGGTAGTGGCCGTCGCTGTGCATCTGCCACGCGGACTGGTTGTCGCCGAGGCACACCGACAGCCCTTCGGCGATCACACGGCGCTTCAGCTTGCGCTCGCGGATCGGGAACGCGACTTCGACGCGGCGGAACAGGTTGCGGTCCATCCAGTCGGCGCTCGACAGATAGACGTCCTCGGCGCCGCCCGCGTGGAAATAGTAAATGCGGTGGTGTTCGAGGAAGCGGCCGACGATCGAGCGCACCGTGATGTTCTCCGACAGCCCCGGCACGCCCGGCTTCAGCGCGCACACGCCGCGCACGATCAGGTCGACCTTCACGCCGGCCTGCGACGCTTCGTACAACGCGGCGATCACGGACGGCTCGAGCAGCGCGTTCATCTTCGCGACCACGCGCGCGCGCTTGCCGGCGCGCGCATTGTCGATTTCCGCCTGGATCGCTTCGATGATGCGCGGATGCAGCGTGAACGGCGACTGCCACAGCTCGTGCAGCGTGAGCTCGCCGCCGATCCCGGTCAGTTGCTGGAACACGTGGTGGACGTCCTCGCAGATCTTCTGGTCGGCCGTCATCAGCCCGAAGTCGGTATAGAGGCGCGCGGTGCGCGGATGATAGTTGCCGGTGCCGAGGTGCACGTAGCGGCGCAGCATCGCCTTGCCGTCCTGCACGACGCGCCGCACGATCAGCATCATCTTCGCGTGGCACTTGTGGCCGACCACGCCGTACACGACATGCGCGCCGACCGCTTCGAGCTGCGACGCCCAGTTGATGTTGGTTTCCTCGTCGAAGCGTGCGAGCAGCTCGACGACGACCGTCACTTCCTTGCCGTTGCGCGCGGCTTCCATCAGCGCGTCCATCAGCGGCGAATCGGTGCCGGTGCGGTAGATCGTCTGCTTGATCGCGACGACGCTCGGGTCCTTCGCGGCCTGCTGCAGCAGTTCGAGCACCGGCTGGAAGCTTTCGTACGGGTGGTGCAGCAGGATGTCGCCGCCGTCGATCGCGTCGAACATCGTCGGCGCGTTCGCGATCGCCGGCGGAGTCGACGCGACGAACGGCGCGAACTTCAGATCCGGGCGATCGACGAGATCGGGAATCTGCATCAGCCGCACGAGGTTCACGGAGCCTGCCACGCGATAGCAGTCCTTGTCGTCGAGCAGGCTTTCGTCGAGCAGGCGCCGCACGATGTGCTGCGGCGTGTCGGCCGATACTTCGAGGCGCACCGCGTTGCCGAGGTGGCGCGCGGGCAGTTCGCCCTGCAGCGCGACGCGCAGGTTGGTGATTTCGTCTTCGTCGACGAACAGCTCGCTGTTGCGCGTGATGCGGAACTGGTTGCAGCTCTTCACGACGAGTTGCGGGAACAGTTCGCCGACGAAGCGCTGCATGAACGAACTGAGCAGCACGAAGCCGTGCTCGAAGCCCGACAGCGACTGCGGCATGCGCACGACGCGCGGCAGCGCACGCGGCGCCTGCACGATGCCCATCACCGCCTGGCGGCCGAACGCGTCGCGGCCTTCGAGCTCGACGACGAAGTTCAGGCTCTTGTTCAGCACGCGCGGGAACGGGTGCGCGGGATCGAGGCCGATCGGCGTCAGCACCGGCAGCAGTTCGTCGAGGAAGTAGCGGCGCGCCCATTCGAGCTGGTCGTCGTTCCACGAATCGCTCGCATGGAAGTAGATGCCTTCCTGCTCGAGCGCCGGCAGCACGGTTTCGTGCAGCATCGTGTACTGGCGGTGCACGAGCCGCTGCGCGCGCTCGACGACGAGATCGTACGCGTGCTGCAGCGACATGCCGTCGGGGGTCAGTGCGCCGGGATTGTCGCGCATCTGTTCCTGAAGGCCGGCCATCCGGACTTCGAAGAATTCGTCGAGGTTGCTGCTCGTGATGCAGATGAAGCGCAACCGCTCGAGCAACGGGATTTGCGGGTCAGCCGCCTGGGCCAGCACGCGCTCGTTGAAGCCGAGGATGCCGAGTTCACGATTGAGAAGCGGATAACGGACGGACATCGGCAGAGTAGGCGGTGATTCGGGGGATGATTCGAAAGGACGCTCGGAAACTCTCACGGTACGATGACGTGCTGATGACAGTGATGTATTTGTATCGGGAAATTCTACGCCTGAACCGATTCGTCTCATAAATGTTTCGGCCATATACAATCTACCGGTGCACATGCCCGTGAAGCGTGGCAACGGCAAGCGTTCCACGCTTAAAATGTCGCCTTTGATAGATCGCCCAGCGGCGCCGGACCGGTTGCCGCGGGCGAACGCGCACGGAGCCTCCTTCTGATGGTTACATCCCCCCACTTGCTGGCTGCCGTCGATCTCGGCTCGAACAGCTTCCGGCTGATCGTCGGGCGCGTCGAGGAAACGCCGGCGGGCAGCCAGATCTATCCCGTCGATGCGCTGCGCGAGCCCGTTCGACTGGCCGCCGGCCTGTCGAGCGACAAGATGCTCGACCGCGCGTCGCAGGAGCGTGGCTGGGAGGCGCTCAAGCGGTTCGGCGAGCGCCTGCGCGATTTCCATCCCGATCATGTGCGCGCAGTCGCGACCAACACGCTGCGCGTCGCGAAGAATGCGGGCGAATTTCTCGGCGAGGCGGAAGCTGCGCTCGGTTTCCCGATCGAAGTGATCGCGGGCCGCGAAGAAGCGCGCCTGATCTATGCGGGCGCCGCGCATTCGGTGCCGGCGAGCGCCGGCAAGCGGCTCGTCGTCGACATCGGCGGCGGCTCGACCGAATTCATCATCGGTTCGCACTACACGCCGATCGTGATGGAGAGCCTCTACATCGGCTGCGTCAGCCATAGCCGTGCGTTCTTTCCGGCCGGCAACGTCGACGAATACACGATGCGGCAGGCCGAACTCGCGGCCAAGCGCGAGATCCAGATCATTTCCAGCGAGTACAAGAAGGCCGGATGGGACCAGGCGATCGGTTCGTCCGGCACCGCGCGTGCGCTCGCGGAGCTCGTCGAGGCGAACGGTTTCAACGATGCCGGCGTCACGCACGGCATTTCGCGCGGCGGTCTCGAACGCCTGAAGCGCGCGCTGATCAAGGCCGAGAACGTGAACCGGCTGAAGCTGATCGCGCTGAAGCCCGATCGCGTGCCGGTGCTCGCCGGCGGGCTCGCGATCATGCTGGCCGTGTTCGAGGAGCTCGGCGTCGACTATGTCGACACCACCGACGGCGCGCTGCGTCTCGGCGTGCTGTACGACCTGCTCGGCCGGACCCAGCACGAGGACATGCGCGCGGTGACCGTCGAAGGCTTCACGCGCCGCTACGGCGTCGATCGCGCACAGGCCGAGCGTATCGGTGCGCTCGCGGTGCGGTTCTACGACGAGCTCGAGGAAGCTGACGGCGAGGAGGGCGAGGAAGGCCGGATGTTCCTCGGCTGGGCGGCCGCGTTGCACGAGATCGGCCTGTCGATCTCGCACAGCTCGTATCACAAGCATTCCGCGTACATCGCGAGCAATGCCGACATGCCGGGCTTCTCGCGCACCGACCAGGCGCGCCTCGCCGCGCTCGTGCTCGGTCATGCGGGCAAGCTCGGCAAGTTGTCGCAGGCGCGCGACGTCGAATGGCCGCTGCTGTTCTGCCTGCGGCTCGCGGCGCTGCTGTGCCGGCGCCGGACCGATGCGGGTCTGCCGGACATTTCCGTATCGCAGATGAAGAAGGGCGGGTATGAGGTGCGCCTGCCGAGCGCGTGGGTCGAGCAGAACCCGCTGACCGACTACAGCCTCAGCCAGGAAGCGGCCGAGTGGGAGAAGGTCGGCATTCCGTATCGCGTCGTTTATACCGGCGCATAACCGGGCGGCACGATCGCCCGCGGCGCGACACGCTCACGCCGCGGCCGCTTTACGACACGCTCAGTCCGAGCACACGATCGCGGTCAGGAACGGGAATGCCTGCTTGACGGTGGCATCGCTGCCGGCCTTGCGCACGGCCTGCTCGACTGCGCTCTTCGTGCCGCGCACGACGACGCCGTAGGCCCAGTCGCCGATCGGCGTGCCATCGCCCGGCTGGAAGATCGGGTCGTTCGCCTGATAGCCGAGCACGACGTACACGCCGAAGCCGTACGCGGTCAGCGGACGGTTCGTGCGGAATGCGTTCACCGAATTCGCTTCGACGTGCATCGGCTCGGACTGGATGTCGCCGGCCGCGAGCAGCGGCGCGACGAACTTGTGGCCGTTCGAGTGGCAGTCGAGCGCTGCATCGAGCGACTTGGCGGACGCGGTGCCGGATACGCCAGCTGCGCCGAAGGTGAACAGCGCGCCGAGCAGGACAGTCTTGAAAACGTGGTTTTTCATGCGCGGTTGCGGGTTGGTCACGGACATTATCGCGTGTTCTCGCAAGTTTCGTGCGCGGGGGCGGTGCGGGCAGCCCATGATGGCGTGGGCGGCGCGTAAAACGAAAAAGGGCTGCAAGCGCGATGGCCTGCAACCCTTGCCGTATATCTCGTGGTCGGAGCGAAAGGATTCGAACCTTCGACCCTCTGATCCCAAATCCGTCCCGTTCTCGACGTCATTGACCGGCAACGAAATGGGAAATCGCTGATTCGGCGTGACTGTTTCTCACAGTTGTATTCGACCCTATATCAGGAGCGTTCGCCGGACCGCGGCTTCGTGCATCGGGTCGCCTATTTGGGCGGAAACGGCGGTCTTTCGACGTACCAGGTCGAGTTCTCATCGGCATTGGCCTTCCTCGAGAAGACTCACAACGAAGAGGGCTGGCTCGAGAAAGATGCTCGCGAGCAGGTCAGCCAACGCAGAATGCGTACATCGAATCGTTCAACGGCAAGTTCCGCGACGAATGCCTTAACGAGCACTGGTTCACGACGCTCGCGCACGCTCGGGCTGTCATCGCGGCATGGCGTCAGGACTACAATGAGCAAAGGCCGCACAGCGCACTGAACTACCTTGCGCCGTCAGAGTTTGCGGCGAAACATCGGTCGACCGCGGATGCTCCTGCCGCTTTCCAGGAGCTGGTTTAAAAGGACTTTACTAGAAGCCCATTGGCCCTATTGAAGGGGGCAGGTCAGTGGGCCATCAGCGTGAATCCCGCCGTGGCGAGGTAGTCACGAATTTTCGAGAGGCGATCGCTGCCGGGTACCATAAAGACTGCTCTTGTTACCAATAACAAACCATGTGTTACCCGACAACCTTGCCTGGAAAAAGTGTGCCGGGTATTAGGTGCTACACATCAGCGATGCGCAGATTTCGATACACGTCCGATTACGGTTGTCGACACAGTGCCAACGGTTCGATCTCAGGCTCACAGGAGACTTGAGATCAGGTGGCAGCCACACGTAGCGCGATGGCCGTGCCGTGCGATCGGGACGCCACCGTCCGTCATCGACGTGTCGCCTTCCTCGATGAGGTTAGGCGACACGTCAGGATGCTGCGGGCACGACACGCGATCACCCTTCCGTGCAACATAGCGGCCGTCGAAACGCATCGTATTTGAGCCGGTTTCAACCTTGCCGCCGTGATCGGTGTCGTCACCGATGCGGATGAGATTCATCATTTGGTGGTCTCGCTAACAGCCGGTTGCCGCGGGGCAGTGCCAAGGCTGTTGGATCGCAGTCGGTTACTTCTTACCCAGCCGCGAACTGGGCTGGTTTTCTTCGGATTTTGGTAAGCCACAAACGTGAATCCATGATAGCTAGTGTACGCATCGACGGATTCTCCAGTCAAAATAAAAACTCCTGGGGTTTTACACGTGTAATCTGGTGCTGAATAGAACTGAAGGCGACCGCTTCCAATGACTGCCATCCCGCTTTGCGATTGAGGTATGTCAATAGCAAGCTTCGAGGCCTGTTTATTGAGTTCGTCGCAGTTCGAAGCTGCTTTCGATGGCTTATGAATACAATCCGAAATGAACTTTCGGTATTTTGACTCATTCACCTTCAGTACGTCTGGATGTTCAGGGTCTCGTGTCACATCCAACGCCTTCATCGAATTTGTATCCAAATTCACCCAGCCGATGGAAACTTGCTTGTCAAGATTGTCGGGGCTATCCGCAGCAACATACAGTCTGACGCTATAGATCCCATCAGACACATCCTCAATATCAGCGTGGATGTCCTTCTTGTTCATTGCAACGTGCTCAAGCGGAGGTACGACCAACTCTCTTAATTCGCTTTTGCAGATATCAGCTGAGGCGTGGACGCCGCATGAAATCAACAGAAGGAGGGTGAGTGTTACGATTTTATCAACGATTCTCATGTCGGATCACTGAAATGAATTCACGATTCGTGGCGTTATGGATTCGAGTGTTTTTCTGTAAACCGCTTGTGCATTTGCGTCGGTTGAAAACCATCGTGCGTAATTTCCGTTATAGTGCACTATAGACTTGGCCTTGAGCTCCATGCCTACGCGCACCGACGAAACTACGACGAACACTTTCTTTCGATTCGTAACTTGCGCATTTCCACCTACGCCGCTGAGGCCGGCACCTTCAAAGGCTGCCCATGTCCCAATCGGAGGTTCGCTGTAAAAATCGGGAGTCCATCCGTAGTATGGCGCTGGACCATGTACTTCCATATCAGTGCGTTCATGATGTTTGCCTTGCCCATGCGGTCCAAGTGCGGTGAGCAAACCGCTTTTATCGCCCCACGACGCCCCGTGGACCAAGAGTGCCTTTATCAAGAGGGGAAAGTATTCGCGCGGGACGTTGGAGTGCCTTGATCCTTCATCGGTGTCGAGCAACGCCTCGTAGATACGATGACCCGCACGTGTTGCCAATGCAGTTGCTGCGCTTGTGCCCCAAGTAAGTGATGTGCGGGTAAGGTCAGTAACGCGACGGTAACGGCGAGCGAAAAAAGAAAAAAGGGTTACGGTGTTTAACCGTAACCCCTTGATTCCTTTGGTCGGAGCGAAAGGATTCGAACCTTCGACCCTCTGATCCCAAATCAGATGCGCTACCAGGCTGCGCTACGCTCCGACGAGCCAAAGATTCTATCGCCTAATCGGGGCCCGGGTCAATCACGTTATTCATAGGCCGCGCGTCATCACGAATTGCTCACGATTGGCGACAATTCGGAGGATGACGTCCGGCACGCAGTGTGCGCAGCCGGATCGTTCGCCCCGACGCATGGAGAGACATCATGATGAACCTGATCCTGTGGCGCCACGCCGAAGCCGAAGACTACGCGGCAAACGACCTCGCACGCCAGTTGACGGCCCGCGGCCGCAAGGAGGCGCAGGCGATGGCCAAATGGCTGCGCGGCCGGCTCGAATCGAGCAGCGTGATCCTCGCGAGCCCGGCGGCCCGCACCGTACAGACCGTCGAAGCGCTGACCGACCAGTACCGGACGGTCGACGCGCTCGCACCCGATGCCAGCGTCGACGCCGTGCTGACGGCCGCCGGTTGGCCCGACGGGATCGCGCCGACGGTCGTGATCGTCGGGCACCAGCCGACGCTCGGCAGCGTCGCCGCGCACCTGATCGTCGGCAACGGCGACAGCTGGAGCATCAAGAAGGGCGGCATCGTATGGGTCGCGAGCCGCATGCGCGACGGCAGCCGGCAGGCCGTGCTGCGCGCGGTATTGACGCCGGACCTTGTCTGAAGGGGCTCGAGGGCATTGGTCATACGGTTTCGCAAGCTTTCTGCTAAAGTCAATTTGGCGACACGTCATTGAAAGGACACGGTCGTGCCACAGAACGGTAACGACCGGTTACTACATTGGCTGGCATGTCGTCCTATTCCTTACGACCAGGAAAGCCTAATGCGAGAACTGCCGACGCCTACGCTCCCCTTTGCCTCGCTTCCCCTCGACACCACGCGGCGTCACCTGCCGCGCGCTGCTGAAACCGTCACATCCGAGTACCGTCTGCGCGCCGCCTGGGCACGCACGGAAGACGAACTGCGCGAGGCCCAGCGCCTGCGTTACACCGTGTTCGCCGAAGAGATGGGCGCGCAGGTCAGCGGTCCGTCCGGTCTCGACGTCGATCCGTTCGATGCGTATTGCGACCACCTGCTGGTGCGCGATCTCGACACGCTGAAGGTGGTCGGCACGTACCGCGTGCTGCCGCCGCACCAGGCCGCGCGGGTCGGCCGCCTGTACGCGGAAGGCGAATTCGACCTGTCGCGTCTGACGCACCTGCGCGGCAAGATGGTCGAAGTCGGCCGCTCGTGCGTGCACAGCGACTATCGCAGCGGTGCCGTGATCATGGCGCTGTGGGGCGGTCTCGGCGCGTACATGATGCAGAACGGCTACGAGACGATGCTCGGCTGCGCGAGCGTGTCGATGGCCGATGGCGGCCACTACGCGGCGAACCTGTACCAGTCGTTGCCCGCCAGCTCGCTGACGGCGCCCGAATACCGCGCGTTCCCGCACACGGCACTGCCGGTCGACGAACTGCAGACGGGCACCGTCGTCGCGCCGCCGCCGCTGATCAAGGGCTATCTGCGCCTCGGGGCGAAGATCTGCGGTGCGCCGGCGTGGGATCCCGACTTCAACTGCGCGGATTTCCTGACCTTGTTCCGCCTGTCGGACATCAACGCGCGCTACGCGCGGCATTTCCTCGGCTGAACGAACCGCGGCGTGGCGCGCCTGCCACGGCGCGCACGCGAACGAACGCCGTCGCGCGGAAATACGCCGCGCGACGGCGTTCGGTCATTCGGATGAATCGCGGGTTATCCGGCCCCGTTAATTTGAACGATGCGCAGCCGCCACCGTGCGTGTGCGCGCACGTTGGGGAACCGGCCGCGCGGGCAGCGCGGCCCGCAACAGCGGGGCGCTCGCCTAGTGCTTGCGGCGCCAGTCGAGCAGGTGGTGTTCCGCCATCCAGTGATGGATCATCCCTTCGCCGCCGTGGCTGCGCTTGTATTCGCGCGACTCGAAGTACGACAGGGCGACCAGCACCATCAGGCCCACGAACAGGCCGATCAGGCCAGCGATTTCTTCAGACGTCATGGCAGCCTCCTTTCAACGGCACAGCGCCATGGCTACATACTAGGACATGTGCGGGACCACCCCTAACCCGGAATTCGGCTAGACTCGGCGCGGTCCCGGCGCGCGATGGGCGCGCCGTTTTCCGGAGCCTTCACGATGACCCGTTTCATGCTGGCTGTGCTGGCCGCATCCATTCTTGCCGGCTGTTCCAGCGATCCCCGCCAGGCCCGTCGCGGGCCGCCGCAAGATCCGGCCGACTATCACGGCGTGCCGACCGACATGACGCCGCCGTCGATGCTCGGCCAACCGGCAGCCCCGGCGCCCGCGGCTTCACCCGCGCAGTGACGAGTGCGGGCGGCGTGCGGTACGGCCGTCAGGCGCCGGCCGCCGGCGCGTCGGCGCCGATGCGCCGTGCGAGTGCCGGCAGGTAGCGCGCGAGCGTCGCGCCGCGCGCGACCATGAACAGCAGCAGCGCGAACCACAACCCGTGATTGCCGAACGGGCCGACGGCGGCGAGCGTTGCCGCAATGAAGATCGCGAACGACACGACCATCGCGCGCATCAGCGATTGCGTCTGCGTCGCGCCGATGAACACGCCGTCGAGCAGGAAGCCCCACACGGACACGATCGGCGAGACCGCCGCCCACGGCAGGTAGCGCAGCGCAACCGCGCGGATCTCGGCCTGGTCGGTCAGCCGCGCGACGATCCAGCCGCCGGCGCCCCAGTAGACGAGCGCAAACAGCAGCGCGCCGAGCGCGGACCACAGCAGCGTGACACGCACGGCCTGACGAAACGCGGTGCGGTCGCGCGCGCCGGCCGCCGCGCCGACGAGCGCTTCGGCCGCATGCGCGAAGCCGTCGAGCCCGTACGCCATGAAGGTCTGGAAATTCAGCAGCAGCGCGTTGGCCGCGAGCGTCGCGTCGCCCTGTTTCGCGCCGAGGTGCGCGAACCAGCCGAATGCGCCGAGCAGGCACAGCGTGCGCAGGAAGATGTCGCGATTGAGTACGATCAGGCGCTCGAGCGCCGCACGGTCCGCCAGCGCACGCGCGGCGAGCGGCGCGAGGCCGCGCGGCCGCAGCCGCCACAGCATCCATGCGCCGAGCGCGAAGCCGCACGCGTCTGCCGTGGCCGTGGCCGCCCCGATGCCCGCGATGCCCCAGCCGAAGCCGTACACGTACAGCAGCACGGCGCCGATATTCACTGCATTGATGAAGACCTGCGCGACGAGCGCGAGCCGCACGCGCTGCACGCCGAGCAGGTAGCCGAGCACGACGTAGTTCGCGAGCGCGAACGGCGCGCTCCAGATCCGCGCGTGACCGTAGGCCAGTGCGGTCGTGCGCACGGCGTCGCTGCCGCCGAGCGCGGTCAGCGCGAACGACAGCAGCGGCACTTGCAGCGCGAGCACGGCGGCGCCCAGCGCGAACGCAACGATCAGCGCGCGCAGCACGTTCAGGCGGATGCCGGCGGCATCGCCCGCGCCGTGCGCCTGCGCGACGAGGCCCGTCGTGCCCATGCGCAGGAAGCCGAAACCCCAGAACACGAAATTGAAGAACAGCCCGCCGAGCGCGACACCGCCGAGATACTGCGCGCCGTCGAGATGGCCGGCGACGGCCGTGTCGACCGCGCCGAGGATCGGCTGGGTCAGGTTCGCGAGGACGATCGGAAACGCGAGCGCGAGGACGCGCCGGTGCGAGACGGCAGCCGAGCCGGCGCCGGCCCCGTGCGGCAATGCGGATTCGGACATGGCGGACGCGTCAGGCGCGTTCCTGCACGCACACCCAAGGCGATACGACGACTGCCCACAGTTCCGGGTTGCGCGCCGCGAAGTCGGCGGCGGTTTCGGCCGGCATGCGCGCGACGAGGCCGGACGACAGCCAGCGCGTGACCTGTTGTGCGTCGTCGCCGGCGATCGCTTCTGCGACGCTGACGAGATCGAGATCGCGCGCGACCGACAGCAGCTTGCCCTGCGCGAAGAAGCGTTCGAGATCGCACCAGTCGATCTTGGCGGTTTCGCCGAGGAGCTTGACGTAGAGCGGGCTGTGGGACGCGCCCGCGGCGGATTCGTGTTGATCGGAGGACATCGATGTGTGCTGTAAAGACTGCGTGGGCGCCACTATAAACCATCCGCGCGAACGATCAGACGTGCGGCCGGCGGTGCCGGTTCACGCATCGCGCAGCGCACGGCGCACGATCTTGCCGGTCGCGGTCATCGGCAGGCCGTCGACGAACGCGATCGCACGCGGGTACTCGTGCGCGGCCAGTCGCGTGCGCACGTGTGCCTGCAGTGCCTGGACCAGCGCGTCGTCGCCGACGTGGCCGGGGTTCAGCACGACGAATGCCTTGACGACCTCGGTGCGCGTCGCGTCGGGCACGCCGACGACGGCCGCCATCCGCACCGCCGGATGCGTGAGCAGGCAATCCTCGATCGGCCCCGGGCCGATCCGGTAGCCGGCGCTCGTGATCACGTCGTCGTCGCGGCCGACGAAGCGCACGAAGCCGTCGGCGTCGAGCGTGCCGGTGTCGCCCGTGAGCAGGTAGTCGCCGGCGAACTTGTCGCGCGTGGCGGCGGGATTGCGCCAGTATTCGATGAACATCACCGGGTCCGGGCGGCGCACCGCGATGTGCCCCTCGACACCGGGCGGCAGCGGCGTGCCGCGCGCGTCGACGATCGCGACCGTGTGGCCGGGCACGGCCTTGCCGATCGCGCCGGGCTGCGCGTCGAACAGCGCCGCGCATGACGACAGCACCATGTTGCATTCGGTCTGCCCGTAGAACTCGTTGATCGTCACGCCGAGTGCGTCGCGCCCCCAGGACGTCAATTCGGTGCCGAGCGATTCGCCGCCGCTCGCGACGGATTTCAGCGCGAGCGCGTAGCGCTCGCGCGGCGCCGGCACTGCGCGCATCAGCTTCAGCGCGGTAGGCGGCAGGAACGCGTGGGTCACGCCGTGCCGCGCCATCAGCGCGAACGCGGCCTCGCCGTCGAACTTCTCGAAGCGGCGCGCGAGCACGGGCACGCCGTGATGCCACGACGGCAGCAGCACGTCGAGCAGCCCGCCGATCCATGCCCAGTCGGCAGGTGTCCAGAACAGGCGCGCGTCGCGCGGAAAGCATTGCTGCGACATCTCGACGCCCGGCAGATGGCCGAGCAGCACGCGATGCGCATGCAGCGCGCCTTTCGGCTTGCCGGTCGTGCCCGACGTATAGATGATCACGGCCGGATCGTCGGCGGCGGTGTCCGCCGGGACGAACGCCGGCGATTCGGCCGCGACGGCGGCGTCGTAGCGCAGCAAGCCCGGCGCGTCGGGTACGGCGTCGCCGATGCAGTAGCACGTGTGCAGTGCCGGCAGCCGCGCGCGCAGCGGCGCGATCTTCGCGTAGCCGGGTGCATCGGTGACGAGCGCGGCGGCTTCGCTGTTCGCGAGCCGGTATTCGAGCGCGTCGGCGCCGAACAGCGTGAACAGCGGCACCGCGATCGCGCCGAGCTTGTACGCGGCGAGATGCGCGATCGCCGTTTCGGGGCCCTGCGCGAGGAAGACGGCGATGCGGTCGCCGCGTTGCAGGCCCGCACGCGCGAAGCTGTTCGCGAGCCGGTTAGAAGCATTCCTCAGGTCGTCGAACGTGAAGCGCGATACGTCGCCTTGCGCGGTTTCGTGGATCAGCGCGACGCGTCCGCTGCCGTCGGCCCATTTGTCGCAGACGTCCACGCCGATGTTGTAGCGGGCCGGAACGCCCCACGCGAAGCGGGAGAGCAGGTCGTCGTAGTTGTCGGCGGCGGGCAGCATCGCAGGTCTCCTTGGCGTCGATCGTCGTCGCGTCGATGGTTTACATCGGCATTTCACGCGACCGAAACCACAATGGCGTCTGATGGATAGGGGAATGTTCCGACTCGTGCAACCGGTGCGGCTCAGTGCACGATTCCACAATGACGCATAAGATCACGACAAAACAGTGATGTGACCATGGATTTGCTTCTGATAGCTGCGGGGTTCAGCCTGTTCGGAATCGGGGCGCTGGTGGCGTTTGCCAGCTGCGTCGATCCGCTGTCCGGCCGTTTCACCGGCCGTCTGCGCAAGCGCTGACACAACCTTCCCGATTGTCCTCGCGACGACATGCGATGCATGCCGGCATCGCATGTCGCCTGTCGATTCCCGCGCTCAGCGCGCCGGCAGGTAGCGAGCCGGATCGATCGAGCGCCCGCCGTAGCGCAGCTCGAAGTGCAGCGCGGTGCGATCGCTGTCGCTGTTGCCCATCTCTGCAATCGTTTGCCCCTGCGTAACCGATTGCCCTTCCTTCACGAGCAGCGCACGGTTGTGCGCGTAGGCCGTCAGGTAATCGGCGTTGTGCTTGAGGATGATCAGGTTGCCGTAGCCGCGCAGCCCGTTGCCCGCGTAGACGACGGTGCCCGGCGCCGCGGCCATCACCGGCGTGCCTGCCGAATTCGCGATGTCGATGCCCTTGGATTTCGAGCCGTCGAAGGTGCGCACCACGTTGCCGGCGGCCGGCCAGATCAGCGCGATGCTGGAGGCCGGCTTGACCGCCGATTCGACCGGGGCGGACGGAGCAGGGCGGCTGCGGCCCGCGCTGCCGGTGCCGGTGGTCGACGCGGTCGTGGTGCCGGCGGGCGGCGCGACGCGCAGCACCTGGCCGACCTCGATCGCGTCGGGGTTCGAGATCTGGTTCCAGCGCACGATGTTCGCCATCGACGTGCGATTCTCGCGCGCGATCTTGTACAGCGTGTCGCCGCGCTCGACGCGGTAGAACCCGGGGCCGACGGGTGCGGAGCCGCACGCGACCAGCAGTGCGGCGCAGGCGGCCGCGACGAGCCGCTTCGTTGTTGTTCCGAACATTGAACCTCGCAAAACCCCGCCGCGCGACACGCGGCAGGCAACACAAAACGTCAGATTTTAACGGGTTCGACCCGCGCACCGCAGTTTCGGGCCGTTGGCGCGGCCGGCGTGCACGGGGGCGGGGCGTGCGCGGTCAGCCGGCGAGCGGGAGAACGCGGATGCGCAGCGTGGCCGTCTCGGTCGCGCCCGGCGCGAGCATGCGCAGCCCGAGACCGTTGTGGATCGCATCCGGCAGGCCGAGCCACGGTTCGACGCAGTAGAAGTCCGATTCGGGCTTTTCGGTCCACGTCGTGACCGCGTACCACGGGATCGAGCCCGGCACGTCGAGCGCGATCTCGATCGCGCGGCGGCGGCCCGGCATCACGATGCGCACCGGCGTCGACGGTGCGCCGTCGAGACAGTGGAAGCGATCGAGGATGTCCGGATCGCCGAGGCTGTACGACGCGTCGCCCGGTTCGAGCGGACTGATCGAGCCGTCGGCGAGCTGCATGCAGCGGCGCGTCGGCGGCAGTTCGACGGTCGTCTGCGCGCGCTCGCCGTGCGGCAGCGCGAAGTAGAAGTGGTGGCCGGCGTAGTACGGCAGCGGTGTGTCGCCGCGGTTGGTCGTGGTGAGCGCGACGTCGAGCGTGTGCGCGTCGGCGAGGCGGTAGGTCGCTTCGAAGCGGAAATCGAACGGGTAGCTGTCGCGCAGCGCGTCGTTCGCGTCGAGCGTCATCGACAGCGCGGCGCCGTCGGCCGACGGATGCGCCGCGAACGGCAGGTCGCGCGCGAAACCGTGCATCGGCAGATCGCGGACCACGCCGGCGCTATCGCGCCAGCGGCCCAGTTCGCCGTCGACGCGATGGCGGCCGAGGAACGGAAACAGCAGCGGATTGCCGCCGCGCACGCGCGCGAGATTGCTCCAGTCGGCCGTGTCCGGCCAGAAGATGACCGGTTCGCCATCGACGTGCCACGACAGCAGGCGGCCGCCGAATTGCGGGGCGACCCGGACGAGCGACGGGCCGGCGTGAAGTTCGTGAATGTCGTGCTGCTGGAAGATCGGCATGGCGAATCGGTATGAACGGGGTGGGCGGGATGCGCGATGGCGCGCTCCATTATCGGGCCACGACGCGGTCGGGGAAAACCCTTCTCGGGAAATTGCGAGTTTTTCAGATTGCCGACGGTCCGGATAATGGCTCTAAACCGGTGATGTTGCCGGGTCATGACACTTTGTGGAGAGGCCATGGATCTGGCAATGGCAATGGGAATCGCACTGTTCGGCATGTTCACCGGCAGCACGGTACTATTTTTCTACCAGCTCGGCCGCTGACTGCAATTTGTGCCGGATTCGAAAGGCCCGCCATGCAAATGGCGGGCTTTTTGCTTTCTGCGCGCTTACATATTGCAAGCGTTTGTGTGCATCGCCGCAATAAGCTGCCAAATGCCTTGGCGCGGTAATCCTTGCTCGGCATAATCGGGGCGCGTTTTTTCGGACGCGCGCTGCGTCGTCCGTTTTCCTACCCGATTGTTCACCACTAAAAGGACCGACGCGTGAGTCTCTGGTTTCTGGTATTCCTGAGCGTCCTGCAGGGCGTCACCGAACTCTTCCCCGTCAGCAGTCTCGGCCACACGCTGCTCGTGCCGGCGCTGTTCGGCATGCACATCGACAAGCATGCGCCGCAGCTGCTGCCGTTCCTCGTCGCGCTGCACCTCGGCACCGCGCTCGCGCTGCTGTGGTATTTCCGCGCCCGCTGGATCGCGCTGATCAGCGGCTTCTTCGCGCAGCTCGGCGGCCGCAAGAACGACGACGGTCACCTGATGTGGGCGCTGATCATCGGCACGATTCCGACCGGGATCGTCGGGTTGCTGCTCGAGAAGCGCATCGAGCGCGTGTTCCACGACCTGCGGATCGTCGCGATTGCGCTGATCGTGAACGGCGTGCTGCTGTGGATCGGCGACCGCATCCAGCGCAGCCGCGCGCACCAGCCGCCGGAGAAGATGACGTTCAAGCAGGCATTCTTCGTCGGCCTCGCGCAGATCGGCGCGCTGATTCCGGGTTTCTCGCGCAGCGGGCTGACGATGATTGCCGGCAACGGGGCCGGGCTCACCGCGGAGAAGGCGGCGGAGTTTTCGTTCCTGCTCGGCACGCCGATCATTTTCGCGGCCGGCGTGCTCGAGCTGCCGAAGCTGTTCCATGCGCGTGACCAGCTCGCGGACGCGCTGCTCGGCGGCGTGCTGACGGCGATCGCGGCTTATCTGAGCGTGCGGTTCCTGATGCGCTATTTCGAAGGGCGCGGAAGGCTGGCTTCGTTCGGCGTGTATTGCGTGATTGCCGGGCTGTTTTGCCTCGGGTGGTTCATGCTGCATCCGCAGCCGGTTTGATGGTTGCGGCGCCGGTCGTGCGTCGCGCGTGATATGACGCGATGATCGGGTATAATTTCGGGCTCGGCTTCATGCCGGGCCCGTTTCGTTTCGGGGCTTTGAAATTCGCGAGTGCGGTTGCGGTTGCGTTGCTTGAAGCCTCGTATGTCACATGCGGCCCGGGTCGTGCGGCCGCGTCTTTTCTCCGCGACCGCCCTTAGCTCAGTTGGATAGAGCAACGGCCTTCTAAGCCGTAGGTCACACGTTCGAATCGTGTAGGGCGGGCCAATGGAATCAGTTGTTTTCAAATTCCACCTTTTTGTCGGCATGCTCGTGTAGGTTGCCTGCAGGCGATTGCAGTCAACCCGAATCGCTATAACGTCGCGATCGGATTGCGACCGGCGCCCGACTGTGGCACTCCCGTCTCAGAGCCGTTTTACGGCCTTTTTGAGGTGTTTCCGCGCTGCACGATGCACCTTTAGCGCGCCAGCCTATCCGGCCTCCATCGTTGAACACGCCGGTCCTCGCCGTCCGGCTATCCTCCTCCCGACACGTTCCGTCCCCGGTTCGTCTATACTTCAGACAAATTTTCTGCAAGCCGACCGTAAGTCGGCAAACTTTCCACACCAACCGGACACGCGATGCGCGATGCCGCGGCCGGGGACCATTGATTTCGATAAAACGAAGTGAAAAGGCGAGAATTCATCGTCGCAGCGGCTCTGACGCCGCCGCGCGGAGATCGTTCTCGCCAATCCGGCCGGGATCGTCGTGGATGGCGGCGGTTTCATCAATGCGACGATCCAGAGCGGCTCGATGACGAACAAGCAAGGGTCGATCGTTGCACCGAATCTGGTTGTGAAGGCCGGCAACCTGCTCGATAACAGTCAGGGCAGACTCGAGGCAAACCAGCTCGCGTTAACTGCGACGAACCTGGCAAACCATGGTGGCACGATCACCCAATACGGAACGTCGGCGATGGCTGTCGACGTCGGCGGCACGCTCGACAACTCGTCGGCCGGCGTCATCCAGACCAGCAGTACGGACCTCACGCTCAAGCCGGCCACACTGAACAATGCGGGCGGAACGATCACGCATGCCGGCACGGGTACGCTGACGATCGCGCCGGGCAATGGAGCAGGCGCGCTGAATAATGCTTCGGGCACCATCGTGACCAAGGGGCAGGCTGTCGTCAGCGCGGGCAACTGGAACAATGCGAACGGGATTCTCGCCGCGCAACGCGGTGTGAATGCAGCGATTGGCGGCGACGTGAACAACACGCAGGGCCTGCTGCGCTCGAATGCTTCACTATCGCTCTCGGCCGGCGGCGCGGTATCCAACCGCGGCGGTCACGTCCATTCGTCGCGCATCGCGCGGCGGAAGCCGATGCAGCAAAGGCCGCCGCGAACAACCCGAATCTGACGCCGGAGGAACGCGCGGT
>NZ_JAULUC010000022.1:0-118308 GCF_052851275.1 Burkholderia sp. SR8
CCTCATTGTTCCAGGGCCGGGGCATCTGGCTCAACCGTCCACGTCCTCACATGTGCGACGGAAAGCGTGATGGCGTCAGCGCGGATCACCCCACCGCCTCCTGCACCGTTGCTTCCCTCACCATCGACTCGAGCACAGCGTGATCGTCGGCGTGTGAATGCCCAGGGATTCAGCCGATCAGCGACGCATGTCCGGCAATGACGCGCCAGGTGTCGTTCTCCGATCGACGCCACAGGCGCGTATAGGCGAACGTGCCGTTGAACGCGCTGCCGTCGAATCGACCGGCAAGCGCCGCTTTGGTCGTCGTCAAGATCATTTCTCCGATCGCATGTGCGTGCATCTCCTGTCGATCGAGCACGTCCAGTCGCAGCAACCTCGCACGATGCGCGGACAGATCGTCGTGCTTCGAAATGATGTCCCCGCTCGGAATCGTGAAGATCAGCTCGTCGTCCAGCAATGCGTCGAGCGCATCGACATCGTTCGCGAGCATCGCCGCGCGCAGTGCGGCTTCATACGGCTCGATGACTGCACGTACTGAATCCATATCGGGGCCTCGCATCGGTTCGAAAATCGGGATTGGACGCATGCCTGGCGAGCGGGCGGTGGCCACCGCATCCCCGCATCCGGGTTTCGGCATACTCGACAAAGGCTACTCCGCTTTCGCGAGCGTCTCGCGCCGCACCATCATCACGACGCAGATGCCGAGCGAAGCGAGGACGTTGACCGAAGGGTAGAACGCCACCGCGACATTCCATGTGCGCAGTGCCAACAGCGCCAGCGCGTACTTGAGCACGCACAGCGCAAAATACGCGAGGCTCTCGCTCCATGGATCGAGAAGCGTCTTGCGCACGGTCGGCCCCAGGCCGGCAAGCTCGATCAGCGTGACGAGGCAAATCGACAGCGTTGGATCGTCGGTCAACATCCACAGCGGAATCGCCGATAGCGCCGCGCACAGAAAGAACCAGTCGATGCGCGTCCAACTGCGTTCACCGCGAAAAATGCTGGCCACGAAAGTCAGAAAGCACGTGAGCGCGATTGCCGCCGTGCACCATGCCGAAGGTCCGGCGCCGGCAACGAACTGGCCGGCCGCCGCGATCACCGTGACGACCGACCAGATGAGCCACGTGAACAGGTGCGGGCGAACGGTCCCGCGGTAAATCGCGAGCGCGTACGGAACCGCTGCCAGCAGGGACACGGCAGTTCCGATGACACCCGCCACCGAAGCGGCACCCTGATCGACAGTCACCATTGCAGCGACCTTGTTCGTACGGACGGGTCAGTATGTGGTTGCGCCGTGCGACACGCAACGTCGCACGACCATCCTGCACCGGTTGCGTGCCGCATCATTGTGCAAGTCCGATGCGCCGGTGGTTGCCGGCTCCCGTGCAAGCGGTCGTTCACTGTTCCGGCTGCGCCGCGTTGACGTCGCGACGAAACGCGCCGGGGCTCGTGCCGGTCCATTTCCGGAACGCGCGATGAAACGCGCTTGGCTCGGTAAAGCCGAGTTCCGCCGCGATTTCCGCGACGCTGAGCGTTTGCCCGCGCAGCAGCGACTGAGCCAGCGCGCCGCGCAGTTCGTCCTTGATCGACGCGAAGCTCTGTCCCTCGCTGCGCAGGCGGCGCCGCAGTGTGGCCGGTGTCGTGCCGAGGCGCACGGCCAGCGTGTCGAAGTCCGGCCACTCCGCCGCCGGCAGCGCCTTCAGATGCGCGCGCGTTTTTGCCACCCAGCCGGTGTCGTGCCGGTAACGCACCAGAAGATTGCCGGGTGCGCCGCGCAGGAAGGTCTTCAGCCCCTGCGCGGAGCGGATCGTCGGCAGCGCGAGGTACGCGGCGTTGAACGCGAGCCGGCTGTCGGGACGGTCGAAATGTACCGGTACGCCGAAGAACTGGTGGTAGTCGCTGCGCTGGTCCGGGCTCGCGCACGCGAAATCGATCCGCTGCAGCGGAATGCGCCGGCCGATCAGCCAGCAGGCGACGCCGAGCAGGATCAGCCAGAAGGTCCGGTAAGCGAAGGCCGAATACGGCGCGCCTGCCTGCGTGAGAACGATCTGCGCCTGGCCGTCGGCGATCACGAGTTCGCCGTGCGGTTCGTCGAGCACCACACGCAGGAACTGCAGTGCGCGCCGCAGCGCCTTTTCCAGCGTACCCGCGTGCAGCACCGCGTGGCACAGCAGCGTGAAGCTGCCGCGCCGCATCGGCCGCGCCGCGAGCCCGAAGAATTCGTCGTCGATCGCACCCGCGATCGCGACCCAAAGCCGCCCGTACTGTTGCGGCGTCACGGGCTCGCGCACGGCGGCCGGCAGGCCGGCCGTGCGCAGCACGGGCGCGGTCGGAATGCGCTGCCGACGCAGGCTCTCGAGCGCATCCTCGACGAAGCCCGGCGGGATCATCTGCGGCCCCATTTCTTCATGCCCTCCAGACATGGCAAAAGCGATCACGATTCTAGATTCTGTTTGTCATTGATTGCAATGTGACGGCTGTCTACCATCATCGATATACCGCGGCTCGCCGGCGGTCATAACGAACAGGAGACACGCATGCGTAATGGAGCAACCGCCCGGGTGGTGCCGGCCTACGCCGACGCCGTCGCCGGCTTCCGTATCGAGACGGCCGCTGCCAGTTTGCACGGCGATCTGGAACAGGGCCTGAACGCCTGCGTCGAATGCTGCGACCGGCATGCGGCGGCAAACCCGAGCGCCGTCGCGCTCGACTGGATCGACGCCGCTGGTCGACACCGCAGCTACACGTTCGCGCAGATGCAGGCGCTGTCGGCGCGTGTCGCGAATCTGCTGGGCGAGCAGGGCGTGAAGCCGGGCGACGTGGTCGCCGGCCTGTTGCCGCGCACGCCCGAGCTGGTCGCGACGATCCTCGGCACGTGGCGCGCCGGCGCCGTCTACCAGCCGCTCTTCACCGCGTTCGGGCCGAAGGCGATCGAGCACCGGCTGCACATGAGCGATGCGAGGCTGGTGGTCACGAACATCGCGAATCGCGCGAAGCTCGACGAGATTGCGGATTGCCCGCGGGTCGCGACGGTGCGCGAATCCGGCGACGCGCTGCCGGCCGGCGACATCGACTTCCGTGCGGCGCTCGATGCGCAGTCCGACGTGTTCGACCCGGTGCCGCGCAAAGGTACCGACCTGTTCATGATGATGTCGACGTCGGGCACGACAGGTTTGCCGAAGGGCGTGCCGGTGCCGCTGCGTGCGCTGCTCGCGTTCGGCGCGTACATGCGCGACGCGGTGGACCTGCGCGACGGCGACCGCTTCTGGAACATCGCCGATCCGGGTTGGGCATACGGCCTCTATTACGCGATCACGGGCCCGCTGCTGCTCGGCCATGCGACGACGCTGTACGAGGGCGGCTTCACGGTCGACAGCACCTACGACGTGATCGAACGGCTCGGCATCACGAGCCTCGCCGGTTCGCCGACCGCATTCCGGATGCTGATGGCGGCCGGCACCGAAGCGGCCGCGCGGCTGAAAGGACAACTGCGCGTCGTCAGCAGCGCGGGCGAGCCGCTGAACCCGGAAGTCGTGCGCTGGTTCCATGCGGCGCTCGGCGCGCCGATCTACGATCACTACGGCCAGACCGAACTCGGGATGGTCGTGAACAATCACCACGGGCTCACGCACGTCGTCCATGCCGGTTCGGCGGGGTTGGCAATGCCCGGCTATCGCGTCGCGGTGCTCGACGAAACCGGCCGCGAACTCGGTCCCGGCGAGCCGGGCACGCTCGCGATCGACATCGCGCGCTCGCCGCTGCTGTGGTTCTCCGGCTACTGGCAGCAGGACACGCCCGCGATCGCGGGCGGCTACTACCGGACCGGCGACAACGTCGAACTCGAACCGGACGGCACGGTGAGCTTCATCGGCCGCGCGGACGACGTGATCACGTCGTCCGGCTACCGGATCGGCCCGTTCGACGTGGAAAGCGCGCTGATCGAGCACCCGGCCGTCAGCGAGGCGGCCGTGATCGGCGTGCCGGATCCGGAGCGCACGGAGATCGTCAAGGCGTTCGTCGTGCTGTCGAAGGGCTTCGACGGCACGCCGGCGCTCGCCGACGAACTCGGCCAGCACGTGAAGCGGCGGCTGTCCGCACACGCGTATCCGCGCGCGATCGAATTCGTCGACGCGCTGCCGAAAACCCCGAGCGGCAAGATCCAGCGCTTCGTGCTGCGCAAGATGGAAGCCGAGAAGGCCGCTCACTCCTGACTCTCGAATACTGAATACGGACTGCGAATGAATATCAAGGATCGCGTTTTTCTGATTACGGGCGCCGGTTCGGGCCTCGGCGCCGCCGTGGCGCGCATGGTGGTCGGCGCGGGCGGCAACGCGGTGCTGCTGGACGTCAATGAAGACGCCGGGGTGAGCGTCGCGCACGACCTCGGCGCGGCCGCCCGCTTCGTGAAGACCGACGTGACGAGCGAAGCCGACGGGCAAGCCGCGGTTGCCGCCGCACGCGACGCGTTCGGCCGCATCGACGCGCTCGTGAACTGCGCGGGCGTCGCACCGGGCGAGAAGGTCGTCGGCCGCGAAGGCCCGCATTCGCTCGACCGCTTCGCGCGCGCGGTATCGATCAACCTGATCGGCACGTTCAACATGATCCGGCTGGCCGCCGATGTCATGTCGAAGCAGGACGCCGACGCGGACGGCGAGCGTGGCGTGATCGTGAACACCGCGTCGGTCGCGGCGTTCGACGGTCAGATCGGGCAGGCCGCGTATGCGGCATCGAAGAGCGGCGTGGCAGGCATGACGCTGCCGATCGCGCGCGAACTCGCGCGCTTCGGCATCCGCGTGGTGACGATCGCGCCGGGCATCTTCGCGACGCCGATGATGGCCGGCATGCCGCAGGACGTGCAGGACGCGCTCGGCAAGAGCGTGCCGTTTCCGCCGCGGCTCGGCCGCCCGGACGAATTCGCGGCGCTGGTGCGCCACATCGCCGAGAATACGATGCTGAACGGCGAAGTCATCCGTCTCGATGGCGCGCTGCGCATGGCACCGCGCTGACACTGGAGGAAATCAATCATGACGACACAGGATCCGATCGTAATCGTCGGTGCGGCGCGCACGCCGATGGGTGGCTTTCAGGGCGATCTGGCGGCGGCCAGTGCGAGCGAGCTCGGCGCGGTGGCGATTCGCGCGGCGCTCGAACGGGCGCGCGTGCCGGCCGAGCGCATCGATGAAATCGTGTTCGGCTGCGTGCTGCCGGCCGGCCAGGGCCAGGCGCCGGCACGGCAGGCCGCACTGAAGGCCGGCTTGCCGCTCGGCGCGGGCGCGACCACGGTCAACAAGATGTGCGGCTCGGGGATGAAGGCCGCGATGTTCGCGCACGACCTGCTGCTGGCCGGGTCGGCCGACGTCGCGGTGGCGGGCGGGATGGAAAGCATGACGAATGCGCCATACCTGCTGCCGAAGGCGCGCGCGGGGATGCGCATGGGCCACGGGCAGGTGCTCGACCACATGTTCCTCGACGGGCTCGAGGACGCATACGACAAGGGCCGGCTGATGGGCACGTTCGCGGAGGATTGCGCGCAGGCCTACCAGTTCACGCGCGAGGAGCAGGACGCGTTCGCGATCGCGTCGCTCACGCGCGCGCAACGCGCAATCGCCGAAGGGCGCTTCGTGTCGGAAATCGCGCCGGTGACCGTGAAGACCGGCAAGACGGAAGCCGTCGTGTCGATCGACGAGCAGCCGGGCAAAGCGAAGCTCGACAAGATCCCGACGCTCAAGCCGGCGTTCCGCGAAGGCGGCACGGTGACGGCCGCGAACTCGTCGTCGATCTCGGACGGTGCGGCCGCGCTCGTGATGATGCGCCGCTCGGAAGCCGAGCGCCTGGGCCTCGCGCCGAAGGCGGTGATCGTCGGGCATTCGACGTACGCGAACAAGCCAGGCCTGTTCGCGACGGCGCCGATCGGTGCGATCCGCAGGCTGTCGGAGAAAACCGGCTGGAACCTGCGCGACGTCGACCTGTTCGAGATCAACGAAGCGTTCGCGGTGGTCGCAATGGCCGCGATGCGCGATCTCGACCTGCCGCACGACAAGGTGAACCTGCACGGCGGCGCATGCGCGCTCGGTCATCCGATCGGTGCATCGGGCGCACGCGTGATGGTCACGCTGCTGGCCGGGCTCGAAGCGTACGGGCTGAAGCGCGGCATCGCGTCGCTGTGCATCGGCGGCGGCGAGGCGACGGCGATCGCAATCGAGCGCGTCGCGTAACGCGCGCTCGCACGCGGAGGCGCGTCACGCAGACGCGCGCGAACGCACGCGAATGCAAACGCAGGCAAACGCAAACGCAAACAAACGCATCACGCGCAGGACGGCACGCAAGCCGTCCCGCGCCGCGGGCGGCGGGCATCGTGCAGGGCATCCCTGCATCGTGTCCGCCGCCCGTTTTGCTTTTCCCGGGAAATCTACGCGTTCGCGCGCGGCGACACCGCACCGCACGCGCGGATCACGAGCTGCACGACCTGTTCGGTCTTCTCGGCGAATGCCTTCTGCGTGAACGCACGCTTGCCGCTCAACGCGCGGATCTGCGCATCGAAATCCGCGTAGTGCTGCGTGGTCGCCCAGATCAGGTACATCAACGCGTGCGCGTCGATCGGCGCGAGCAACCCGCGCGCGATCCACCCTTCGATCACGTTCACGCGCGTGTCGAACCACGGCTTCACGCGTTCCGACAGGATGTCGTGCATGTGCGCGGCGCCGTGGATGATCTCGTTGGCCCACACCTTCGAGCCGAGCGGGCGCCGTCGCGACAGATCCATCTTCGCGCGCACGTAGCTGCCGATCGCGTCGACCGGATCGTCGCCGGCCTCGAACGAGCCGGCCGCGTGGTGCCAGTCCTCGAACAGGTCCTCGAGCACGCGACGGTACAGCGCAAGCTTCGTCGGGAAGTAGTAATGCACGTTCGCCTTCGGCACGCCCGCACGTTCCGCGATCATCGCGGTGCTCGCGCCGTCGAGCCCGCGTTCCGCGAACACGGCTTCCGCACAGGCGAGCAGATGCGCTTCGTTGGACGCGCGGATGTGCGCCTTGCGTCGCCGCAAAGGCGCGCCGGTTTCGTCGTGGCCGGTCGCTTCGGAGGCCGCTTCGTCATGTCTCATCGTTACCCTCGCGCGGCATGCATGCCGCGTTGCGCTTCATTCTAGCCGCTGGTTCGCATCGAACGCACGTGCGCGCATGGATCGGTGCATGCGCGATGCTGCGATGCGGTGGCACGTTTCTCGCTCGGTCGAGCCGCGCAAGAAAGACATTGCGCTGCGCATTTTGATCGTCTAAAACCTGTCCAATCGGACAGGATTCAACGAACGGCGTAACGCAGTGCCGGCGCCGCGCCGATCGATCGGACGAATCGCGCGAACGATGCACATCTGCACCTCGCAGGTGCGGGTTTGCCCCGACGGCAGCAATGCGCGCCCCGGTATCGACCGGGATGACGACATGACCGACCCCACAGGAGCGATACGAATGGACGCGGTATCGGAAACAGTGAAGCGGGCAGCATTCGACACGTCGATCAAGGTCGACGGGCGGCGGTTGTGGGACAGCCTGATGGAGGTGGCGAAGATCGGCGCGACGCCGAAGGGCGGTGTCTGCCGTCTCGCGCTGACCGACCTCGACAAGGCCGGCCGCGACCTGATCGTGGGCTGGGCGCAGGCCGCCGGCTGCACGGTGACGGTCGACAAGATGGGCAACGTGTTCATGCGCCGCGCAGGCCGCGTGGCCGATGCGGCGCCGGTCGTCACCGGCTCGCACGCGGATTCGCAGCCGACCGGCGGCCGCTTCGACGGCATCTACGGCGTGCTCGGCGGCCTCGAAGTGATTCGCACGCTGAACGATCACGGCATCGAGACCGAGCATCCGGTCGAGGTCGTGATCTGGACCAACGAGGAAGGCTCGCGCTTCGCGCCGGCGATGGTCGCGTCCGGCGTGTTCGCGGGCGTGTTTTCGCTGGAGTACGGACTGTCGCGCAAGGACGTCGACGGCAAGACGATCGGCGACGAGCTCGCGCGGATCGGCTATGCGGGCGACGTGCCGTGCGGCGGCCGCAAGCTGCATGCGGCGTTCGAGCTGCATATCGAACAGGGGCCGATACTCGAGGCGGAATGCAAGACGATCGGTGTCGTGACCGACGCGCAGGGGCAGCGCTGGTACGAGATCACGTTCACCGGCCAGGAAGCGCACGCCGGGCCGACGCCGATGCCGCGCCGTCGCGATGCGCTGCTCGGCGCATCGCGCGTCGTCGATCTCGTGAACCGGATCGGCCTCGATCACGCGCCGTTCGGCTGCGCGACGGTCGGGATGATGCAGGTCCATCCGAATTCGCGCAACGTGATTCCGGGCCGCGTGTTCTTCACCGTCGATTTCCGTCATCCGGACGACGCCGTGCTCGCGAAGATGGACGCGGCGTTGCGCGACGGCGTCGCGCGCATCGCCGGCGAGATCGGGCTCGACACCGCGCTCGAGCAGATTTTCTACTACAAGCCGGTCGCGTTCGATCCGGCCTGCGTCGCCGCCGTGCGCGATGCGGCCGATCGCTTCGGCTACTCGCATCGCGACATCGTGTCGGGCGCGGGACACGACGCGTGCTATCTGGCGCAGGTCGCGCCGACGTCGATGGTGTTCGTGCCGTGCGTCGACGGGATCAGCCACAACGAGATCGAGGACGCGACGCCCGCATGGATCGAGGCCGGCGCGAACGTGCTGCTGCACGCGATGCTGTCGCGCGCATGCGAGCCGGCTTCATGACGAATCAGGCATAGCGCAGCAGGCAGGCTGCGCACCGCTCGAACGTAGCACTCCGAAGCATGACCGCCCCGACTGTGCATCCGCAGCCGGCGGGGACGGCTTTGTCTCAACCAGTCGAAGGAACGCGTATGACCACCAAGCCAACCGGCGATATCGCCGCGCATCGCCTGTCGTCCACGCAACTCTCGTGCGAATTCGCCGATATCGCGCCGCTGCTCGACCCGACTGCCGCCGCGGCCGCCGCGAGCCGCTGCCACTACTGCTACGACGCGCCGTGCGTGCAGGCCTGCCCGACGCGGATCGACATCCCGAGCTTCATCCGCAAGATCGGCAACGGCAACCTGAAGGGCGCCGCGACCGACATTCTGTCCGCGAATCCGCTCGGCGGCATGTGCGCGCGCGTGTGCCCGACCGAGATCCTGTGCGAAGGCGCGTGCGTGCGCAATCACCAGGACGCGCAGCCGGTCGCGATCGGCGCGCTGCAGCGGCACGCGACCGACTGGGCGATGGCGAGCGGCGCGGTGCGCTTCACGCGTGCGCCCGACACGGGGCGGCATGTCGCCGTGGTCGGCGCCGGGCCGGCGGGCCTCGCATGCGCGCACCGGCTCGCGCTGGCCGGGCATCGCGTCACGCTGTTCGATGCGCGCGCGAAAGCGGGCGGCCTGAACGAATACGGGATCGCCGCATACAAGACGGTCGACGATTTCGCGCAGCGCGAAGTCGAATGGCTGCTGTCGGTCGGCGGCATCGCGGTGGAAACCGGCGTCGCGCTCGGCCGCGACGTGACGCTCGACGCACTGCGCGAGCGGCACGACGCGGTGTTTCTCGCGATGGGCCTGACCGGCGTGCGCACGCTCGCGATCGACGGCGAACAGCTGGCAGGCGTGATGAACGCGGTCGACTTCATCGAGCAGGTGCGCCAGGCCGACGCGCTGGAGAACGTGCCGGTCGGGCGGCGCGTGGTCGTGATCGGCGGCGGCAATACGGCGATCGACGCGGCCGTGCAGAGCCGCAAGCTTGGCGCTCAGCGCGTGACGATGGTGTACCGGCGCGGCGTCGACGCGATGAGCGCGACGTGGGCCGAACGCGAGTTCGCGCAAAAGAGCGGCGTCGCGCTGATCACGCACGCGAAGCCGGTGCGCATCGCGGGCGCGGACGCTCACGTGACGGGCGTCGAATTCGAAGCCGCGTCGGGCGAGCGCTTCACGGTCGACGCGGACATGGTGCTGAAGGCGATCGGCCAGACGCTGGTGCCGGACGGTATCGACGCCGCACTGCTGACCGCGGACGGGACGCGCATCGCGGTCGATGCGGACGGACGCACCGCGTTGCCCGACGTGTGGGCCGGCGGCGACTGCGCGGCGACGGACGGCATCGACCTGACCGTCCAGGCCGTGCAGGACGGCAAGCGTGCGGCGGCCGCGATCGACGCGGCGCTCGCGCAGCGCGACGCACAGGCCGCATGAACGCCGGATACGCAACGCCGCGGTGCGCGTCGCACCTGTCGTGCGCGCGACGCGGATTACCCGGATCACGATAACCGCCCCCATTCTCACGGAGCCGAACATGGCCGACCTTCGCTGCACCATCGCAGGCATCACGTCGCCGAATCCGTTCTGGCTGGCCTCCGCGCCGCCGACCGACAAGGCGTACAACGTCAACCGCGCATTCGAGGCCGGCTGGGGCGGCGTCGTGTGGAAGACGCTCGGGCTCGATCCGCACGTCGTCAACGTGAGTTCGCGCTATGGCGCGGTGCAGTGGAACGGCCAGCGGATCGCCGGGCTGAACAACATCGAGCTGATCACCGATCGTCCGCTCGACGTGAACCTGCGGGAGATCGCGCAGGTGAAGCGCGACTGGCCCGACCGCGCGCTGATCGTGTCGCTGATGGTGCCGTGCAACGAGCGCGACTGGAAATGGATCCTGCCGCTCGTCGAGGATACGGGCGCCGACGCGGTCGAGCTGAACTTCGGCTGTCCGCACGGGATGAGCGAGCGCGGGATGGGCGCGGCGGTCGGCCAGGTGCCGGAATACGTCGAGATGGTCACGCGCTGGGTCAAGGAAGGCTCGAAGCTGCCGTGCCTCGTGAAGCTCACGCCGAACATCAGCGACATCCGGATGGGTTCGCGCGCCGCATACAACGGCGGCGCGGACGGCGTGTCGCTGATCAACACGATCAACTCGATCGTCGCGGTGGACCTCGACCAGATGGCGCCGATGCCGACCGTCGACGGCAAGGGCACGCACGGCGGCTATTGCGGCCCCGCGGTCAAACCGATCGCGCTGAACATGGTCGCGGAAATCGCGCGCGACCCGGAAACGCCGAACCTGCCGATCTCCGGCATCGGCGGCATTTCATCGTGGCGCGACGCGGCCGAATTCATGGTGCTCGGCGCCGGCAGCGTGCAGGTGTGCACCGCCGCGATGCATTACGGCTTCCGGATCGTGTCGGATCTCGTCGACGGATTGTCGAACTGGATGGACGAAAAGGGCTACGCGACGCTCGACGACATTCGCGGCCGCGCGGTGCCGAACGTCACCGACTGGAAATACCTGAACCTGAAGTACGACATCAAGGCGCGCATCGACCAGGACCGCTGCATCCAGTGCGGGCTGTGCCATATCGCGTGCGAGGACACGTCGCACCAGGCGATCACCGCGGTGAAGGACGGCGTGCGGCATTTCGAAGTGGTCGATTCGGAATGCGTCGGGTGCAATCTTTGCATGCATGTCTGTCCGGTCGAGCAATGCATCACGATGGAGCGGGTCGATGCGGGCGACTACGCGAACTGGACCACGCACCCGAACAACCCGGCGCGCGCCGATGCGGGCGCAGGCCCGGCGGAACCCGCGAAGCACGCGAAGGCGGCCTGACCGGCGGCCGGCGGCGCGGCATCGCCCGCGCTGCTGCCGGTGTCCTGTTCTGCCGGCATCGCACGATGCCGGCGCCGACGTTTACAAGGAGCAGCGTTCGATGAAACCCGCAGCGATTTCCGCCGATCCCGACAGCGCCGCGGCGCCCGCCGGCAGCCTGTACAACGACGACCTCGCGCCGACGACGGCGGCGCAGCGCACCTGGCGCTGGTATCACTTCGCGGCGCTGTGGGTCGGGATGGTGATGAACATCGCGTCGTACATGCTCGCGGCCGGGCTGATCCAGGAAGGCATGTCGCCGTGGCAGGCGGTGCTGACCGTGCTGCTCGGCAACCTGATCGTGCTCGTGCCGATGCTGCTGATCGGCCATGCGGGCGCGAAACACGGGATTCCGTACGCGGTGCTCGTGCGCGCGTCGTTCGGCACGCAGGGCGCGAAGCTGCCCGCGCTGTTGCGCGCGATCGTCGCGTGCGGCTGGTACGGCATCCAGACCTGGCTCGGCGGCAGCGCGATCTACACGCTGCTGAACATCCTGACCGGCAACGCGCTGCATGGCGCGGCGCTGCCGGTCGTCGGCATCTCGTTCGGGCAGCTCGCGTGCTTCCTGGTGTTCTGGGCGCTGCAGCTGTACTTCATCCTGCACGGCACCGATTCGATCCGCTGGCTCGAAAGCTGGTCCGCACCGATCAAGGTCGTGATGTGCGTCGCGCTCGTGTGGTGGGCGACGTCGCAGGCGGGCGGTGTCGGTTCGATGCTGTCGGCGCCGTCGCAGTTCGTCGCGGGCGGCAAGAAGGCCGGGCTCTTCTGGGCCACGTTCTGGCCGGGCCTGACCGCGATGGTCGGCTTCTGGGCGACGCTCGCGCTGAACATTCCCGATTTCACGCGCTTCGCGCATTCGCAGCGCGACCAGATGATCGGGCAGTCGATCGGACTGCCGCTGCCGATGGCGCTGCTGTCGGTGGTGTCGGTCGTCGTCACGTCGGCAACCGTCGTGATCTACGGCAACGCGATCTGGGATCCGATCGACCTGACGAGCCGGATGACCGGGATCGGCGTCGGCATCGCGCTCGTGATCCTCACGCTCGACACGATGTGCTGCAACCTCGCGGCGAATCTCGTCGGCCCCGCTTACGACTTCTCGAGCCTGTGGCCGAAGGCGATCTCGTATCGAACCGGCGGGATGATCACCGCGACGATCGCGATCGTGATGATGCCGTGGAAGATCCTGGCGACGACGGACGGCTACATCTTCACCTGGCTCGTCGGCTATTCGGCGCTGCTCGGGCCGGTCGCGGGCATCCTGATGGTCGACTACTTCCTGATTCGCGGCACGCGGCTCGATACGCGCGCGCTGTTCGACGAGCGCGGCGACTTCAGCTATGCGCGCGGCTGGAACCCGGCCGCGCTGGCCGCGCTCGCGATCGGCGTGCTGCCGAACCTGCCCGGCTTCCTGCATACCGCATTCCCGGCGTCGTTTCCGAACGTGCCGGCGTTCTTCAATACGCTTTACACGTACGCGTGGTTCGTCGGCCTCGTGCTGGCGTCGTGCGTGTACGGCAGCTGGATGAAGTGGCGCGCCGCGCAGCGCGCGCAGATCGCGAGCGCGTGATGCGCGAGACGCTCGCGATGCGTGCAATACGTGGCACGCGTGCGATGCGGCACCCGACAGTCAACGAGGAGGCAATCAAATGGCAATCCTGATTCGCGGCGGCACCGTGGTCGATGCGGACCGCACCTATCGTGCGGACGTCCTGTGCGCCGACCCGCAGGACGGCGGCACGATCCTGCAGATCGCGGAAACGATCGACGCGCCGGCCGGCGCGGCGGTGGTCGACGCGCACGACCAGTACGTGATGCCGGGCGGCATCGATCCGCATACGCACATGGAACTGCCGTTCATGGGCACGACGGCGAGCGACGATTTCTATTCGGGCACGGCGGCCGGCCTGTCGGGCGGCACGACGAGCATCATCGACTTCGTGATCCCGAGCCCGAAGCAGCCGTTGATGGAGGCGTTTCATCAATGGCGCGGCTGGGCGGAGAAGGCGGCGGCCGACTACGGCTTCCACGTGGCCGTCACATGGTGGGACGAATCCGTGCATCGCGACATGGGCACGCTGGTGCGCGAGCACGGCGTGTCGAGCTTCAAGCACTTCATGGCGTACAAGAACGCGATCATGGCCGACGACGAGGTGCTCGTGAACAGCTTCTCGCGCTCGCTCGAGCTCGGCGCGCTGCCGACCGTGCACGCGGAGAACGGCGAGCTCGTGTTCCAGTTGCAGAAAGCGCTGCTCGCGCGCGGGATGACGGGGCCGGAGGCGCATCCGCTGTCGCGTCCGCCGGAGGTCGAGGGCGAAGCCGCCAATCGCGCGATCCGCATCGCGCAGGTGCTCGGCGTGCCGGTGTACATCGTGCACGTGTCGGCGAAGGACGCGGTCGATGCGATCACGCGCGCGCGCAGCGAAGGGCTGCGCGTGTTCGGCGAGGTGCTGCCCGGCCATCTGGTGATCGACGAGGCCGTGTATCGCGACCCGGACTGGACGCGTGCGGCCGCGCACGTGATGAGCCCGCCGTTTCGCTCGGCCGAGCATCGCGAGGCGCTGTGGCGCGGGCTGCAGGCCGGGCAGCTGCATACGACCGCGACCGATCACTGCGTGTTCTGCGCGTCGCAGAAGGCGATGGGGCGCGAGGACTTCACGAAGATCCCGAACGGTTGCGGCGGTGTGGAAGACCGGATGTCGGTGCTATGGCATCACGGCGTGAATCATGGCCGCATCACGCCGAACGAGTTCGTGCGGATCACGTCGACGAACGCCGCGCAGATCTTCAACCTGTATCCACGCAAGGGCGCGGTGCAGGTCGGCGCCGATGCCGACCTGGTCGTCTGGGACCCGGCCGCGACGAAGACGATCTCGGTGAAGACGCATCACCAGCAGGTCGACTTCAACGTGTTCGAAGGGATGACGGTGCAGGGCGTCGCGACGCATACGCTCACGCGCGGCGCGCTCGCATGGGCCGACGGCGATCTGCGTGCGGTGCGCGGCGCGGGCCGCTACCTGAAGCGGCCGCCCGCGGCCGGCTACTACGAGGCTGCACGCATCGCGAACCGGCTGCGCGAGCCGCATCCGGTCGAGCGCAACGGCTGAGCGCATCCGCCGCGCGGGCGCGCTGCGGCGCGCTCGCCGCGGCGCTCAGCGCGCGTCGTTCGCGTGCGCTTCGCGGATCGGGATCACGGTGCGTGCGCCGCACTGGCGCAGCAGGTCGCGCAGTTCGTTGATGACCGGGAACACTTCGTGGTTCCAGTCGGCGCCCTGCCGGTCGTGCGCTTCCTGCTCGCGTTCGACGATCCAGCGATCCTCGCGGAAGATCCGCTCGGTGAACCACACGAGCAGCGGCCACGCGAGATCGAGCGCGAACGGGATGCCCGGCTTGTGGATCGACAGCAGTCCGAACGTGCGGTTGGTGCGCTGCTCCGCGTCGAGCGGCACGTAGACGATCCACAGGTCCATCACGAGCGTGCCTTCGCTCGAGCGGATCTGCAGCGTCTGGTACGGATAACCGGTGCGCACCGTCATCACGCTCTTGTCGGCCTGGTCGGTCGGCTTCTTGCTCGCGCCGAACACGAGCGCCTCGCCGACCGGCTGCTTGCCCTCCATCCGCGCGAACGTGTAGTCGACCTCGACCCAGTCGTCGCCGCGCCGGCGGCCGATCGAGCGCGCACGCATCTGGCCCATCTGCTTGCGATGCAGGAACTGATGGTTCATGTCCATCAGGTTCTCGTGCATGAACGAGTAGTGGCACTTGACCTCGCGGCCGAAGCGGCGGGTCTTGAAGGCCGGGTCGTCCGCCGACGCGAGCGCGGGAAACGGGCGTTCGTCGGCGAGCGTCGCGTCGCCGGGGAACACGAAGATCACCCCGTGCGCCTCGCGGCACGGATACGCGCGCACGCCGTTGGGCAGGCGCTCGCGCCCGAGGTACGGCACGTCGACGCAGCGGCCGCTGTCGCACGCGTAGGTCCAGCCGTGGTAGCAGCAGCGCAGCGTTTCGCCGTCGACGACGCCCGCGTGCAGCGGCACCTGGCGGTGCGCGCAACGATCTTCGAGCGCATACACGGCGCCGGATTCGGTGCGCACGAGCACGATCGGATCGCCGGCGAAGCGCACGCCGAGCGTCTTGCCGCGCTTGAGTTCGCGCGACCACGCGAGCGGATACCAGTGATCGGGATGGATCGGCACGCGGCGCAGGTCGCGCACGACCGCGCCGGTGGACGGTTCTTCGAGGGTGCTGCTGTCAGACAAAGGCACTGCGCGCATGCGTGACGCCTCCTGCTGGCTGAAGAGTTCCAGGCGCCGCGCGGCGCGCGGCGGGGACTGATCTGGAGAAGTCTACGCGAAGTTGGCCAGCGAAGCTGATCCGATGCGGGTTTGCCCGGTCGGGGCGGCGTGCGTTTCGTTGATGCAGCGCAAATGCGGGCGGCGGCGCGGCAACGCACGCCGTGCTTGCGCAACGCGCCAGCCGTCCCGTCGTCGGCTGCCCGTTTACAGCCGCGCGTCGCGCCACAGCACCGCGTCGGCGCGGTACAGCGCCGGGAAGCGCTGCTTCAGCCCCGCGACCTTCGGCAGATCGTTGTACGTGATGTACGGCGCGTCCGGATGCAGCTCGAGATAGTTCTGGTGATATGCCTCTGCCGCATAGAAGCCCTTGTACGGCTCGACGCGCGTGACGACCGGCGCCGGAAACGCGTGCGCGGCGCCGAGCTGCGCGATGTACGCGGTCGCGACGGCCCGCTGCTGCGCGGTGGTCGGAAAGATCGCCGACCGGTATTGCGACCCTTCGTCGGGGCCCTGCCGATTGAGTTGAGTCGGATCGTGCGCGACCGAGAAGAACACCTGCAGCAGCCGGCCATACGTGATCTGCGTCGGATCGTAGACGATGCGCACCGATTCCGCGTGGCCGGTCAGCCCGGTGCCGACGAGCGCGTAGTGCGCGGTTTCGGACACGCCGCCCGCATAGCCGGCCGTGACCTGCTTCACGCCCTTCACGTGCTCGAACACGCCCTGCACGCCCCAGAAGCAGCCGCCGGCGAACACGGCGGTTTCGTCGTGCGATGTGCCCGGCGTCTCGTCGAGCGCCGGCGCGGGCACGGTGCGCATCGGCTCCGCGGAACTGACGATGCGCTGGTAGCCGAACACGGCGGCCGCCGCGACGGCGATCGCGCCGATGCGGCGCAGCATGGCGGCCCGCCGCCGCGGGACGGCAGCGCGGGTGGAGATCGGGATCATGGATTGCTCCTTCGAAATGCGGGACGGAATACGGGTGCGCACGTGGCGGCGGGGACGCTCAACCGAACGTGAACGCATACGCATCGACACCCGGGTCGAGAAACTCGATCGCGAACGTGCGGTCGGCGATCGCGCCCGGCTGCCGCACCAGCTGGTACAGGCGCTGGCCGGTGACGGTGCCGTAGCCCTGCGCGTCGACGTCGGCACCGTGTGCCGCGCCGGGCGCCGCGCCGTCGAGCGTCACGCGAAAGCGCACCGGCTTGCCGTTCGCGCCCGGGCCGAGCACGAGGTGCAGGTCGCGCGCATGGAAGCGATAGACGATCCTGCCGGCCGGCGCCGCGAGCGTCGCGCGCTCGGCGCCGACCTGCCACGTGCCGGCGAGGCCCCAGTCGTTCAGGTTGGGGTGCGCGGGCGCGTCGTAGCGGTGCGCCGTGTCGCGCGCGACGCCGCCCGGCGACGTGAAGTCTTCCGCGCGCGCATAGCCGACATAGGTTTCGGGCGAGCGGACATCCGCGCTGTCGGCAGCCGCGAGCGCGCCCTTCGCCGGCGCGCCGGCGAGCCCGAGCGGCACGTTCAGCGCTTCCGGGTGGCCGGCTTCGGCGAGCAGCGACTGGATCGCGCGTTCCGACTGCGCGTATTCGCCTTCGCCGAAGTGGTGATGGCGGATCCGCCCTTGCGCGTCGACGAAGTAGTGCGCGGGCCAGTATTCGTTGCCGAACGCGCGCCAGATCGCATAGCCGTTGTCGATCGCGACCGGATAGTCGATGCCGAGGTCGTGCACGGCCTTCTTCACGTTGCCGATGTCGCGCTCGAATGCGAACTCCGGTGCGTGCACGCCGATCACGACGAGCCCGTACGGCGCGTACTTGCGCGCCCACGCGCTCGTGTACGGCAGCGTGCGCAGGCAGTTGATGCACGAATAGGTCCAGAAATCGACGAGCACGACCTTGCCGCGCAGGCCGGCCGCAGTGAGCGGCGGCGAGTTCAGCCACTGCACGGCGCCGTCGAGCGACGGCAGCGTGCCTTCGACGGGGAGCGCCGCCGACGCGCGCGGCGCGGGCGACGGAGCGGCGGCGCGCATCATCGCGCTGCCGGCGGGCGGGGTACCGCCGGACGTCGCGGCCATCATCGCGCTGCCTGCCGCACCGCCGTTGCCGCCCGCGTCGTTCGCCGCGGCCATCGCCGCCGGCGTGCGATGCGAGCGTCCGCCGAGCCGGTCGACGAGCTTCGCCTCGAGGCTGCCCGTCGTGACGGTCGACAGTTGCGCGAGCGCACCCGTATCGAGGCCGAGCGCGATCGCGCCGACGCCGGCCAGCAGCGCCGCGCCGATCGCGCGCCGGATCCATTCGCCGGCGCCGAGCGAGCGCTTCATCGCGGCGAACACCTTGCCGCCGATCACCAGTGCGACACCGAGCGACGTCGCCGCGCCGGCCGCATACGCGACGAGCAGCAGCGTCGTGCCGACGCTCGCGCCGCGCAGCGCGGCGCCGGTCAGCACGAGCCCGAGGATCGGGCCCGCGCACGGCGCCCACAGCAGGCCGGTCGCGACGCCGAGCAGCAGCGACGACACGGGGCCGGCCGCGCGGCCATCGCGCTGCGCGAAGCCGGTGAGCCGGTTGCCGGCCGCGACGAGCGGGCGCGTCAGGTGTTCGGCGAAGCGCGGCAGCAGCAGCGTCAGGCCGAACACCGCGAGCAGCACGATGGCGAGCCAGCGGCCGGCCTGGTTGGCCTGCGCGACCCAGCCGCCGCCGACGGCGGCGAGCGTCGCGACGACGGCGAACGTGAGCGCCATGCCGATCAGCAGCGGCAGGCCGGTACGCACGAACGGCTGGTCGGCGCGTGCGAACACGAACGGCAGCACAGGCAGGATGCACGGGCTCAGGATCGTGAGCACGCCGCCGAGATAGGCGAGGACGATGAGCAGCATGGGGCAGTCTCCGGTCGTTCGGGGAAGCGGCGGCCCGTCAGGCGGCGGCCGGGTGAAAGGCGAGCGCGAGCCCGTTCATGCAGTAGCGCAGGCCGGTCGGCGGCGGGCCGTCGTCGAATACGTGGCCGAGATGGCCGCCGCAGCGGCGGCAGTGCACTTCGGTGCGCGCCATCCCGTACGACGCATCGGCCTCGGTCGCGACCGCGTGGTCGAGCGGCTTCCAGAAGCTCGGCCAGCCGGTGTGGCTGTCGAACTTGGCGGCCGACGAGAACAGCGCGAGGTCGCAGCCCGCGCACGCGAAGGTGCCGCGGCGGTGTTCGCCGTTCAGCGGGCTGCTGTACGGCGGCTCGGTGCCGGCGTCTCGCAGCACCGTGTATTGCGCGGGCGTGAGGCGGCGGCGCCATTCGGCGTCGCTGCGCTGGACTTCGAACGGGGCGGGCGCCGGTGCGGCAGCTGGGCCGGGGCCGGGCGCGGCGGGCGGCGCGGCGAACACGCGGCCGACGAGCGCGCGGCGGCCGGCGGATGACAGCGCCGCGAGCGCGGCAACGCCGGTGGCGCCGGCGAACAGCAGATGTCTGCGGGTGGGCATGATCGGCTCCTGGAAGCGGGTCCTGAAAACATGCGCACAGAGTAGGCAGCGGGCGGTGTCGAAGTCCTCACGGAAAGTTAAATGAATTGTGATGGTTGCGGAACCTGCCGGGCGCTCGACCGATTCGCCACGTGGATAGCGCATTGTGCGCAGGCGATCCTTTTTTCCGCGACCGCGACCGCGACCGCGACCGCGACCGCGACCGCGGCGTTGCGAAACGGCGACGGACGGCGGGGTTCCGATCCGTCCCCGAGCGTTTGCGGTATGCGACCGGGGCGCCGAGCGGGGCACAAGCAACAGGATGGCGCAGGCCAGCTTGCATCCTGCCGTGAGAACCAGCAACTCGCGGACGTGCTGCGCAACGCTGTCCCCGCGACGATGCACGACGGCGAAACGGCGTGACGCGCAATGCGCGGAAAACGCACGGCAAATGCACGGCAAATGCACGGCAAATGCACGGCAAATGCACGGCAAATGCTCGGCAAATGCGCGGCGAATGCGGGACCGCGCTGAGTGAGCCCGCGCGTTCCGGTACGTTCCCCGGCGTCGCCGGCCCCGGTCGGCGACGCTCGCCGACGCCCGCCCGGCCGCTTGCCTAAGCGGCCCTTATGATCAGCAACACGTCCGCTGAAGCTGACCGGTCGGCGCGGCGATGCGCCTATGCTTGGCACGAATGGATTGAAGTCGCCGGGCACTGGCATCGAAACGCGGCCCGGCATGCTGCGGCGCTCGCGCAACGTGTCGAGCGCGGCAGGTTTCCCAGCCCGTCGTCGAGCACAAGGATCGAGCCGATCATGACCTTCAAACGTACCTTCCACGCGGTCGAGACCCACTCCGGCGAGCCGATGCGCGTGATCACCGGTGGTGTGCCGCACATTCCGGGCAACACGGTGTACGAGCAGATGAAATGGCTCGAGAAGAACGACGACCAGATCCGCATGCTGATGCTGCGGGAGCCGCGCGGCTATCCGCCGCTGTGCTGCAACCTCGTCGTGCCGGCCAAACATCCGGACGCCGCGGCCGGCTACATCATCATGGAGCAGGTCGAGTATCCGGTGATGAGCGGCGGCAACACGATCTCGGTGGCGACCGTGCTGCTGGAAACGGGGATGATCCCGATGCAGGAGCCCGTGACGGAGTTTCAGCTCGAGGCGCCGGCCGGGCTGATCGGCATCCGCGCGGCGTGCAGCAACGGCAAGGTCACGTCGGTCACGTTCAGGAACGTGCCGGCATTCGCCGCGCACCTCGAGCAGGTCATCGACGTGCCGCATCTCGGCAAGGTCACGGTCGATGTCGGCTGGGGCGGCATGTTCTACGTGATCGCCGACGTCCGCCAGTTCAAGGGGCTTGAACTCAGGCCCGAACACGGTCGCGAGATCACCCGCGTGTCCGCGCTGATCCTGAAGGCCGCGCAGGAGCAGCTGCCGGTCGCGCATCCGCACTACCCCGGCTACGGCATCACGATCGCGCAGCTGTCCGGCCCGACCGATAATCCGGACGCGGACTGGAAGAACGCGGTCACGGTCGCCAGCGGCGCGATCGATTTCGACAACCCGGCAACGTGGGCGGGCGCGATCGACCGGTGCCCGTGCGGCACGGGCACGTCGGCGAAGATGGCCACGCTGCACGCGAAGGGGCAGCTGGACCTGAACCAGCCGTTCCGGCACGAGGGCGTGCTCGGCACGGTATTTACGGGCAACCTCGTCGAGCAGACGAAGATCGGCGACATCGAGGCCGTCGTGCCGACGATCTCCGGCCGCTCGTGGATCTACGGCTACAACACCTATGTGCTCGATCCCGACGATCCGTTCGTCAACGGCTTCACGATGGGCGATATCTGGGCTTGACGGCGGCGGCCGCCAGTTTCAACGACATGCGGGCGGCGCGGGCGCATCGATGCGGCCCGCGTCGCCCGCGATTTGCATCCGGGTGACGAGACGATGAAATACGAGCACGAAGCGGCGTGGCGCATGGCGTTCGATGCGATCGGCAGGGCCGGCGCGAGCGAGGCGGTCGCGCATTCGCTCGCCGATGCGGTGATTTCGGCCGAACTGGCCGGCAGCAAGGCGGTCGGCTTCGCGCATCTTCCGGATTACCTGGATGGTTTCGTCAAGGGCAGGATCGCCGCGAACGCCGAACCGGACGTCAGTTTTCCGGCGCTGGCCGCGATCCGGGCCGACGCGCGCGACGGCATCGCGCAACTGGCGTACGACCGCGTGTTCGACGAGCTCGTCGGCCGGGCGAACGCGTACGGCGTCGTCACGCTGGCGGTGTCGAACAGCTTCACGGTCGGCGAGCTCGGCTACTACACGCGCCGGCTGGCGGAACGCGGCCTCGTCGCGCTCGGCACCTGCAACGCGACCGCGCAGATGACGACGCTCGAAAGCGGCAAGGCCGTGTACGGGACGAACCCGGTGTCGTTCGCCGCGCCGGTCGCGAATGCGCGGCCGTTCGTGATCGACCAGGCATCCAGCGCGACGGCATTCGTCAGCGTCCGCAAGGCCGCGCAAGCCGGCGAGGCGATCCCCGAAGGGTGGGCCGTGGACGAGCACGGGCGGCCGACCACCGATGCGCGAGCAGCGATAAACGGCCTGCTGCTGCCGTTCGGCGGCGCGCGCGGCGCGAACCTCGCGATGATGATGGAGATCCTCGCGGCGGGCGTGACCGGCGGCAACTGGTCGATGGATGCGCCTCACTATGCGAAGGGCAGCGAGTCGCCGGGCGTCGGGCTCTTTCTCGTGGCCGTGAAGGCCGACGTGTTTGCCGCGGATTTCGCTGCGCGGCTCGCCGCGCAGATCGACAGGCTGAGTAAGGCGGGCGTCCGCATACCGGGAAGCCACATCACGGTGCGCGAGATCGACGTCGCGGACGACGTAATGAACAACGTGCGTTCGTTCGGCATGCGCGGCTGACCGGAACGCGCGACCATCACAGGCCGGCTCATGACTGACAACCGCTCGGGGCGTACCTTGATACGAACCTATACCGCCTTCGTGCTGCTCGGCGTGTTCTGGGGATCGAATTTCATCTACATGAAATGGGCTGCCGCGCTGATCAGCCCCGGTCAGATCTCGCTGCTGCGCGTGCTGTTCGGCTTCGTGCCGTTGGCGGTGCTTGCGTGGCGGCGGCGCGCGATCGGACTCGACCAGCTGCGTCATCTGCATCATTTCGTGGTGATGGCCGCGCTGACGACGGCGTTTTCCTACTACGCGATGGCGAAGGGCACGGCGTTGCTGCCGTCCGGGATCGCAGGGGTACTCGGCGGATCGCCGCCGTTGTTCACGTCGATGGCGTCGGCGCTGTTCCTGCGCCACGAACACATGAACCGGCTGATGACGTGGAGCGTCGCGGTCGGGCTGGGCGGCATCGCGCTCATCGCGCGTCCGTGGGCGAGCATCGGCGCCGATGCCGCGCTCGACCTGACCGGCGTTGCGTGGATGCTGGCGGGGTCGATCGTGTTCGGGCTGTCGTACATCTACGTGCGGCGGTTTCTTTCGCCGGCCAATCTTGCGCCGCTGGCCGTCGTCACGTGGCAGCTCGGCCTGGCGCTCGTGATGCTCGCGCTGACGACCGACTTCACCGGCATCGGCCGCATCCTGTCCGACTGGCGCGCGTTCGCCGGGCTGGTGATCGGCCTGGGACTGCTCGGCACGGCCGGCGCGTTTCTTCTGTACTACTTCATTCTTCAGGAACTGGGCGCCGTCGCGGCTGCCGGCGCGGTGTACATCACGCCGGTCGTTGCGCTGCTGATCGGCGGGGCTGCCGGCGAGCATGTGGGGCCCGTGGAAATCGTCGCGGTGGTGCTGATCGTCGGCAGCATTGCGCTGCTGGAGATGGGGCGGCAGCGTGCCGCGTCCCGCGAAGCAGCGCCGCTGCGCGGTGCGGTCGGTCTCGATTGACCGCGTTGCGCGCGGCTTCGACGTGGCCGTGTCCGTGAGCGGATCCGCACGCATGCGGTAGCGCCGCGGATCTTCGCGATTCATCAAACCTCAACCTCGCATAGGCGAAATCGAATGAAGCTTGGATTTATCGGAACCGGTGTCATCACGAAGGCAATCGTGACGGGCCTCGTCCATTCCCGCATGCCGTTCGAGCAGATCGCGCTGTCGCCTCGCAACGCGCAGACGGCCGCGGAACTCGCGCGGCTCGATGCGCGCGTGCGGGTATGCCGGAGCAATCAGCACGTGCTCGATTCGTCGGATGTGGTGTGCATCGCCGTCGTGCCGCAGATCACGGCCGATGTGCTGCGCGCACTGCAGTTCGACGCGCGGCACCACGTGATCACGTTCGTGCCGGGCTTTACTGCCGATGCGTTGCTGCAGATGGTCCATCCGGCGAAGCGCGTTGCCCGCGCGATTCCGCTGCCGGCGGTGGCCGATGGCAAAGGGTGCACGGCCGTCTACCCGCCGGACGACACGGCAAGGACATTGTTCGATGCGATCGGCGGCGCGATCGAGGTGACGGACGAGCGCCAGTTCGACGCGCTGCATACGGTCACGGCGACGATGGCGAGCTTCTACGCGGTGCTCGAACATCAGGCTCGATGGCTCACCGCGCAGGGGCTGCCGTACGACGCGGCGCGTGCGTTCCTGTCCGGCTACTGCGTGGGCCTCGCACACGAGACCACCCGGACCGACCGGTCATTCTCGGCGATGATCGACTATCTGATGACGCCGGGTGGCCTGAACGAACAGCTGCACGCGGAGCTGTCGTCGCACGGTGCATACGACCACTACGGCAAAGCGCTCGATCGCGTGCTCGCGCGGGTGCAAGGCCGGGTGTAAACGCGATCTTCGGCGGCGGCTCGCGTGATGATCGTGATGCACGCGTCCGCCATCCAACCAGCGATTTCCGTTTCGATTCGATATCAAGGAGCCCGACCATGCCTATCGTTCGCGTTGAACTGTCACCCGGCCGCTCGCACGAGCAGAAGACGAAGTACGTCGAGGAAGTGACGAAACTGACATCCGAAGTGTTGAAGTGCCCGGTCGAATCGATCGACGTGATGTTCATCGAGATTCCCGCAACCGACTGGGCGCATGCGGGGAAGTTCTACGCGCAGCCGAAGTAGTCGCGATGGCGCACGCACGCGCCGCGTTGGTTCGCGCGGCCGCGTGGCATTGCGAGGCGATCGACGCGATCATCGTCGCGCAGTGCGATCGAGACGGCCGCTTCGCTTCGGATGCGGCCGTTGTCGTTTGTATCGCGCCGACGACGGCGCGGGATCGATGGAAGGCGTTCGCGACAGCCAGCGAGCACCTGCCCGTGGCCGTCGCGTGACCGCATTGCTTACAGCCAGTCCGTTTCGAACGGGAACGTCGACAACGGCACGCACCCGGTTTCGGTCAGCAGCACCTGCTGCTCGAGCTTGACGCCTTCGTCGCCGCCTTCCGCACCGATATAGCTTTCGATGCACAAGGTCATTCCGCTCTCGAACGTGCCGTCGTAGCCGGCGCTGTCCCAATCCATGTAGTACGCGACGGACGGATATTCGTCCACCATGCCGATGCCGTGCGCGAGGCAGCTGTAGCGGTTCTTTCGATACGCGTGCGGCACGTTCCAGCTGCGCTCGGCGAACTCGCTGAACGCCATGCCCGGGCGCAGCAGATCCATGTTGGTCGTCAACTGCGCGTACGCGGCGGCGTAGAGCCGGCGCTGCGCGTCGGTCGGGCGCACGTGGCCGACGGTCCAGGTCCGCGAGATGTCCGCGCAATAGCCGAACGGGCCGACGAGATCGGTATCGAACGCGATCAGCTCGCCCTGCTTCATGGTGCGCGCGCTGCATTCCTGCATCCACGGATTGGTGCGCGGCCCCGATGCGAGCAGCCGCGTTTCGATCCATTCGCCGCCGAGCCGGATATTCTCGTAGTGCAGGTGGGCCCACAGATCCTGTTCGGTCATGCCCGGCGTCAACACGTTGTGCATGCGCCGGATGCCTTGCTCGCACACGTCGACGGCCGTCCTGATCAATTGCAGTTCGTCCGCGGATTTCACGGCGCGCGCGTGTTCCATCAACGCCTGCCCGTCGGCCACGTGGACGCCTTCCTGCTGCAGCGCGTACACGCCCTCGGGATCGAGCCGGTCGACCGAGATGCGCATCTCCGACGGCGTGTGCTGGCGCAGCAGGCCGGCGACTTCGCGCGCCCATTGGCGGGCCTTGCGCGTCGATTCGGGGCCCGCGCTGAAGTAATTCCAGCAGGTGGCGCCGCGCAGCTCGACGTCGAGCGTGCTGTCGTTCCACACGTGCTCGCAGTTGTGGAACTCGAAACCGATGACGGGCCCGTGCGCAAACACGATCACGTAGCGCGTCGGGTTGCGCCCGGTCCAGACTTGCATGTTGGACGTATCGGTCGCATAGCGGATGTTGACCGGGTCGTACAGGACGATGGCCGGACAGTCCCGCTGAACGAGTTCCTTCCTGACCCGCTCGATGCGATACGCGCGCACGCGCTCCATCAGATCGTCCGGAACGCTGGCGGCCCCGTTCGTTTGCATCGTTGTCGCCGCATGAAGCGTACTGACCGCTGACATTGCTCCTCCAGTTCGTCGTTATGGATCCGTCCGGACTCGTGGCAGCGCCGCGCGTGCCGCTCCGGGCGCCGGCGGGTCCTTTGAAGCAGTATCGAAACGCCGAAAAGGTCGGTCAACGCGCTATATTTTCATGATCGCATTACATTAAGTTATGCGAAGGTCCGCGCTCGACGATGGCCGCGATGTCGTCGCGCTCGACCGCGCGCGACAGAAGCAGGCGGCATGCTGCCGATGCCTTGCGAATCGCGATCGCCGGCGGCAATCGAGCCGGCGAGGGCGCGTTACCGAACCGGCAGTTCCTCGCGCAACCAGTCGATCAACTGGGTGACCGCGGGCGTCAACGAACGGCCGTGCGGCACGATGACGAAATAGGCGTCGCTCGTCTTGCACGACCCGAGCGGCATCCGGACCAGCTCGCCGGTCGCCAGCAGGTCGTGCACGAGCCGGCTCCAGCCGAGCGCGACGCCCTGTCCGTATCGGGCCGCCTGTACCGCATCCGTGTAGAGGCTGCAGCGCAGCGCGTAGTTGAGCTTGGCCGGCCGGTAGCCGACCGAGCGGAACCACGCTTCCCAACCCATCCAGCCTTCCGACGTCGAGTCGGATTCGACCAGCGGCAGCGCGCCGAGCGCCTCGACTGATGCCGGCATCCCGTTTTCCTCGAGGAACGCCGGCGAGCACACCGGGAACACTTCTTCGTCGAACAGCAGGATCGACGTCCCGTCCGCCCACTTGCCGTCGCCGTAGCGCACCGCGACGTCGACTTCGACATGCCGAAGGTCCGCGGTAAACATCTGCGTCGTCAGCCGCAGCTTCAACGGCGGGTTCAGGTGCTTGAGCTTCGGCAGCCTCGGCAGCAGGCGGAACTGCGCGAACGGCGCAGTCGACGCGAGCACGAGCTCCTGCTGGTCGGCGCCCGTCGACAGGCGGTCGAACGCGCCGGCGATCCGCTGCATCGATTCCGCGACCGCGAGATAGAGCATTTCGCCTTCGTTGGTCAGCGAGATCGAACGGTGCAGACGATGGAACAGGCGCACGTCGAGCGTTTCCTCGAGAAAGCGCACTTGCCGGCTGACCGCCGCCTGCGTCACGCCGAGTTCGGCCGCCGCGTGAGTGAAGCTGCCGAGGCGGGCGACCGCTTCGAATTCGACCAGGGCAGTCAGCGACGGGACGATCCGCCGATATCCTTTTGTTCCTTTCGTCATTTGAGTCTGTTTTTCGTGCGGCGGGGGCGAATCGTCTGTCTCCAAATTGTACCGGTCAAGTCGCCGACGTTGCGATGAAAACGGGTACCCAATGGCAGGTTTGCGTCGCACGAATCCGGGTTAACCAAGGGGCCGGCGCCGCGTGCGTTCTTGCATAACCTAAAGTAATGCGAACGAGAAAATATAGCGCGTTGACGGGTGAAATTGCCCCTCCAATACTTCGCTCAAAGTTTGAAAAAAGCATAGCGAAAATCAACCCCATTGGAGGAGTACGATGTCTGCCATTCCGCTCAAGAGCCACCGCGAACTGCTCGACAGCCGCAAACCCGGGCACGGGTTGCCGGCCGGGCTGCTGGGCCGACAGGACGTGTTCGAGACGGACGTCGAGGTGTTCTTCGAGAAGCTGTGGATCTTCGTCGCGGTGACGGCCGACGTGCCGGAGCCGGGCGACGTCTACGCGGTCGATATCGGCAAGTCGTCGATCCTGATCGTGCGCGACGACGACGAGAACATCCGTGCGTACCGCAACGTGTGCCGCCACCGCGGCGCGCGCCTGATGAAGAGTGCGACGAAGGCCACCGTCGGCATGCTGGTTTGCCCGTATCACCAGTGGACGTACGACCTGGACGGCAGCCTCAAGCACGCGACGCACATGGGCAAGGAATTCGACACGAAGTGCCGCAGCCTGATCCCGGTGCACGTGAAGGTGGTCGGCGCGCACGTGTTCGTCTGCCTCGCCGACGACGCGCCTGAGGATTTCTCGAAGCTCGAGTCGGTGATGACGCCGCGCTTCGCGCCGCACGACATGCAGCGCACGAAGATCGCGCACGAGATGACCATCGTCGAGAACGGCAACTGGAAGCTCGTGATGGAGAACAACCGCGAGTGCTACCACTGCGGCGGTACGCACCCGGAACTCACGCAATCGTTCCTCGCGCACGACTTCGGCTTCTGCCCGGACGGCCAGAGCGAGGAAGCGCTGCGCGACTACGACGCGTATCTCGCGCACAATGCCGCGCGCAAGAAGGAGTGGGAAGAGGACGGCTATATCTGCGAGGCGTTCGAATCGGTCGACGAGAGCGTCCAGACGAATTTCCGCTCGCAGCGGCTCGTGATCGCCGGCGCGTGCGAATCGCAGACGATGGACACCAAGGTCGCGTGCACGAAGCTGCTCGGCGATCTGCCGCGCCGCGATCTCGGCGACGTGCACATGTGGACCCACCATTCGTGGACGCACGTGATGAGCGATCACGCGGTCGTCGCGTACATCCTGCCGATCGCGCCGGACAAGACGGTGGTGCGCACGGTGTGGCTCGTGCACGCGGATGCGGTCGAAGGCGTCGACTACGACGTCAAGACGCTGACCGAAGTGTGGGACGCCACGACCCGGCAGGACGCCGACCTCGTCGCGATCACGCATAGCGGGACGCAGGATCCCGCGTATGTCCCGGGCCCGTACTCGACGTACACCGAAGGCGCGCTCGATCAGTTCGCGCGGTGGTACGACGCGCGCCTGAAGGCTCACGGCATCTGAGTATCGTCATGACAGTCAGAGAGAACTTTTGCGTGGCCGATGCGGCCGCCGCGGCGACCGATCGCTTGTCGGACCCCGCTACCTGGGAACGCGCGGACGTCCAGTGGGACAGCAGCGAACAGAAGACGCTGGTGTGCTGCCGCGTGCGCGACGAGACGCACGACGTCCGCAGCTTCGTGTTCAGCGCGAAAGACGGGCGTCCGTTCAGCTTCGAGCCCGGCCAGTTCATCACGGTGTCGGCCGACGTCGACGGCGTGCCGGTCAGCCGCTGCTATACGGTGTCGTCGCCGCCGACGCGGCCGTACACGTTGTCGATCACGGTCAAGCGCACGCCGGGCGGCGTGATGTCGAACTGGCTGCATGCGAACATGAAGCCGGGTGTCGAGCTGCGTGCATTCGGGCCGTCCGGCATTTTCACGCCGTCCTCCGGGCCGGCCGCGAAGGTGCTTTACCTGTCCGCCGGATCGGGCGTGACGCCGCTGATGTCGATGACGAGAGCGGCGATCGACCTCGGACTGAATCGCGACATCGTGTTCGTGCACAGCGCGCGAACACCCGCCGACATCGTGTTTCGCGACGAGCTCGAGCGGCTGAGCGCGGAAGCCGACCGTCTCAAGGTGATCCACGTCTGCGAGGCGCTCGGATCCGAGCCGGACTGGTGCGGGCCGACCGGCCGGTTGAGCCTCGAGCTGCTGCAACGGCACGTTCCCGACTATCGCGACCGCGAAGTCTTCACGTGCGGCCCCGCGGGCTACATGAACGCCGCGCAGGCCCTGCTCGCGCAGGGCGGGCATGATCCGGCCCGCTATCACCAGGAAAGCTTCAACTTCGCGGAAACGGTCGAGCCGGCCGCGGGCGCGGCCGATGCGCCGCAACCGGCGGCGGCCGTGCGCACATATACGGTGCGCCTCGCGAAGTCGGGCAAGACCTTTCCGATGAGCGGGGCGGAGACGGTACTGTCGGCCGCGCGCAAGGCCGGCGTCGCGCTGCCGTCGTCGTGCAGCCAGGGCATTTGCGGAACCTGCAAGACCGCGGTGCTCGACGGCACGGTCGACATGCAGCACAACGGCGGGATTCGTCAGCGCGAAATCGACAAGGGGCTGCGCCTGATGTGCTGCAGCCGTCCCACGTCGGATCTCGTGCTCGATCTGTAGCGGTTCGTCGTCCCGATACGCGCCGATCCCGAGCCGGATCGGCGCGCCCCGCCTCGCCCGACACCCGTCGACCCGTCGTCCTTCCGGTATTGCCAACGTGTTCGATACCCCGGCTTTCCTCGCTTCACGTCCGCGCCATTTCGGCTTTCTCACGCTGCCGTCGTATTCGATGATCGCGTTGACGCACGCGATCGAAGCGCTGCGCGTCGCGAACTACGTCGACCGTACCGAACACTATCGGTGGACGGTGTTTTCCATCGACGGCAACCCGGTCGAAGCCAGCAACGGCATCGCGATGCGGCCCACGCAGGCGCTCGACGTGTCGGGTCCGCTGCCCGACGTGATGATCGTGTGCGGCGGGACGCGGATCCGCGAGATGGTCGACGCGCGCACCCGGCACGCACTGAGCGCGCTCGCCAGGCGCCGGATCGCGATGGGCGCGCTGTGCAGCGGCGCGTATGCGCTGCTGAGCGCAGGCCTGCTCGACCGGTACCGGTGCGCGGCGCACTGGGCCGACCTGTACGCGCTGCGTGCCGAGTTTCCCGATGTCGAGATCACGGACGCGCTGTTCGTGATCGATCGCGACCGGATCACGTGTACGGGCGGCATCGCGCCGATGGACATGATGCTCACGCTGATGTCGAGCGACTTCGGTCCGCATCTCGTCGTCGACGTGTCGAAGCATCTCGTCGTCAGCCGGCTGCGCGGCGTGAACGAATCGCAGCCGATACCGGTGTGTGCGCGTCTCGAGTCGACGCGCGACGATCTGGTGGAAGCGGTGAAGCTGATGGAAGCCAACGTCGAGGAGCCGCTGACGTTCACCGAAATCGCGCGGCTGGTCGGGCTGTCGGAACGGCAGTTGCAGCGCGTGTTCAAGGAACATCTGAACGTGTCGCCGCGCGACTACTACCGAAGCGTTCGCCTGCGGCACGCACGGGAACTGCTGCGACGCGGCAACGATTTCGTCGGCGATGTGTCGGCGCGCTGCGGATTTCCGTCGGCGTGCACGTTCAGCAAGGCGTATCGGAAGGAGTTCGGCCATGCGCCGATCGTCGAGCGCCGCGCGCCGCGGCCCGTGACGGCATGATCGTATGCGCGGGGCCTCGCATCGCGGGTGCGGTGCGCGATGCGAGGCCGGGTAGGGCGGACGATCATCCTGCATCGCACCGCACCCGGCGCAGCGCGCTACCCGCGCGTTCGACGGCTTACTTCTGACCGAGCCACACGGCGAACTTCTGGTTCAGGTCGTCGGAATGGTCGGCCCAGAACGGGACGTTGACGTCGACGGCGTTCTTCTGGTTCTGCGGCGCGGTCGGCAGGTACGGCAGCATCTTCGGATCGACGAGCGGGATCGACGACTGGCGCATCGGCCCGAGCGCCGTCGCGGACGACAGCTTGGCCAGCGCTTCGGTCGACGTCGAGAAGCGGATGAAGTCCTGCGCGGCCTTCAGGTTCTTCGAGCCTTTCACGATCGCGTAGCCTTCGATGTTCTTGACCTCGCCATCCCAGAGGAACCCGAACGGTTTCTTGTCCTGCATGACGGCGGTCAGGATCCGGTTCGGATAGGCGCTCGTCATCGACACCTCGCCGTCGGCCAGCAGCTGCGGCGGCTGCGCGCCGGCCTCCCACCAGACGATCGACGACTTGATCGTATCCAGCTTCCTGAACGCGCGCTGCAGGCCTTCCGGCGTGGCGAGCGTCTTGTAGACGTTCGCGGCCGGCACGCCGTCGGCAAGCAGCGCCCATTCGAGCGCGCCTTCCGGCGACTTGCGCAGGCCGCGCTTGCCCGGAAATTTCTTCAGGTCGAAGAAGTCGGCGATCTTCGTCGGTTCGCCGCTCTTGAACGCGTTCTTGTTGTACGTGATCATCGTCGACCACGAAACGTTGCCGATCATGCAGTCCGACACGCCGCCGGGCAGGAAGTCGGATTTCGCCGCGGCGCCGTTTTTCCCGGCCGGCAGCGTGACGGAGCCGACTTTCTCCAGCAGGCCTTCGTCGCACGCGCGCGTGGCGTCGGCCAGCTGCATGTCGACGACGTCCCACGTCACGTTGTTCGTCTCGACCTGGCTGCGGATCTGCGCGATACCGCCGTTATAGGTGTCGAGCTTTACCTTCGCGCCCGACTGCGCCGCGAATGGCCGGACGGCAGTCGCGTTCTGCGCGTCCTGGTACGAGCCGCCCCAGCTTGCGAACACCAGTTCGGATGCAGTGGCATGAACGGTCGCCAATCCCATGGCGACCAGCGCTAACGTCTTCAGCGAGATACTCATTTGAATCCTCATCAGAAAAGTGCAGATGTCTCCGCGATTGTTATAGGCAGCTAATCCCGCGATCCCGCGGCCGGCGATCGTACATTCCGGTCGCGAAGCCATCGTGCTGTGGCCGAAATTGGGCGGTTTCTTCGCAACTGCTGCTTATGTTTAGCTAAAGCAGCGCTTACGATCGCGCGGGCGTCGCGCGCGGCCGGTACTGTCGGCCAATGGAATGAAACAGGGTGGGCGAACGGGCTGTCGATCGGCGGCCGTGCGCCCCGGACATGAAAGCGAGGCGCCCGATGCACGATGAAGCCTACGATCGGATCTATCGGGGCGACCGGCCTGTCCTGGTTGCGGCGCCCCATGTCGGGACGGCGGTTCCGGACGAACTGATGCGGTCGCCCGCGTGGCAATCGGTGCACGCGCGTCCGGCCGATCCGGCCGGCGAGCGGTTTCTCGAAGCGGCCGCCAATCTGCGGATCTCGTGCATCGCGGCGCGCGCGCATCCGTGCGTGATCGACGTCAATGCGGCCGCGGACAGTCAGGCGGTCGGCTCCGAACTCGGACGCAACGTGCTGTGCCGCACGCATTCGCCGTCGGGCGACGTGCTGTACGGCGAGGCGGGCGAGCCGTCGGAAGCGGACGTGCGGCGGCGCATATCGCGGTACTGGGTGCCGTATCACGACGCATTGCGCGCGGAGCTGCAACGCCTGCGCGCGGCGCACGACGACGTGCTGCTGCTGGTGTCGCATGCGGGCTCGCGATTGGCGCCGTATCGCGCTGCCTATCGCGCGTCGGACTGCAACGTCGGCACGAACCACGGGGCTTCGTCCAGCAGGCGGCTCGTGACCGCGCTCACGCAGACGGTGCAGCGCAGCGGGCGGTCGTGGGTGGTGAACGGTCAACTCGCGGATTCGTTCGCGGCGCAGCACTACGGGTGTCCCGCCGACGGCATTCACGTCGTCGAAGTCGAGGTCGCGGGGAACTGGCGCGAGGCGTGCACGGCGCCGCCGGCCGGTACGTCGGCGGTCGATGAGTTCGCGGCGGTGCTCGCCGGGCTGCTCGACGAGCTGCCGCTGTCGCGTACGCCGGACCGGGCCGCGCGCGCCGGCTCGGCAACGGGGCCATCCACGTGACGAATTCGAACGGGCGCGCTATCGTGCTACCTCATCTGTCACGTTGATGCCGACCATGAAAGACAGCGGACCCGAGCGGTATCCCGACTGGGATCTCCTTGCCAGCTGGCTCGCGGTGGTGGAAGCCGGTTCCATCTCCGATGCGGCCGACCGGCTGAACATCTCGCAAGCCGGGGTGTCGCAACGCATCAAGGCGCTCGAGACGCTGCTCGATACCACGCTGCTCGACCGTGCGACGCGTCCCGCGCGGCCGACCGCGGCCGGCCAGCGGCTGTTCGAACACGCGACGGTGTTGCTGCAGGGCGCCGACCAGATGGTGGAGAGCGTGCGCAATGTGTCGCGCGCCAAGCGTGTGGTCGTGCGGCTCGGATGCGTCGATTCGTTTGCCGCGACGATCGGGCCGATCATCATCAAGGCGCTGTCGGGCGCGTCGCACCAGATTCGGCTGTGGTCGGGCATCACGCCGACGCTCGACGCGCAGCTGGAAGCGCGTCAGCTGGACGTCGCCGTGACGACGAGCGGTTCCACGCCGGCGCTCGGCATTCGCAAGCAGAAGCTGTTTTCCGAGCCGTACTTCGTCGTGCTGCCGAAAGGCTTCGAAGTCGACCGCTTCACGACGCTCGCGGAACTGAGCAAGCACCTGCAGTTCATCCGCTACAGCGCGCGTTCGGTCATCGGCCAGCACATCGACGCGTATCTGGCCGCCCATGCGGAAAACATCGAGCGATCGTGCGAATTCGATGCGACGGATCCGGTGCTCAGTCTCGTGGCCGCCGGGCTCGGCTTTGCGATCACGACGCCGCTTTGCGTGTGGCAATCGCGGCACTACGCGCCCGACATCAAGGTCGTGCCGCTGACGAGCTTCTCGCGCCACGGGCGGCCGTATGCGACGCTGAGCCGGTCGTTTTTCCTGTCGTATCGCGAGAACGAACTCGGCCATCTTCCAGCAGATCTGTACGACCTGCTGCGCCGCGCATACGAGCGGCAGGTGTCGCGCGACGTCGCGAAGGCGCTGTCGCTGAAGCAGGACGACGTCTATCTTGCCGACGCGGAGTGATGCCGGCGCCGGCCGACCCGCGCCGCGCGCATCCTAGCGGACCGCGCGGCGCAGGTTCTGCCGCCAGCTCTGTCCGGTCGCGTCGTCGATCATCCCGTGGAAGATGCCGATCACCTGATCGAGCGTGATCGTCGCCGCGACGCGATGCTCGATCCAGAGCCCGTGCACGAGTGCCATCGCCTGAATGGCCCAGATGGTCGCCATCGTGCGGTCGCAGCCGGCCTGTCGCAGGTCGTGTATGAAGTTCGAGCGCAGGCGCCGCGAAAACGCGGTGCACAGCCGCTTCACTTCGTCGTCGTGCGCGGACGAACTCCACATGTGCGGCCACACGTTCGCCGCACCGGGGCTCATCACTTCGTCGCTGAAACACATGTCCGCCGTGAACTTCATCCGCTCGACCGGATCGGCGATATTGCGTCGCCCGGCCGTGAGCTGCGCGCGGACTCGCCAGATCATGTACAGAAACGTCTTGTAGACGAGATTGTCCTTGTTGGTGAAGTGATGGTGCGCGAGCCCGACCGACACGCCCGCATGTTCGCTCACCTTGCGGATGGTCAGATTCTCGAGCCCCAGCTGCCCGACGACTTCCAGCGTCGAGTTGATCAGCTTCATGCGCATGCCTTCGTACTGCGCCGACTCGTCGCGGCGCGCGTCGCGGGGGATGCACTCGAGGTCGTTGTCGCTTGTTTCCACGCTCCGTTCCCTTCCTGGTTGGATGCCCGTCGTCGCCGCATCGCGATGAACGGCGCCGTCGATGATAGCGCCGATTTTCGTGACCTGAACAACTGTTCATTCGCATCCCGGCGCCGTTCCCGCGCGGTATTAATAAAGTGCTGAACGAATGTTCATCCATTATCGGATGGATGGCGGTCATCTTCAGTGGAAACCGGGTGTTTTGATTCGTGTAAACCCCTATATTTCCACGATGAAATTGTTTTTGACCAGCGTTCGACAGTCGATATAGTTGCGAGAGCTCGATTGAAACTGAACGTGTGTTCAGCGTGTCAAGCTTAGCTGAAAGAGGAGCCGCAGCGAGGGCGCGTGTCCGGGACAATCGGATTCCACTTCGTCGGCCCTGCCGACTGAACCGCTGCTCAGCGACGGCGTTCCATAACGATGTCCGATTCTTTGCATAAGTCGGGATGAAGAAGGGCGGCGGTTTTTATGCACCCACTACTCTCGAAACTGAAGTGACCGGTCCGGGAAGGTCTGCCGAACCGCACCGCCCGACGGGAAAAACCCGCAGCCGCATGCGACACCCGCGACCGGTTTTATCGAAACGTTCTGATAAGGAGTTAGCGTGAGTTCAGGTCCACAATTTCCGCTGCCGGCCAACGAACCGGAAGTCTCGTTCCGCCCGGGCACCGCGGCCGCCGCTGCGTTGAGCAAGGCCCTCGAGCAACGCGAGATCGTCGATATCCCGACCGTGATCGGCGGGAAGAAGTTCTTCTCGAACGACACCGTCGAGGTGCGTGCGCCGCACGATCACCAGCGTGTGCTCGCGCGCATTCATCGCCCGACGGAAGCGCAGGTCGCCGATGCGATCGCGAGTTCGAAGTCGGTGGCGCGCGACTGGGCGAGCATGCCGTATGCGAGCCGCGCGACGATACTGCATCGCGCCGCTGAAATCATCGGCACGCGGCTGCGCGTGAAGATCAACGCGGCGACGATGCTCGGCCAGAGCAAGACGATCGACCAGGCGGAGCCGGACAGCGCGTGCGAGCTGATGGACTTCCTGCGCTTCAACGCGTTCAACGCGCAGCGCGTGTATGCGGAGCAGCCGCTGTCGGTGCCGACCGCGGTCAACCGCGCCGACTGGCGCCCGCTCGAAGGTTTCGTCTATGCGATCTCGCCGTTCAACTTCACGGCCATCGGCGGCAACCTGACGACGGCGCCGGCGATCATGGGCAACACGGTGCTGTGGAAGCCGTCCGAAAAATCGGCGCTCGCGAATTACATCTTCTTCGAAGCGCTCGAGGAAGCCGGTCTGCCGCCGGGCGTGATCAACTTCGTGCCGGGCGACGCCGAGATGACGACGCGTGCGGTGCTGGCTTCGCGCGACCTCGCCGGCATCCACTTCACCGGCTCGTCGGCCGTGTTCCAGTCGCTGTGGAAGGGCGTCGCATCGAAGGTCGATGCGTTCCGCACGATTCCGCGCCTGGTCGGCGAGACGGGCGGCAAGGACTTCGTGCTGGCACACGCATCGGCGCACGCATCCGAAGTCGCGATCGCGCTGATCCGCGGCGCATTCGAGTACCAGGGCCAGAAGTGCAGCGCCGCATCGCGTGCGTATATCCCGGCGAGCCTGTGGCCGGCGGTGAGCAAGGAATTGCGCGAGCGCCTCGCGGAACTGAAGGTCGGCGATGTCGCCGACGCCGACACGTTCATGGGCGCCGTGATCTCGCAGGCGTCGCATCAGAAGCTGAGCCGCGTGCTGGGTGCCGCGCGCGAGGATGCGGCCGTGACGATCGTGGCCGGCGGCAAGACGTGGTCGGATCCCGGCTACTTCGTCGAGCCGACCGTGCTGCAGGTGTCGGATCCGCGCCATGCGCTGATGACGGAAGAGCTGTTCGGCCCGGTGCTGTCGGTGTTCGTCTACGACGACAACGCATGGGCCGATACGCTCGAGCTGATCGACGCGACGAGCCCGTACGCGCTGACCGGCTCCATTTTCAGCACCGACCGCTTCGCGCTGCATCAGGCGGAAGGCGCGCTGATCAACGCGGCTGGCAACCTGTATCTGAACGACAAGCCGACCGGCGCGATGATCGGCCAGCAGCCGTTCGGCGGCGGCCGCGCGAGCGGCACCAACGACAAGGCCGGTTCGTATCTGAACCTGCTGCGCTGGGCGTCGCCGCGTGTGGTGAAGGAAACCTACCTGCCGCCGCGCGAGTGGCGCTTCGGCGCGTAACGCAGGAACCGCTTCGTCGGCGCGTCGCACGGGATCCGGGTGCGGCGCATGGGGCGGGTCCGGTGCAGGCGCACCGGACCCGCCCGACACGCCGCGAGAGCATCCGTCCGGGTCGCCCGCGAAGCATCGGATTCGGGTACGCGCCGATGCGCCTGCGCCGATCCACTGGAGAACACGATGTCGACGATTGTCTCTTTCAAGAACGTCCAGAAGACCTACGACGGCGAAACGCTGGTCGTGAAGAATCTCAACCTCGACATCGAGCAGGGCGAATTCCTGACGATGCTCGGGCCGTCCGGGTCGGGCAAGACGACCTGCCTGATGATGCTGGCCGGCTTCGAGACCGCGACGCACGGCGAGATCCTGCTGCAGGGCAAGCCGATCAACCGGATTCCGCCGGAGCGCCGCAACATCGGCATGGTGTTCCAGAGCTATGCGCTGTTTCCGCACAAGTCGGTGGCCGAGAACCTCGCGTTCCCGCTGAAGGTGCGCAAGGTCGCGAAAAGCGACATCGAAACGAAAGTCATGCGCGCGCTGCGCATGGTGAACATGGAGAAGTTCGCGCACCGGATGCCTGCGCAACTGTCGGGCGGCCAGCAGCAGCGGATCGCAGTGGCCCGCGCGCTCGTGTTCGAACCCGCGCTGGTGCTGATGGACGAGCCGCTCGGCGCGCTCGACAAGCAGCTGCGCGAACAGATGCAGTACGAGATCAAGCAGATTCACGAGCAGAGCGGTCTGACCGTCGTGTACGTCACCCATGACCAGGGCGAGGCGATGACGATGTCGGACCGGATCGCGGTGTTCAACAACGGGATCATCCAGCAGCTCGCCTCGCCGTCCGAGCTCTACGAGAAGCCGGCAAATGCGTTCGTCGCGCGCTTCATCGGCGAGAGCAACGAACTGAACGGCGTGGTGTCGTCGCTCGACCACCAGCGCTGCGTCGTGCGGCTCGACGGCGGGCATGCGATCCATGCGTGCCCGAACGGCGGGATCCAGCTGTCCGGCAACACGAGCGTGTCGCTGCGCCCCGAGCGCATCGCGGTCGGCGAGCAGGCGCGCGGCTGCGACAACGTGTTCGATGCCGGCGTGAAGGACCTGATCTATTACGGCGACCACCTGCGCATCGTGATGCAGGTCTGCGGCCGCAACGACTTCATCGTGAAGCTGCCGAACGACGGCGCGGCGCGCAACCTGCGGGTCGGCGACTCCGTCGCGATCGGCTGGATGGCCGACGCGTGTCGGGCACTGTAGTTTCGCCGTAGCAACGCGGACGGCTCGGCGAGGCGCCGCGCAGACATCGGGTGCAGACACAACAGCAATGAGAAAGCAATCGTTGGCGGTCCTGAATGTACCGGGATGTGTCCGAGCGAACCACACGGACGATTCGAACCAGAGGTTCGCAGGCCGGGCGATCCGGAAACAAGCGGACTGACGACTGTTCACAGCAGGAGGCGCGGTAGCGACCGCTGAAAATGATGATTCTTCCCAGTGATATGACGGTGATGACGCACGGCATCGAGAACGTGGCCGTTCCCGATTCGAAGGCGCTGAAGGCCAAACTGCGCAGGACCGAGCGGGCGGGGCAGATCAGGGCGATGCTGCTGATGTTTCCGCTGCTGGCCTTTCTGCTCGTGACGTTCCTCGTTCCGATCGGCAGCCTGCTGCTGAAAAGCCTGCGCGACCCGACGGTGTCGCAGGAGCTGCCGCAGGCTGCCGCGATGCTGCGTGCCTGGGAGCCGAAGGGCGGCAAGCTGCCGGACGAGCAGCTGTACGCGACGTTCGCCAGGGAGCTGGTCGCGAGCCGCGCGGGCGAGGGACTCAGCCGCGTCGCGTCGCGGCTGAACTACGACGAGACCGGGATGCGCGGCCTGTTGATGAAGACGGCCCGGCATCTCGCCGAAGACACGGGCGGCACCTGGCATGAACGGATGAGCGCGATCGATCCGCGCTGGGACGAGCTGCGCACGTGGTCGACCATCAAGTACGCATCGTCGCCGTGGACGTTCGGTTATTACCTGAAGGCGCTCGACTTCCGGCGCGACGCCACGGGCGACATCGTGCTGCAGTCGAAGGGCGAGCGCCTGTATATCGGCGTGTTCCTGCGCACCGCGTGGGTGAGTATCTCGGTGAGCCTGCTGTGCCTGCTGTTCGGGTATCCGGTCGCCTACTTCCTCGCGAACATCCCGGCGCGCTACAGCAACGTGTTCATGATCATGGTGCTGCTGCCGTTCTGGACGTCGATCCTCGTGCGCACGACCGCGTGGGTCGTCGTGCTGCAGACCAACGGCGTGCTCAACGACTGGCTGATCCGGCTCGGCGTCACGGACAGCGCATTGCCGCTGATCTACAACCGCTTCGGCGTGCTGGTTGCGATGACGCACATCCTGCTGCCGTACGCGATCCTGTCGCTGTACAGCGTGATGAAGGGCGTGCCGAACCTGTACATGAAGGCGGCGCGCTCGCTCGGCGCCGGCCCGATCCGCTCGTTCTTCCAGGTGTATTTCCCGCAGACGCTGCCCGGTGTCGGCGCGGCCGGCATGCTGACCTTCATCCTCGCGGTCGGCTACTACATCACGCCGGCGATCGTCGGCGGCCCTGAAGACCAGCTGGCGAGCTACTACATCGCGAACCACGTGAACACGACGTTGAACTGGGGGCTCGCGAGCGCACTCGCGACGATCCTGCTGGCGGGCGTGCTGCTGGTGTACGGAATGTTCGTTCGACTGACCGGCGGTGCCGGCGTGAAGCTGGGGTGAAGCCATGTTCAATTTTCCTGCCTACGTGACGATCTGGGGGCGTGCGGGCCGCTATGCGCACGTCGCGCTGTCGCTGCTCGTGCTCGTGTTCCTGGTGCTGCCCGTGCTGGTCGTGATGCCGCTGTCGTTCAATTCGCAGCCGTACTTCACCTATCCGATGCCCGGGTTCAGCCTGCGCTGGTACGACGAATTCTTCGGCAGCGCCGAATGGATGTTCGCGCTGCGCAACACGGCGATCGTCGGCGTGTGCTCGACGCTGCTCGCGACCGCGCTCGGCGTGCTGGCGTCGCTCGGCCTGATGCATCCGCGTCTGAAGGGCAAGTCGTTCATCACCGGCGTGCTGGTGTCGCCGATGATCGTGCCGGTGATCATCACCGCGGTCGGCGTGTACTTCGCATTCAGCCCGCTGGGGCTGACCAGCAGCCTGTTCGGCCTGACGCTCGCGCATGCGGCGCTCGGTGTGCCGTTCGTCGTCGTGACGGTGACGGCCACGCTCGCCGGTTTCAACGAGACGCTCACGCGCGCCGGCCGCAGTCTCGGCGCATCGCCGATGCGCGTGTTCTGGCAGGTGAAGCTGCCGATCATCGCGCCGGGCGTGATCTCGGGCGCGCTGTTCGCGTTCGCGACGTCGTTCGACGAAATCGTCGTCGCGCTGTTCCTGACCGGCCCCGATCAACGCACGATTCCGCGGCAGATGTGGGCCGGCATCCGCGAGCAGCTGAGCCCGACCATCCTCGCCGTCGCGACCGTGCTCGTCGTCGTGTCGACGCTGCTGCTCGTCACGCTCGAATGGCTGCGGCGCCGCACCGAACGGCTGCGCGGCCACGCGGGCTGAACGACGCGAGCCGCGGCGCAAGCGCAACCAAACAAATTGTCGAAGCAAACAGTGGGTCAATCAAAATGCTGACGGAATTCAAAGCAATGCAACCGGTCTCGACGGATCTGGGCGAACTGCGCCGCCGTATCGTCGACGCTTCCTCGATGGAGGAACAGGTCGTCGTCCACGCGCTGATGCAGGAAGCCAGGATGGACGGCCCGACGCTCGCGAAGGCGCAGGCGCTCGCGAGCAAGCTCGCGCAGGGCGTGCGCGACGCGCGCATCGATGCGGGCGGCGTCGATCTGCTCACGCAGGAGTTCTCGCTCGACAGCCGCGAGGGGATCGCGCTGATGTGTCTCGCGGAAGCGATGCTGCGCATTCCGGACACCGAAACGCGCAACCAGCTGATCCGCGACAAGATCGTCGATGCGGACTGGCGCGCGCATATCGGCAAGTCGCCGTCGTTCTTCGTCAATGCGACCGCATGGGGGCTGCTGGTGACCGGCAAGCTGTTGAAGAAGCCTGACGATGCCGCATTGACCGAAGCGCTGATGAGCGTGCTGCGCAAGGGCGGCGAAACGGTCGTGCGCGCCGGGGTCGCGTATGCGATGCGGATGCTCGGCAAGCAGTTCGTCACCGGGCAGACGATCGAGGAGGCGATCGGCGTCGCGAAAGGCCATGAAGCGAGCGGCTATCGCTATACGTACGACATGCTCGGCGAAGCGGCACTGACCGACGAGGACGCGCTCGCGTACTTCAACTCGTACAAGCATGCGATCGAGGCGATCGGCAAGGACGCGAAAGGGCTCGGGCCGATCGAAGGCCCCGGCGTATCGGTGAAGATTTCCGGCCTGCACGCGCGCTACGAATTGCCGCAGCGCGAACGCGTGATTGCGGAGCTGTATCCGCGGCTGCTGCAGCTGGCCGAGCTCGCGAAGCGTTACCAGATCGGCTTCCACCTCGACCAGGAGGAATCGGCACGCTTCGACCTGACGCTCGAGATGCTGGAGCGGCTGTGCCGCGAACCGAGCCTGCGCGGCTGGAACGGCATCGGCATTTCGTTGCAGGCGTACCAGAAGCGCGGCCGCGCGGTGGCCGACTGGATCATCGCGCTGGCACGCGCGACCGGGCGCCGCATCAACATCCGCTTGGTGAAGGGCGCGTACTGGGATACCGAGATCAAGCTCGCGCAGGATGCCGGTGCCGCGGGTTATCCGGTGTTCACGCGCAAGGTGCACTCGGACGTCAGCTACATCGCATGCGCGAAGGCGTTGCTCGCCGCGCCGGACGCGATCTTCCCGCAGTTCGCGACGCACAATGCATTTTCGCTCGCCGCGGCGTTCACGCTCGGCGGCAACCAGGAATTCGAATTCCAGTGCCTGCACGGGATGGGCGAGACGGTGTACGACCAGGTGGTCGGCAAGTCGAAGCTCGGGCGCGCGTGCCGGATCTACGCGCCGGTCGGGCCGCACGCGACGCTGCTCGCGTACCTGGTGCGCCGCCTGCTCGAGAACGGCGCGAACTCGTCGTTCGTCAACCAGATCGTCGACGAAGCGGTCAGCATCGCCGATATCGTCGAAGACCCGGTCGAACGCGCGGCGCGCACCGGTGGCCGCCCGCACGCGGGCATCGTTGCGCCTACTGGTGTGCTGCCGGGACGCGTCAACGCCGGCGCGCTGAACTTCGGTGCGTCGCCGGGATTCGATGCCGCGATTGCCGAGCTGCGTACGAACCGCACGAGCGCGCAATCGATCGTCGCCGGCGCGCCGGACGTACAGTCCGATGCGACCGCGCTGGTGTTCAGTGCGAGCGACTCGTCCGCGGTGATCGGCAGCGTGGCCGCGTGCCGGTCCGACGCCGTCGCGGCCGCGCTCGACGCTGCCATGCAGGCGACGGCGACATGGCGCCGCACGCCGGCCGCCGAGCGCGCGGCACGCCTCGACGCGGCGGCCGACCGGATCGAGAAGAGCGCGAACCGACTCGGTGCGCTGCTCGTGCTGGAAAGCGGTGCGACGCTGGCCGAAGCGGCCGACGAGGTTCGCAAGTCGGTCAACCTCTGTCGTCTGTATGCGTATCAATTGCGCACCGACCGTCGTCTGGAGGCGGCGGAGCCGCTGGGTGTCGTCGCGAGCATCACGCCCGCGGCATCGCCGCTCGCGACGATCGTCGGCCAGATCGCGGCCGCGATTGCGGCCGGCAATGCGGTGGTCGCGAAGCCGTCTTCGGCGGCCGGCGCGCTGGTTGCGCACGATGCGGTCCGCCTGTTCGCGGATGCCGGCATGCCCGACGCCGTCGTCCAGCTTCTGCTCGGCACGGGGCAGGATGTCGGGCGCGCGCTCGTGGCCGACCCACGGGTTGCTGCCGTGCTCTTCTCGGGTACGGCCCATGTCGCGAAGACGATCGCCGCGCAGCTCGCGCAGGGCGCGCATCCGGCGAAGTTCATTGCCGCCGTCGGCAGCGCCAATGCGATGGTGGTGGACAGTTCCGCGTTGCCGGAACAAGTCATCTCGGACGCGATGGTGTCGGCATTCAAGCATGCGGGCCAGCTCGCATCGTCGCTGCGGGTCCTGTGCCTGCAGGATTCATCGGCCGATACCGTGCTGCGGATGCTGACCGGGATGCTGAGCGAGCGCCGCACCGGCGATCCGCTGGACACCGCGACCGACATCGGTCCGGTCGCGTCGCGCAAGATCCGCGATCATGCGGACACCTATCTCGCGCAGATGGCGCGCCGCGGTTTCAGGATCGTGCGCGCGCCGGTGTCCGGCGATTGCCCGAAGGGGCTGTTCGTCACGCCGGCGATCGTCGACGTCGGCGGACTGGACGCGCTGTCCGGGCTCGACCTGACGCTCGCGGGCCCGGTGCTGCACGTCGTGCGCTGGAAGACCGGTGAAATGGACGCGCTGCTGGATCGCCTGAACGCGATCGGTTGCGGTGTCGTCGGGCTGCATACGCGGATCAACGAGGCCGCGGGCCAGCTGCTGTCCCGTTCGACGGCCAACAGCGTGTGCGTGAATCGCGCGATGCACAGCGCGTTTATCGGCATGCAGCCGTTCGGCGGCGTAGCGGCTTCCGGTACGGGCCCGATGCTGGGCGGCCCGCTGACGCTGTTCGCGCTGACGCGGCAGACGCCGGATTCGTACGTGGCGGCAACCGGACCGTTCGCGCCGTCGCCGACGCTCACCAGCGAAAAGTTCTACGAGTTTCCGGTGCAGACCGCCGAACGCAGGTTCGTGCCGCGCCAGACTGCGCTGCAGCACGCGCAACAGGCGAGCCGCGCGCGCGTCGACGCGCTGTTCGCGCTGGCATCGGAGCGGCGACTGGCGGCCGCCGACGTGATCGCGAAGGCGAACATCCGGCTGTCCCGGCTGATTGCGGACACCGCGCCGGTCGGCTTGCCGGCGCTGACGGGCGAAGAGAACACGATCGAGGTGCTCGGCCGCGGCCAGGTGCTGTGCGCAGGCGCGTCGAGCGGTGCCGTCATCGCACAGGCCATCGCCGCGACGGCGTTCGGCAACGAAGTGATCCTGCTGAAGTCCGCCATCGCCGGCGACGTGGCGGCGCGTGTTGCGGGCCAATGCCGGATCGTCGAGTCGGACGATGTGCTGCGCGTGATACGCGGCGAAGTCGCGGGCGTGCGTCCTGCGGTCGTGCTGGCCGACGTCGACGAGTCGAGGCTCGCGGCGATTCGCGCCGCGGCGACCGATGGCGGCGCGCTCGTGCTCGAACCGGACGTTCACGGGATGTACGACTGGACGCACCTCGTTCGCGAGCGCGTGACGACGGTCAACGCGAGCGCCGCGGGCGGCAATACGCAGTTGATGGTGCTGAGCGAGGATGTGGCGTAACGGTGTGCGCGTCGTTGTTGGCCAGCGCAGGTTGGTTGCATCGACGACCAGAACGAAACCGGCGAATCAACGCCGAATCGCAAACCGGCCGGCCGCGTGCGCCGGCCCATTGCCACACGGTCCGACGCGGACGGCAGCGCAGTAGCGCTGGTGTCGCGCGATGAAACGGCCGCGACGGGCAGACGGATAGCGTGCAATCCAGTTGCGTGTCCGTCCGTTCGTGCGCGGCCGTTTGCCGTTTGTGCACATCCGGGGACGGCGCGTGCCGGCGCCTGCCGTTTCGCGTCAGCGCGGCGGATCCGGAATCCAATCATCCATGGAGGTTCAATCTTGACCGACACCGTATTTCATTTTCACCAGGGCGAGCTGCCGCTGCTGATCTCGATTCCCCACCTCGGTACCGACATCCCGGCGCCGATCCGGAGCCGGCTCGCGCCGATCGCCGACGACGTCGCCGATACCGACTGGCATCTGGACCGCGTGTACGCGTTCGCGAAAGCCGCCGGCGCATCGATTCTCGGCGCGCGGATTTCCCGGTACGTGATCGACCTGAACCGGCCGCCCGGTGGAGAAAGCCTGTATCCGGGACAGACGACCACCGGACTCTGCCCGACCGAGACGTTTCATGGCGAGCCGCTTTACGCGGACGGCGCCGGCCCCGACGCCGCCGACATCGCCGAGCGTCTGGACGCGTACTGGAAGCCCTATCACGCACGGCTGCACGACGAGCTCGCACGCTTGAAAGCGCGGCACGGCGCGGTGTTGCTGTGGGAGGCGCATTCGATCGCGAGCGTGCTGCCGCGGCTGTTCGACGGCAAGCTGCCGGATCTGAACCTCGGCACGAATTCGGGTGCGAGCTGCGACGCGCGGATTCTCGACGCGGTGACCGGTACGCTCGGCGCGCAGCCGTTCACGTGGGTCGCGAATGGCCGGTTCAAGGGCGGCTACATCACGCGCGAGTATGGGCGGCCGGCGGACGGTATCCATGCGATCCAGCTCGAGATGTGCCAGTCGACGTACATGGACGAGACGCCGCCGTTCGCATACCGTGCGGATCGCGCGGACGACGTGAAGCCCGTCGTCGAGCGGATGGTGCTCGCGGCAGTGGATGCGTTGCACGCGATCGGAAAGTAGGCCATGCGCAAGTGCGGGCCGGCGTCGATGCCGGCTCTTGCAGATCGCGCAAAAAAACGGGCGCAAAAAAACCGCCATCGCGGAGATCCAGAGATGGCGGCAAAGACGGGAGCCAGACCGGCTACCCGCGCGTCGTAGCGACGAGTCGTAGCGACGATCGATATCAGAGCAGCGCGTTCAGCTGCGGAACCACTTCGAAGAGATCGCCGACGAGACCGTAATCGGCGACGCCGAAAATCGGTGCGTCCGCATCCTTGTTGATCGCGACGATCACCTTCGAGTCCTTCATGCCGGCCAGATGCTGGATTGCGCCGGAAATCCCGACCGCGATATAGAGTTCGGGCGCGACAATCTTGCCGGTCTGGCCGACTTGCCAGTCGTTCGGCGCGTAGCCCGAATCGACCGCGGCGCGCGATGCGCCCACTGCCGCGCCGAGCTTTTCCGCGAGCGGGTCGAGCAGCGCGAAGTTCTCGGCACTGCCGAGGCCGCGGCCGCCCGATACCACCACGCGCGCGGCGGTGAGTTCCGGCCGGTCGCTGGTCGCGACTTCACGGCGGACGAACGTCGACAGCCCGGTGTCGGCCACGGCCGGCGCCGTGTCGACCGGTGCATTGCCGCCGTCCGCGGCCGCGGCGTCGAACGCCGTCGTGCGGATCGTCGCGACCTTCACCGGGTCGGGCGACTGCACGGTGGCGATCGCGTTGCCTGCGTAGATCGGCCGCTGGAACGTATCGGCGGAATCGATCGCGATCACGTCGGAGATTTGCGCGGCGTCGAGCTTCGCGGCGACGCGCGGCGCGACGTTCTTGCCGGCCGCGGTGGCCGGGAAGAACAGGTGCGAGTAGTCGCTCGCGAATGCCAGCACCTGTGCGGCGACGTTTTCCGCCAGGCCGTCGGCGAGATGCGGCGCATCGACGAGGATGACCTTGTCGACGCCGGCGACCTTGCGGGCCGCTTCCGCGACCGGCTGCGCGCCGCTGCCGGCGACCAGCACGTGCACGCCGTTCGACAGCTTCAGTGCGGCGGCGATGGTGTGGAGCGTGGCGCTCTTCAGTTGAGCGTTGTCGTGTTCTGCGATCACGAGCGTCGTCATTTAGATCACCTTTGCTTCGGATTTCAGTTTCTCGACCAGCGTCGCGACGTCGGGCACCTGCACACCGGCCTTGCGGACGGGCGGCTCGACGACCTTCAGCGTCTTCAGCCGCGGCGACGGATCCACGCCGAGCGCCGCGGGCGTCACGGTATCGAGCGGCTTCTTCTTCGCCTTCATGATGTTCGGCAGCGTCACGTAGCGCGGCTCGTTCAGGCGCAGGTCGGTCGTCACGATCGCGGGGAGCTTCAGCGCGATCACCTCCAGTCCGCCGTCGACTTCGCGCGTGACCGTGGCGATGCCGTCGCCGATCTCGATGTGGCTCGCGAAGGTCGCCTGCGGCCAGTCGAGCAGCGCAGCGAGCAACTGGCCGGTCTGGCCGGCGTCGTCGTCGATCGCCTGTTTGCCGAGGATCACGAGTTGCGGTTGTTCGTTATCGATCACGGCCTTCAGCAGTTTCGCGACGGCGAGTGGCTGCAGTTCCGCGTCGGTTTCGACCAGCACGCCGCGGTCGGCGCCGATCGCGAGTGCGGTGCGCAGCGTTTCCTGCGACTGGCCGACGCCGCACGTGACGGCCACGACCTCGGTCGCCGTGCCGGCTTCCTTCAGTCGCGTCGCCGCTTCGACGGCGATTTCGTCGAACGGGTTCATCGACATCTTCACGTTGCCGATGTCGACACCGGTGTGGTCGGACTTCACGCGCACCTTGACGTTGTAGTCGACCACGCGTTTTACGGCTGCAATAACTTTCATGTCGGATACCTGTGGATTTCAAGCGTATTTCTGAACGGAAGCGGGCTCGATGACGACGAGCGCCGCACAAGCGTTTTGCCCGTCGCGTTCGGCAGCGACAGCGAGCGGGACGAGCCGCAGCGCGCGGGCACGATGTTCCGATACCAGCACGTGGCCGGGGCCGACGTCGCGGCCGGGCGTTTCATCGCCTTCGGCGACGCTGTAGCCGGCGCCCAGCGCGACCGCGATCGCCGTGCATCCGGGGCGTACGACGACGGGCGCGTCGACGACGCATACATGCGCGCGGTAGCGGCCCTTCGCGGTCATCGCGTTGAGGGCCACGCACGGGCCGCCGACGAGTGCGGCGGCCCACGCGACGTCGCCGTCGTACGTTTCGGCGGCGAACGGGCGCAGTTGCACGACGGCTTCATCGCTCGTCAACGTGACGCCGGCGCCGCTTACGATCAGCGACGTGCGCTCGATGCCCGGAAAGCGCGAATACGGGCCGTCGCGCTCGATGGACGCCAGGCTGACACGCCAGGCGTCGCCGCCCGTTGCGAGGGTTCTCGTCGTGCCGCCGCCGTTGCGCCACGCTTCCGGCGCGACGGAATCGAGCGGATGGACGTCGATCTGCGTCATCGCGCGATCCTCAGGACACCGCACCGAGGCCGTACTTGCCGGTCAGCAGCTCGCCCGTCGCGAAGCGCTCGATCGAGTACGGCTTCAGCGACACCTCGGTCGGCACGCCCAGCGCTTCCTGCGCGAGCACGAGGCCGACGGTCGGCGACAGCTTGAAGCCGTGGCCGGAGAAGCCGTAGCCGACGACGAGGCCGTCGATGCCGGGCAGCTTGCCGAGCACGGGATTCCAGTCGGGCGTCACGTCGTACACGCCGGTCCACGACGACGCGATGCCGGCGGTTTCGTATGCGGGGAAGCGCTCGGCGACCTGCGCGCCGACATCGACGATGTAGTCCATCGGGATGTCGCCCTGCTCGACTTCGGCCGTATTGAGCTTCTCGCCGACGACGCCTTCGCTGACCAGCATCTGGTTGCCGCCGTAGCTGCGGTAATACAGCATGCCGGGCGACGCGAGATCCTTGAAGACGGGCATGGTGAACGCATACCTGGCGGCATCGCACTCGAGCGCGAGCACCGCGTGCCGTTCCGGCATGATCGGCAGCGCGCGGTCGGTCCAGCCGGCCAGTTCAGGCGTCCAGATGTTCTGCGTGCTGATGACCATCGACGTGCTGAAGTCGCCGATGTCGGTCGACACGCCGACCACCTTGCCGTTCTCGATCAGCACCTGCTTGACGTTGACGTTTTCCTTCACCGTCACGCCGGCGCGCCGTGCCGCACGCGCGAAGCTCGTCGCGACGAGATACGCATCGGCGAAACCGGCCTCCGGCTCGTAGCCGATCAGCGCCGCGTCGTCGAACCGCGCGATCGGCAGCAGTTCGGCGGCTTGCTGGCGGCTCAGCAGTTCCAGCGGAATGCCCTGTTCCTTTTGCTGGTTCAGCGATGCGCGCAGCGGTTCGAGCTTGTCGCCTTCGGCTGCGACGATCATGTAGCCGCACTTGACGAGACCGCACGACGCTTCGTCGTCGCCGAGGTAGTCGGCAAAGTTGTTGAAGACGTGCCACGACTTGCGCGCGAGTTCGACGTTCTCCTTCACCGAATAGTGCGTGCGCAGAATGCCCGACGACTGCGAGGTGGTGCCGGCGCCGATCGTGCCCCGGTCCAGAACGAGCACGTTCTTGGCGCCGAGCTTCGACAGGTGGAACGCCACGGAGCTGCCGATCACGCCAGCACCGATTACGACGACGTCATACGAGTTCATGATTCCGTTTCCTTCTGGTCAGGGTATGGGCGAGTCTGACGCGGAACGAACGGGCGCACGGCAATATAAGCGGGCGCTATTTTTAGCAAAACCGGCAGCCGGGGCGCTGCCGCCGGCCGCTGTCCACACCCTTGAAACTCCGGATGGCGATCGTGTAATGCGCGGCGCACAATCGCGCCCGTGAACGCCGATTCGTCCGCGGCGCCGGACCGGATCGGACGGCAGCGACGAACCGCACACCACTGCGGCAGGCCAAATCAACTGCTGATTGAGTCGAGCATAAGAACCGCTTATGCCGGCACGCCGTGACGCTAGCGGCGACTAGGATCGGTGCGGTGCCGTCACCCTTGGCGGCCGGCTCATGAAGGTGGATCGTCGATCCTTCAGTCCACGTCGCGCGCGGCGCATCGATACGCCCGATCCCCCGGGGCGACGTGCCGGCGCCCGCGGCAGCGACGGCTGTGCGACGTCGCGCTCGACGTGGCAACACGGTTGCGCGGCGCATGCCGCGCGGAAAATCAACTTACCAAGGAGACTGGACGCCGACAGGGTGAACGGGTTGACCGTCATGTGCCGACAATACCGATCCCGCGGTGGACGAGTGCGCCTGTCCGCCCGCCCGGCATCGATCTGCCGGCTGTTGCGCCACATTGACGCTCGCCTGTCGCTCCGGAAGGTGCCCATGTAAGACTTCATCGTGTCAAAGGCTTTCTCTCGTCCCGTTCCGACCCATCGTTCGCGCGTGGTGGCGCTGTCCGGCAAGCACCGGAAATTTCTGACCAAGCTCACGGCCGTGATCGCGGGCGGCATGTTCATCGACGGGTTCATCCTCGGCTGCATCGGCATCGTGATGCCGGCGATCACCCGCGATCTGCATTTGTCGCCGGCCTGGCAGGGGCTGATCGGCGCGTCCGCGCTGATCGGCATCTTCATCGGCGGGCCGGTGGGCGGGTGGCTCGCGGACAAGGTCGGGCGCCGTCCGATGTTCACGATCGACCTCGCGATCTTCCTGGTCGGCTCCGTTGCGCAGTTCTTCGTCGCAGAAGCCTGGCAGCTGTTCGTCGTGCGGCTGGTGATGGGGATCGCGATCGGCGCCGATTACTCGATCGGCTGGCCGCTGCTGGCCGAATTCGCGCCGGCGCGGCTGCGCGGGAAACTGCTCGCGGTGCTGGAACTGGTCTGGTACGTCGGCTACCTGATGTCCTATGCGATCGGCTGGGGGCTGACCGAGTCCGCGATCGCGGGATGGCAGGTGATCCTTGGCCTCAGCACGGTGCCGACCGTCATCGTGTTCCTGATGCGTCTCGGCACGCCCGAGTCGCCGCGCTGGCTGATGACGAAGGGGCGCGTCGACGAAGCGAAGGAACTGGCGCTCGAATACATGGGGCACGACGAGCACGGCGATCTGCACAGCCACGGCGCCGGCGCGCGAAAGCTCGGGTTCCGCTCGCTGTTCTCGGCCGACTACTTCAAGACGACGTTCTTCGTGTCGATGTTCTGGGTCTGCAACGTGACGCCGTACTTCGCAATCGGTGCGTTCGCGCCGATCGTGCTCGAGCGGCTCGGGCTCAAGGAAGGGTTGACGGGCGGCCTCGTGCTCAACGGCGTTGCGGTGCTCGGGACCGTCGTCGCGGTGATGTTCATCGAGAAGGTTGGACGCCGCATGCTGGCCATTCCGCCGTTCTTCATTTCCGCGATCGCGCTGCTGAGCGTCGCGCTGTTCTCGCATGTGTCGTCGGAGCTCATCCTCGTGTGCTTCTTCACGTTCTCGTTCGTGAATGCAATCTCGACGACGCTGACCGGCGTCTACCCGGGCGAAGTGTTTCCGACCGAGATCCGCGGGATCGGCGTGGGCGTCGCCACGGCCATCTCGCGCATCGGCGCCGCGATGGGGACGTTCCTGCTGCCGGTGATCATCGATTCGCGCGGCGTCGGCACGGCGTTGATGATCGCGGCAGGCATCAGCCTCGTCGGCGGCGTGATTTCGTATGCACTCGCGCCGGAGACGAAGGGGAAATTGCTCGGCGAGGCGTCGGCACCGCGCCGCGGATGATCGTGCGCCGCGCTTGACGCGGCATCGACGTACATCATCGGGATCCCGCCGGGCGATGCGCCAACAACGATCGCCCGGCAAGACCTGCGCTTGCACGATGCTGCTTCAGGCAATCCAATCGACGATTGTTTGCAGCATAAGTGCCCCTTATATCGCGCGTGACCATCTTTTCGGCGGCTAAGATTCGTCCAGCATCACCGCTGAAGCAGGCCGGAATTCACGCTGTTCAATCATCGAGATTCAATGCATGAATTCAGGAATGCTTCGTAACCTGACTATCTGAAATCCACAGTCATGAATACACAGACTCTCGTCGAACAGTTCGGCCCGCGTGACTCCATGGAGTATGACGTCGTCATCGTCGGCGGCGGGCCGGCAGGGCTGTCGGCGGCGATACGGATCAAGCAGCTCGCGCAGCAGAAGGGCGGCGACGTCAGTGTGTGCGTGCTCGAGAAGGGTTCCGAGATCGGTGCGCACACGCTGTCCGGCGCCGTCATGGATCCTCGCGCGCTCGACGAACTGCTGCCGGACTGGCGCGCGAACGGTGCACCGCTCGATGTCGAGGTGACCGAAGACCGCTTCCTGTTCCTGTCCGCAAGCGGCGCGACGCAGGTGCCGAACTGGCTGCTTCCCGACAACTTCAAGAACCACGGCAACTACGTCGTCAGCCTCGGGAACGTCACGCGCTGGCTCGGCCAGCAAGCGGAGGCGCTCGGCGTCGAGATTTTCGCGGGCTTTCCGGCGGCGGAGATCCTGTATGGCGAACGCGGCGAAGTGGCGGGCGTCGCGACCGGCAACATGGGTATCGGCAAGAACGGCGAACCGACCGACAACTTTCAGCTCGGCATGGAACTGCACGCGCGTTACACGCTGTTCGCGGAAGGGGCGCGCGGCCATCTCGGCCGGCAGTTGATGGACCGCTTCAGGCTGAACGACGGCGCCGATCCGCAGGTGTATGGGCTGGGCATCAAGGAACTGTGGGAAATCGATCCGGCGAAGCACCAGCCGGGGCTGGTGATCCACACGGCCGGCTGGCCGCTCTCGAGCGATACGTACGGCGGATCGTTCCTGTACCACCTCGACAACAACCAGGTCGTCGTCGGCTTCGTGGTCGGACTCGGCTATTCGAACCCGTTCCTGTCGCCGTTCGAGGAATTCCAGCGATACAAGACGCATCCGGCGATCCGCACGTTCCTCGAAGGCGGCAAGCGCGTGTCGTACGGTGCGCGCGCGATTGCGGCGGGCGGCCTGATGTCGCTGCCGAAGCTGACGTTTCCCGGCGGCGCGCTGATCGGCTGCGACGCGGGCTTCCTGAACGCATCGCGGATCAAGGGCAGCCATGCGGCGATCGCGACGGGCAAGATGGCCGCCGAAGCGGTATACGACGCGATTCAGGGCGGCCGGCAACGCGACGAGCTGGTCGAGTATCCGCAAGCGTTCGAGCGTTCGTGGTTGAAGCAGGAGCTTCATCGCGCGCGCAACTTCAAGCAGTGGATGAGCAAGGGGCTCTATCTCGGCAGCTTCATGGTGGGACTCGAGCAGAAGGTGCTCGGCGGGCGCGTACCGTGGACGCTGCATCACCGGCATGCCGACCACGAGACGCTCAGGCCGGCGTCGGAATGCACGGAGATCGTCTATCCGAAACCGGACGGCAAGCTGACGTTCGACCGGTTGTCGTCCGTGTACCTGTCGAACGCGAACCATGACGAGAATCAGCCGGCTCACCTGACGTTGAAGGACCCGCACGTGCCGGTTCGCGTGAACCTGGCGAAGTACGCGGGGCCCGAGGCGAGGTTTTGTCCCGCGGGCGTGTACGAGTTCGGTACCGGCGCGGACGGTGCGGATGCGCTCGTGATCAACGCGCAGAACTGCGTGCACTGCAAGACCTGCGACATCAAGGACCCGACTCAGAACATCGTATGGGTCACTCCGGAGGGCGGCGGGGGGCCGAACTATCCGAACATGTGACGCGCTGGGCGACGGATTCGAACGTCGGATTCGTCGGCTGGCCGCCGCGCGAGCCGGCGTCCGCGGCGGCGATACTGACGCGGTGCGCGGCACACCTCCTGCCGCGCACCGGCCACGCGGCTGCCGTTACGCGTCGCGGTAGGTTCCCTTGGCCTTGGCCGTATGTGTCGCCAGCGCGTCCATCAGCGCCGGATTCAGGCAATCGTAGGGTTCGAGGCCCTTGCTGCGCAGCGTGTCGCGCACGTCCGCCATCAATGACGGCGGCGTGCCGCTCTCGATGATCGACGACACGAACGCGGCAAAACCCGGCCCGTCCCAGCCGGCGTCCTGCGACAGTTCGGTGTGGATGAAGTCCAGGCCGTAGAACGCGTGATCGCGATTTTCGATCCGTCCGAACAAATGCGTGCCGCACGCGGAGCATGCGTGGCGCCGGATCAGCGCCTTGTCGTCCACGACGCGCAGCTTCTCGCCATGCGCGGTCACGGTGACCTTGTCGCGCGGCACGACGCCGACGACGGAGAACAGTGCGCCGGCCGGCTTCCAGCACTTCGTGCAACCGCATGCGTGATTGAACGCGACCTGCGAATCGATCCGGACCTCGACCGGATCCTGCGTGCACCGGCAGCGCAGCGTGCCGCCCGCGAATTGAGCGGCTCCTTTCTGAATGCCGCGATCGACGGTGGGGTGAATGGCGACGGACATGGTCATGCTCCTTTTCGGTGCTTCATCAGGGGGGGACGGTTCGGATCGGCTTCCCGTCGTGCATCAGCGCGCGCACTTCATTCTGCGCGGCCGTGTGGCGGCTTGCATTCGTCGAATGAAACTGGGGGGGAGTATATGCCGGATACTGGTAGGGAGTATATCGGGCCATTCCCGAGGCGGGCGGTTGCAGCGTTCGGCGCGGTGAAAGCGTGAGGCGCGGGCCGCGCATGGATGCGTCGCGCCCTTTCGCGTGGCATTGCCGGGCCGGTCTCGCGCCGGCACCCTGGAGCGCGACGACGGCTGCCTCGCCAACCGGCGACCGGCGCGGCGAGCCGAGGCACGACGCTTGCTAGCCGACACGGCGGCAATCGGCTCGTGCGCGCTCACCGCGCGTTCCGGCGTGTGCATCTCGAGCGACGAAACCGGGCCGACGAGTACCGGGCGCCGACCATCGGCGTCCGGCGATGGGGTGGCGGCGCGATCGAGCAGGAGAATCCATGCGAACCGGAATGCGCGAACAAGGACGGATGGCGGGCAAGTTCTGCCATCGCGCGTGTCACGTTTGTCATCACGCGCAGCGCAACGGCAAGCGCACCCCGGCCGAGGCCGCGTCATGACCATCGGCTGCCCCGCATGCGGAACGCTCGAGGACATTCCGCCGCTCGGCGCCCGCGCGCTGGTGCGCTGCCGGCGCTGCCATGCGCCGCTGGAGCGCCGCAGCGGCCGCAGCGTGCAGGCCGCACTGGCATGCACGACCGCGACGTTCATCCTGCTGTTTCCGGCCAATCTCGCGCCGCTGATGACCGTCACGATGCTCGGAACCGCGCACTCGTCGGTATTGGCGTCGGGCATTCTGACTATGTGGGACGGCGGTTGGGCGATCCTGGCCGCGCTGCTCGCGATGTTCGGCATCGTGCTGCCGTTCGCGCGCTTCGGCGGCCTGATGCTGGTGCTTGGCGCGGTTCGTTTCGGCTGGCGTTTCACCGGCATCGGCATGCTGTTCCGCTGGACGCTCTGGCTCGATGCATGGGCGATGCCGGACGTGTACCTGGTCGGCTGCATCGTCGGCTACGCGCGCGTCACGCAGAACCTGACCGGCACGGTCGACGCGGGCGGCTATTGCCTCGTCGCCGCCGGGCTGATGTCGATGATCACGCGCGCGTCGCTCGATCGGCGCACCGTGTGGCGGGCCATCGCGGCCGAGCGGTACCCGGAACCGCGGGAGGTCACCGTCGCATGCAACGCTTGCGACCTGGTCCTGCCGGTTTCTCTCGAAGGGCATCCGTGTCCGCGCTGCGGACTCAAGCTGCGCATACGTAAGCCGGCGCCGCTTGCGCGCGCGAGCGCGCTGTCGCTGGCGGCGCTCGTGCTGACCGTGCCCGCCAACCTGCTGCCGATGACGCGATCGATGCAGTTCGGCCACGTGGTCACGCATCGGATCGTGGACGGCGTGTTGCAGCTGTTCCACGTCGGGCTGTGGCCGTTCGGCATCCTGACGTTCATCACGAGCGTCGCGATACCGGTCGGCAAGATCGTCGGGATGGCCTGGTTCGTCGTGTCCGTGCTGCGGCGCTCGCGCCGGCACCTGCGCATGAAAGGGCGACTCTACCGATGGATCGACGAACTCGGCCGATGGTCGAACGTCGACGTGTTCACGATTGCGGCGTTCATTCCATTGATTCGCTTCGACGGCATCGCGTCCGCCGACCCGGCGGCGGGCGCCACCGCGTTCGCGCTCGTGGTCTTCTTCACGATGCTCGCGTCGCATGCATTCGATCCGCGGCTGATGTGGGACTCGCGCGACAGGAGCGGCCGATGAACGGGCCGCGCACGCCGCGCACGCGGGCCGACGTGCGCCGCAGTGCATGGCCGGGCTGGATCTGGGCCGTGCCGATCGCGACGCTCGGCGTGGTCGGATGGCTCGGCATGCGCGCGCTGGCCGATCGCGGCGAAACCGTGACCGTCGTGTTCTCCAACGCGCATGGCATGAAGGTCGACGATACCGAAGTCACGCTGCGCGGCGTCAGGGTGGGGAAACTGTCGGGCATCGCGTTGGCCGCCGATGGCCAGCACGTCGAGGCCACGCTCAGAATCGCGCGGGCGGAGGAGAAGTACCTGCGCAGCGGAACGCGGTTTTTCCTGCGCGGCGCGCAACCCGAGATGAGCGATCCGGCGTCGCTGCGCGCACTCATCGTCGGGCCGGAAATCGTCATGGAGCCGGGGCCCGGCAAGCCGGCGCGGCACTTCGACGGTACCGAGCGCCAGCCGGCGCTCGGGCCCGAGCACGGGCCCGTCGTCACCTACGTCATCCGCTTTGCAGGCGCGGCCGGCGAACTCAAGGGCGGCGCGCCCGTGAAGCTGCGCGGTTTTCAGATCGGGACCGTCACCCGCGTGCGTTTGAGTTACGACGTCGACACCGGGCAGCTCGGTACGCCCGTGCAGATCGCAATCGAGCCGTCGGCGCTGGGGATCACCGGCGCGCGGCCGCCGGCCGACGGCAACTGGCGCCCGATCGTCGACGCGATGCTCGGGCGGCTCGTCGCGCAGGGCTTGCGCGCGCGCCTCGTGCAGGATCCGCCGCTGGTCGGCACGCGCATGATCAGCCTCGACTTCGTCAGCGGCGCGCCGGCCGCGACGCTCGCTGCGGCGCAGGGGCCGGCCGAGATACCGAGCGTCTCGTCCGCGGACTTCGACGCGATCGCGGCCCGCGCCAACGACATCGCCGGCAAGATCGATGCGCTGCCGATCAAGGAGACCGGCGACGACGTGCGCAGCATCGCCGCACGGATCAACGCACTCACCGCGTCGCCGCAGCTGCGCGACAGCCTTGCGCATATCGACCGCGCGGTCGCACAGATCGACCGGACGCTGCAGCAGGTATCGCCGCAGATCGGCCCGCTCGTCGCGCAACTGCGCGACACGGCGAATGCCGCGGATCAGGCCGTGGCGTCGGCCAATCGCACGCTCGGCGACGATGCGACCGCGCAAAACAGTTTGCCCGCCGCGCTGCGCGAGCTGACCGATACCGCGCGTTCGGTGCGCGCGCTCGCCGACTATCTCGACCGGCATCCGGAAGCGTTCGTGCGCGGCAGGCAGGAGGAGAAGCCATGATCGGCATTGCGCGGCAATGGATCGCAATAGCGGTGCGGAAGGTGGCGGAACCGGCACGCGCTGCTATCGCCACCGTCATCGTCATCGCGCTGAGCGCCGCGCTCGTCGCCGGATGCGGGCACAGCCCGCCGACGCGCTACGTGGCGCTGAATGCGATGCCGGGCTCCGCGCCGCACGCAAGCGAGCCGATCGCGCCGGTACAACTGACTGCCGTGCACGTTCCGGCGGAACTCGATCGCCTCGAAGTCGTCGTGCAGCGTTCGGCGAACCGGCTCGTGATCGACGACGGCGCGCGCTGGGGCGCGCCGCTCGACCGGATGATGCGCCGCACGCTCGCTCAGGATCTGCTCACGCGCCTGCCCGACGGCGCCGTCGTGCTGCCCGACGCGCCGCGGCCGGCCGGTACACGTTCGCTCGTCGTCACCGTGCTCGATGCGCACGCGGATGAAAACGGTACGTTGACGCTTCAGGCTGCATGGACGTTGATGTCCGGCAGTCCAGCCAACGTGACGCTGAGCCGGGAGACGACGTTGACGTCGCCGATGACGCAGCACGATGCCGCTGCTCAGGCGGCCGCGTTGAGCCGGCTGCTCGCGCAGCTCGCGGACCGGATCGCGAGCGCGCTGCCGGCACGTTGAACGGGGCGGATCGCGCCGGCGCCGCCGCGTCGCGTCGGCGATGGCGATGGCGATGGCGATGGCGACCCGCTATTTCACCGGCGTGAGCACCGGCGCACCCTTGTTCTTGATCAGGAACACGACGAATTTCGCCGGCTTCGTGCTGCTCGCATTGCGTCCGATCGTGTGCACGTCGTCGGGACCTTCGTGGAACGTGTCGCCGGCGTGGAGCGTGATCTCCTTGCCGCCGTTCAGGCCCATCACGACGCTGCCGTCGAGCACGTACACGAATGCATGCGCATCGTGACGATGCACGGGATCGACGCTGCCGGGCGGATAGTCGACGACGATCATCTCGGCCTCCTTGCCCGGATACTCGGGCAACGGTTCCGTGGTCAGTTGCGTGACCCTGGCCTGCGGCGCGGCGCCGGCTGGCGGCACGGGCATCAACAGCGACAGCGCAAGCGCAAGCGGCGCGAGCACGAGCACGATGCGTTTCATGGCGTTACTCCAGGTTGGCCTTGTCGAGCCCGAACATCCTGTCGAACGAACCGGGCACCGCACGGAACGCGACATTCAGCCGGTTCCAGCTGTTGATCGCGCCGACGAGGAAGGTGAGATCCGACAGCGCCTTCTCCGAATAGTGGCCGCGCACGCGTTCGTACAGATCGTCCGGCACGCCATGCGGCGACAGCTGCGTCAGTGCTTCGGTCCATTCGAGCGCCGCGCGTTCGCGCGGCGAGAACAGCGTCGACTCGCGCCAGATTGCGACGTGATGCATGCGCAGCTCGCGCTCGCCGTGCATCCTGGCCGTCTTCACGTGCATGTCGACGCAGAACGCGCAGCCGTTGAGCTGCGACGCGCGAATCTCGACGAGCTCGCGAACCGGCGTCTCGATCGTCGTCTTCTGAAGCAGCCCGTCGAGTTCGACGAGCTTCTTCGTCAGCTCCGGCGATTGCTGGAAGTAATTGATACGTTGCGTCATGAGCCGTTCTCCTGATCGATAGAAGCGAGACTGCCGGCCGTGCGCATGGCGATTCATCGCACGGCCTGCGTGGCAACCATCGTAATCGCGGGTTGCGCGGGTCAGTAGAGCCGGGAAGGTGCGCACTCTGTTGCCGCTTCGGCACCAATCACGCACGACGTGCATGGGCACGACCGCATCGCGGGCACGGACCGCGCGTCAGTGGTCAAGGCACGCGCGCAGCGCGCGTGCGTGACGCTGCGCGTCATCTGCATCGGCGATGTTCGCGAATCCGATGACGAGGCCGCGCGGCGTGTGCTGCGTCTGGCTGTTCGTGTACCAGATCGACAGCGGCAGCACCGCAAGCCCTGCCTCGCGCGCGCGTGCGGCGACGGCGACGTCGTCGACCGGCCCGTCAGGCCCGTCGGTGAACCGCACCGCGAACTGGATGCCGCCGACCGGCGATTCGACGATCAGCCGCGCGCCGAACGCGTGCCGCAATGCGTGGACGATCAGCGTGCGGCGCTCGCCGTACAGCGCGCGCATGCGCTTCAGGTGCCGCGCAAAGTGGCCCTGTTCGATGAAATCGGCGAGCGCGGCCTGCAGCAGCGTCGGCGAACCGGCGTTCATGCTGCATGCGACACGTTCGACGCGTTCCACCGCGCGCTTCGGCACGACCGCGTACGCGAGCCGCAAACCCGGATACATCGCCTTGCTGAAGGTGCTGCAATAGATCACGCGATCGCGCCGGTCGAGACTCTTCAACGCCGGCAGCGGCCGGCCCAGATAGCGGAACTCGCTGTCGTAGTCGTCCTCGACGATCCATCCCGACGTCTTTTCGGCCCAGCCGAGCAGCGCGATGCGGCGCGACAGCGACAACGTATGCCCGAGCGGGCTCTGATGCGACGGCGTGACCAGCGCGAAGCGCGCGTGCGCGTCCAGCTGCATCCCGCGCTCGACGTCGATCCCTTCGGCGTCCACCGGCACCGGCACGAGCTGCACGCCGGTCTCGGACAGGAAGCCGCGCGCGAGCAGGTAACCGGGATCCTCGAACCACACGCGGTCGTTCGCACGCGCGAGGCTGCGCAGCACGAGTTCGAGCGTCGCGCGGTAGCCGCCGGTGACGAACACCTGCTCGGGCACACACGTCACGCCGCGCGACAGCGTCAGGTACGTCGCGATGTGTTCGCGCAGCGGCCGGTAACCGGCCGGGTTCGGATAGCCGAGCAGTGCGCGTTCGCTGCTGCGTGCGCGCGCCGACACGAGCCGGTGCCAGACCTTGCGCGGAAACGCGTCGAGCGCGGGGAGACCGGGCTGCAGCGGGCGCGGCTCGCCGCTCATCGCGACGGCGATCGGTTGCGGGCGGGGCGGCGGCGGGGTGTCGGCCGTGATGCCCGGCGCGCGATTCGAGTCGCCGGTTTCCGGGCGGGCCGGCGACGGCCGTGTCATCGACAGCGGCAGCGACGGCGACACGAACGTGCCGGCCGCGCCGCGCATCTGCAGATAGCCCTCGTCGACGAGGATCGTGTAAGCCTGTTCGACGGTGCCGCGCGCGGTGTTCAGTTGCTTGGCCAGGCCGCGCAGCGCGGGCACGCGATCGCCCGGACGCAGGTGGCCGGCGGCGATCGCGGCCCTGAACCGCTCGCAGATCTGCAGGTAGACCGGCAACTGATGCTGGCGGTCGATTTCGATGGTGAGCGGCGGCGTGGGCACGGACATCACGGTCTCCCGGAGAACGCGAACAGCGACGGATACCGATGCGGCATGGACCAGTCCGATCGACGATTCTTGGCACTTATGGATAGGACATGATTCTTCCACAATTGCGCCACGTGATGCGACGGTCGTGACCGCCTCGATCGGTTCCGGCGCCCGCCACGTACCTTCGCATTCCAATGCAGTTCATTCGTCAGGAGATTTTGCGATGAAGATCGTTGTCATCGGCGGTTCGGGCCTGATCGGCTCGCGGGTCGTCACGCTGCTCGGCGAAGCCGGCCATCAGGCAGTCGCCGCATCGCCGCGCACGGGCGTCAACACCATCACGGGCGAAGGGCTGACCGACGCATTGACGGACGCGGACGTCGTCGTGGACCTGGCGAATGCGCCGTCGTGGGAGCCGCAGGCGGTCCTCGACTTCTTCCGCACGTCGGCCCGCAATCTCGGCAAGGCCGAGGTTGCCGCAGGCGTGCGCCATCACGTTGCACTGTCCATCGTCGGTTGCGACCGGATGCCCGAGAACGGCTATTTCCTCGCCAAGGTCGCGCAGGAGCAGGCGATCGAAGCGGGGGGCGTGCCGTACACGATCGTGCGCGCGACGCAATTCATGGAATTCATCGGCGGCATCGCGGATGCCGGCACGGCCGACGGCACCGTGCGCATCGGCGACGGCCTGTTTCAGCCGATCGCCGCGGAAGACGTGTCGGCGCTCGTCGCGCAGGTTGCGCTCGCCGGGCCGCAGAACGGCACGGTCGAGATCGCGGGTCCGGACCGCGCGCCGTTCGCGGAGATCGTCGCGCGTTATCTGAAGTCGGTCGGCGATACGCGGCCGGTCGTCACCGATCGCGATGCCCGCTACTACGGCGGCCGGGTCGAGGAAACGTCGCTGGTGCCGCTCGGCGCGGCCCGGCTCGGCCGCATCGGTCTGGACCAGTGGCTCGCGCGAAGCTGAAGCGGGCGCGCACGCGCTGCGGTTCGCGCGTGCGCGCCGCGTGCGGGCAAGCGTGATGCGTGACGATCGACATGCGTTGGGGGCAGCGGAAATGGATCATGCGGAACCATCGGAGTACGGCATGCGTCGCGACCTGGCTGGTCGCGCCGATGCGTTGTCAGCGAGCTTCGGTGCGAGCTACGCAGGCATCCTCGCGTTCGTTGCGGTCGCGACCGAGGGAAGCTTCACGAAGGCCGCCGAGCGGCTCGGCGTCGGGCGGCCGGCGGTGAGCCGCAACGTGCAGAAGCTGGAGGCGCAGCTGAGTACGCGGCTGTTCCAGCGGACCACGCGCACGACCGAACTCACGTGCGAGGGACGGCGCTTCTTCGAGAACTGCCATCAGGGCGTCGCGCGGATCGTCGAAGCGATGAACGACATGCTGGAGCTGCGGCAGGGCCCGCCGCGCGGCCTCATCCGCATCAGCTCGGCCATGGGATTCGGCCGCAAGATCGTCGCGCCGCTGCTGGAAAAGTTTGCCGATGCGTACCCGGGCATCGAGATCGATCTGCTGCTCGACGACCGGCCGGTCGATCTCGTGTCGGAGCGGATCGACGTGTCGTTCCGCAATGGACGGATCGACGACTCGAGCATCGTCGCGCGGCGCTTGATTCCGATGCAGATGGCACTCTGCGCGGCGCCGTCGTATGTGGCGGCGCACGGTCTGCCGCAAAGCGTCGACGATCTCGACCGGCACGCATGCGTCAATTTCCGTTTTGCGAACGGCCGGATATTCGAATGGGAGTTCAACGTCGACGGGCGCGTGCAGAAGGTGCTGCCGCCGTCGCGGCTCACGTTCAACGACCCGGATCTGGTATTGCGTGCGGTGTTGAACGGAGCGGGCATCGCGCAGATGGCGGCGTACCAGATCCGCGACCATCTTGCGTCGAACGCGCTCGTCGTCGCGCTGGCGCAGCATGCGCCGGAAGACCGCGGCCACTACATCTGCTATCTGAGCCGGCAGCACCTGCCGGCGCGGACGCGGATCTTCATCGACTTCATGACCGAGCAGATTCGCGCGCTCGATCTGGATTGCATGACACGGGTCAATCCGGTCGTTCCGACGGCCGAGCCGGCGTGGCTGGCGGCGTGATGCAATCCCACCTGCGTTTGTCCGCGATCCAGTCGCCGAACAGCCGGATCTTGTGCGGCTGTTCGATCCCGCCCGGATAGACGAAGTAGTAACCCATTCCCGTCGGCAACGACAGGTCGAACGGCATCACGAGCCGGTGTGCCGCCACGCTTTCGTCCACCAGCGTCCTGTCGCCGATCGCGATGCCGTATCCGTCGATCGCCGCGCGGGTCGCGAGGTCCAGCGTTTCGAAGCTCAACCCGCGAGTCGAGTCGACGTGCGCCGCGCCCGCATGGTCGAGCCAGCGTTTCCAGTCCTGATGATCGCGGGTCGGATGCAGCAGCGTATGGCCGACCAGTTCGTCGACACTCGCGAGCGGCTGGCGCTCGAGCAGGCCCGGCGCGCAGACCGGGGTGAGCCGCTCTTCGAACAACGGGATCGCGTGCATGTCGGGGCCGGCGCCGTCGGCATAGATCACCGCGGCATCGAACGGTTCGACGCGGAAATCGACGTGATGATCCCACGTGGTCGTGATCTGCACCTGCAGCTCGGGATGCTCGACCTGGAAACGCATGATTCGCGGCAGCATCCATTGCATCATGCAGGTCGGCACCTTCAGCGCAAGCTCGGTGCGCCTGCGTGACAGGCGCATCGACACCTCCTCGATGCGGGCGAAGCTTTCGCGCACGGTCGGCAACAGGAGCTCGCCCTCGGCCGTCAGCGTCAGCCCTTTGGGCGTGCGCTTGAACAGCGGAAACTGATAAAAGCTTTCGAGCGCGAGGATTTGCCGGCTCACGGCGCCCTGCGTCAGGCACAGGTGCCCGGCGGCGCGCGTGAAGCTGCCGTGGCGCGCGACGACATCGAAGACCTGCAGCGCATTGAGGGAAGGAAGTCGTTTCATCGGAAGCATCGGTATGCAGCGGACGGCGGCGCAATATCGCTCAGTGCAGGATTTTCGCGAGGAAGTCCTTCGCGCGATCCGACTTCGGATTCGCGAAGAACGCTTCCTTGCGGTCGTCCTCGACGATCGCGCCCTTGTCCATGAAGATCACGCGATGGGCGACTTTCTTCGCGAAGCCCATTTCGTGCGTGACGACCATCATCGTCATCCCTTCCTGTGCGAGTTCGACCATCACGTCGAGCACTTCGTTGATCATCTCCGGATCGAGCGCGGACGTCGGTTCGTCGAACAGCATCGCGATCGGGTCCATCGACAGTGCACGCGCGATCGCGACGCGCTGCTGCTGGCCGCCCGACAGCTGGCCCGGGAACTTGTGCGCATGCGCCTTCAGGCCGACGCGATCGAGCAGCTTCATGCCCTTGTCGGCCGCTTCGTCCTTGCCGCGGCCGAGCACCTTGATCTGCGCGAGCGTCAGGTTCTCGGTGATCGACAGGTGCGGGAACAGCTCGAAATGCTGGAACACCATCCCGACCTTCGAGCGCAGCTTCGACAGGTTCGTCTTCCGGTCGCCGACCGACTGGCCGTTCACGAGGATCTCGCCCTGCTGGAACGGCTCGAGGCCGTTCACGGTCTTGATCAGCGTCGACTTGCCCGAGCCCGACGGACCGCACACGACGACCACCTCGCCTTTCCTGACCTCGGTCGTGCAATCGGTGAGGACCTGAAACTGGCCGTACCACTTCGAAACGTTGCTGATGGAAATCATGAAAGTACCTGCATCGGAATGAGGGGCGCGCGGCGCCGATTCAGCGCGCCTTCGCGACGCGGTAGCGACGTTCCAGCGAGCGGGCATACCACGTCAGCGGGAAGCACATCGCGAAGTAGAGCAACGCGACCATCGCGTAGATCGGAAACGGCTTGAATACCGCGTTGGTGATGATGTTGCCGGTCTTGGTCAGTTCGGTCAGCCCGATGATCGACGTGAGCGCGGTGCTTTTCACCGCCTGGACGAGGAAGCCGACGGTCGGCGGCAGCCCGATCTTCCACGCCTGCGGCCACACCACGTAGCGCAGCCGCTGAGTCCACGTCATGCCGAGACTGGCCGCGGCGTGCCACTGGCCGTGCGGAACCGCGTCGACGCAGCCGCGCCAGATGTCCGCCAGATACGCGCTCGCGTTCAGCGTCAGCACGACCGATGCGGCGACCCACGGCGTCACGTCGATGCCGACGAGCGGCAATCCGAAGAAGCCGAGAAACAGTTGCATCAGCAACGGGGTGCCCTGGAACAGTTCGACGTACAGGATCACGAAGCGGCGCAGCGCCGGTACGGGCGAGATGCGCAGCATGAGCAGCGCGAAACCGGCGACGCCGCCGCCGGCGAACGTGATCAGCGACAGCAGCACGGTCCAGCGTGCGGCGAGCAGCAGGTTCCATGCAATGTCCTGGAAGGTGAACTCGATCATCGTGCATGCTCCGTCGGCAGGCGGGTCTCGGGGGAACGCGCGCGCCACGCGAAGCGGGCGGCGCGGATACGTCGCGGCGCGGTTGCCGCGCGGTGCGGCGCGCGGCCCCGGAACAGGCGCCGGCCGATGCGATTGAGCAGCATGCGCAGTGCGATCGACAGCAACAGATAGATCGCGGTCACGACGATGTAGATCTCGAACGCACGGAAATTGCGCGACTGGATGAAGTTCGCCGCGTAGGTGAGGTCGGGCACCGAGATCTGCGACACGACCGCCGAACCCAGCATCACGATCAGCACCTGCCCCAGCAGCGCCGGGTACACGTTCGCGAGTGCCTGCGGCAGCACGACGTGACCGAACACCTGCCGGCCGTGCAGCCCGAGTGCCCGTGCGGCCTGCACTTGGCCGTGCGGCACCGATTCGATGCCGGCGCGCAGGATCTCGACCGCATAGGCGCCCAGATTGACCGTCATCGCGAGCACGGCCGCCTGCGCCTCGTCGATGTGTACGCCGATACCCGGCAGCCCGAAGAAGATGAAGAACAGCTGGACGAGGAACGGTGTATTGCGGATCAGCTCGACGTAGGACGCGACGAGCGCGCGCGCCCAGCGCGGGCCCGCGAGGGCGGTCCACGCGCCGGCGGTGCCGATCAGGCCGCCGAGCACGGTCGCGGCGGCGGTGAGGGCGAGCGTCACGCCGATGCCGCGCGCGAGCATGCCGGCGTACAGACCGAAATCGCTGAAGTCGAACACGTAGGTCATCGCGATGCCTTTCGTCGTGGGTGCGGGGCAGGGGCGATGCGCATCACAGATCGGCCGGCAGCGCTGCGTGCAGCCACTTCTGCGACAACGTGTTCAACGTGCCGTTCTTCTTCGCGCCGGCGATCGCGTCGTTGACCTTCTGCATCAGGCGCGGCTCGTTCTTGTTCAGGCCGACGTGATCGGGCGAGCTGAACAGCGAGAACTTCTGCTCGGGATCGATCGACGGATGCCGCGCGATGATCGTAGCGCCGACGTCGTTGCCGACCACCAGCAGTTGCGCCTGTCCCGACAGGAACGCCGCGATCGCGCCGTTCGGATCGTCGAAGCGCTTGATCGTCGCGCTCGGCGGCGCGACCTTGCTGACGCTCAAGTCCTCGAGCGTGCCGCGCGCGACCGCGACGGATTTGCCGGCGAGATCGGCATTGCCCTTCACGGCCAGCGATTTCGGGCCGAACACCGCGAGGTAGTAAGGCGCATACGCGTTCGAGAAGTCGATCACCTTCGCGCGTTCCGGCGTCTGACCGACCGACAGCAGCATGTCGGTCTTGCGGTCGGCGAGATACGCCATCCGGTTGTCGCCGGTGACCTGTACGAGCTCGACCTTCGCATTGAGCGCGCGGCCGATCAGGTTCGCCATGTCGATGTCGTAGCCTTGCGGCTTCATGTCGGGCCCGATCGACCCGAACGGCGGATAGTCCTCGAACACGCCGATGCGCACGACGCCCGATTTCGCGATCGTGTCGAGCGCGTCGGCGTGCGCGAGCGGCGCGAAGCCGGCAAGGGCGGCCGCGCCGGCGCAGAGCAGGACGGTACGGGCGAGCAGGCGTTGCATGCGGCGGGTTGCGTGAATCGTGGCGTTCATGGCGAGGTCCTCGTTGTTGCGCTGGAGAAAAGGGAGCGGAGATCAGGCGCCGCGGGCGGCGATGAGCTTGCATGCATGGGGCGGCAATTCCGCGAGCACCGGCATGCCGACGTGGAGATCGGGCGTCTCGCGCGGCGTCGTCGCGGCCGTCAGCGTGAAGCCGCGGCAGTCGATCGTCGCTTCGATCGATGCGCCGACGTCGCGGACGAACGTGATCGTGCCGGCGAGCGTGTTCGGCACCGCCGCCGGCGGGCCCGGGCGCACGCAGACGTCCTCGGGACGAATCAGCAGGCGCACGGCGTCGGGCGTGCCGGCCGCATCGGCGCGCCGGATCGCGAGACGCTGGCCGCCCGGCAGGACGATCGCGTCGTCGCCGTCGCGCACGGCGGGCAGGATGTTGCCGAGGCCGATGAAGTCGGCGACGAATTCGTTGACGGGATCGCGATAGATGTCGAGCGGCCGGCCGACCTGCTGGATCCGGCCCTGCTCCATCACGACGATCTCGTCGGCCATCGTCATCGCTTCGCGCTGGTCGTGCGTGACCATGATCGTCGTGATGCCGAGCCGTTGCTGCAGCAGCCGGATCTCGATCTGCATCGCTTCGCGCAGCTTCGCGTCCAGTGCCGACAGCGGCTCGTCGAGCAGCAAGAGGCGCGGAGACGACGCGATCGCGCGTGCGATCGCGACGCGCTGGCGTTGCCCGCCCGACAGCTGCGTGACGAGCCGGTCGGCCATGTGCGGAAGCTGGATCAGCTCCAGCAGCTCCGCGACGCGCTGCGTTTGCGCGGCCCGGGCCGTCTTGCGCAGCCGCAGCGGGTATGCGACGTTCTGCGCGACGGTCATGTGCGGAAACAGCGCGAGCGACTGGAACACCATGCCGAAGTCGCGCCGGTTGGCCGGCACGTGCGTAAGGTCGCGGCCGGCGAACGTCACGGTGCCGGACGTCGGCGTTTCGAGGCCGGCGATGATCCGCATCAGCGTGGTCTTGCCGCAGCCGGACGGACCGAGAAAGCACACGAGCTTGCCGTCCGGCACCGACAGGTCGACATGATCGACCGCATACGCTTGCTGGAAGCGCTTCGTCACGTCCTGGAGGATGAGCTGGGTCATGAGGGTTCCTTGCACGGGCGAGGGCGCGGCCGTGCGCATCAGAGCGCGACGCCCTTGTCGCCAACGAGTTTTTCGAGCATCCAGATCAGCGCGAAGTCGATCGCGACCGTGAACACGGCGAAGCAGAACACGGTCGGGTCGAGCGACGACACGGTGCGGCTGTAGAGCCAGACCGGCAGCGTCATCGTGTCGATGCTGTACAGGAAGAACGTCACCGTGAATTCGTTGAACGACACGATGAACGCGAACAGCATCCCGGCGAGAATGCCGGGCCGCATCAGCGGCAGCACGACGTCGACGAGCGCGCGGCGCGGGCTCGCGCCCATCACGCACGCGGCTTCCTCGAAGTCCGGGCCGATCGATGCGACCGAGGCCGCGCAGTTCTTCACCGTGAACGGCAGCGTCAGGATCACGTGCGCGACGACGAGCCGCACGATGCCGAGCTCGACCGGCAGCGCGTTGAACACGATCAGCAGTGCGAGGCCGAGCATCACGAGCGGATAGACGATCGGCAACGCGACGAGCTGTTCGACGAGCGCCTTGCCGCGGAAGCGGCAGCGCGACAGCGCGTAGGCCGCGGGTACCGACACGGCGGTCGCGATCAGCATCGTCGCGACCGCCACGACGAGGCTCGTCGTCAACGCCGCGCCCATCGACTGCGGACTGCCCGCGTCGGACGAGACGAACGTCTGCCACGCGGCGCGATACCAGTGCAGGCTGAAATCGCGCGGCGGGAATTCGAGCGTGCCCGATGCGCCGAACGACATCGTGATCATCGTCAGGATGGGGAGCGCGGCGGCGAACAGCACGAGCGTCGCGAGCGCGCCGGTCGTGCGTCCGAGGCGGCCGGGCAGCGGCGCGCGCGGCAGCAGGGCATTCATCGGTTCACCTCGCCGGCCCGTTGCAGGGTGCGCACGAGGCGCTGGGAAACCGCCATCACGACGAGCGTCGCGCCCATCAGCACGATGCCCGATGCCGACGCCGCGGGCCAGTTGAGCAACGGTGCGACCTGGTCGTGCACGAGCACCGCGAGCATCGGCACGCGGCGGCCGCCGAGCAGCAGCGGCACGGCGAATGCGCTGGCGTTGTACGCGAACACGAGCAGCGCGCCGGAGACGAGGCCGGGCATCGCAAGCGGCAGCGTCACATGCCGCAGCGTCTGCCAGCGGCTCGCGCCGAGCGTCGCGGCGGCTTCGTCGTATGTGTGGGAGACCGCGCGCAGCGCGCTCGACAGCGGCAGCACCGCAAGCGGGAACGCGGTCTGGATCAGCCCCAGCAGCACGCCGTGTTCGCGATACAGCAGCTGCAGCGGCCGCTCGATTGCGCCGGTGCCCAGCAGCGCGCGGTTGAGCATCCCGGCCGGGCCGAGCATCACGAGCCAGCCATAGCCTTGCAGCAGCAGATTCACGAGCAGCGGCAGCAGCACGCCGGCAAGCATCAGCCGGCGCGCGAGCCGCGATTCGGTGCGCGCCATCGCGAGCGCCACGGGAATCGCGAGCAGCACCGCGCACACCATGCTCTGGAACGCGAGGCGCAGCGTGAGCCACAGCGACTTCGTGAAGTACGGGTCCGCGAGGTCGACGTAGTTCTGCAGCGTGAAGGTCCGCCATTCGTCGCCGGATACGCCGACGCTCATCCGCGCCACCGTGAGCGTCGCGGCGGCGAGCACCGCGAGGAACGCGAGGATCGGCGCGAGCAGCAGCCACGGCGGTACGCGCGGCGGCGCAGCGCCGGCGCCGGTGTCGGCACCGGCCGATGCAGCGGCGGCCGGCACCGCGTCGCGGGAGGAGGACAGGGAGGCCATGTCGTTATGCCGAGAAGATGCCCGTATAGCGCTTGATCCACGCGGGCTGGACGGCCGCGAGTGCCTTGTCGTCGTGCAGCACCGCCTTCTCCGCGATCTGCTGCGGCGAAGGCACGAACGCGCGGCTTTCCGCCGGAATCACGGCCTTCGCGTTCACGGGGCCGTTCAGCACGTCGGCCGCCATCCGGCCCTGCACGCCCGCGTCGAGCGAATGGTTGATGAACGCATGGATCAGATCGAGATCGGCCGGGTGCGCCTTCGGGATCACCGTGAACATCAGCTGCGTCGCGAAGCCTTCCTTCATCCCGTACGTCACGCCCATCTTGTAGTCGGGCTTGCGGATCTGGTCCGGAAAGAACGCCGGGGAATAGATGCCGCCGATGTCGAGCGAGCCGGTGCGGAACAGGTCGGCGACCTGGTTCGGGTTTTCGCCGAGGGTCATCACGCGATCCTTGAGCTGCGCGAGCTTCCGGAAGCCGGGATCGATGTTCTGCTGCGAACCGCCGGCCAGCTTGGCGGCGATGATCGCGAGGTCGACCGCTTCGGCCCATTCCGGCGGCGGCAGGAACAGTCGACCCGCATACTTCGGATCCCACAGTGCGTCGTAGCTCGACGGCGCGCTCTTCACGGTGGCCGTGTTGTAGATCAACCCGTCCGACCACAGCAGGTAACCGATGCCGAACCCGTTCGCGCCCGTGCGGTATTGCGGCGCGACGTCCTTCAGGTTCGGCAGGCGGTTCAGATCCGGCTTCGCGAGCAGGCCCGCATCGGCGAGACCGGCCGCGCCGACGCCGGCCAGCGTGATCACGTCGTAGGTCGGCCGCTCGCCCGCGGCCTTGACCTTCGCGACCATCCCCGACGTGCCGTCCGCGCGGTCGGCGATCACGTGCGCGCCCGTCTGCTTGCTGAACGTTTCCGCGATGTTGCGCAGTGCGGCCGCGCCGGTATCGTCGGACCACGTGAGCAGGCGCAGCGTCTTGCCGGAGAAACTGCTGGACTGTGCCTTCGCAGTACTGATGAACGGCATCGGAAGGGCGGATGCAGCGAGTGCCGAGCCGAGGGTCTTGATCACCTGCCTTCTTCCCGCCTTGAAGTGTTGCATGGCCGTCTCCTGATGAACGATGCCGTGTGGTTCGCTACCGGGCGCCGAACTGTGGCGCGGGGTGTGGATGAACTGTATGGACGTCAAATTTCCGCAACAAACGAAATATCCGCATGCGCGGCATGACATAAACGCATGGGCCGGCGGCGTCAGCGGGCCGGCTGCATGACCTGCTTGATTTCCTGGAATGCGGCCAGTCCGAACGGGCCGAGCTCGCGCCCGATGCTGCTGCGCTTGTAGCCGCCCCATGAGGTTTGCGGATAGATCAGTTGCGGCGTGTTGATCCAGACGACGCCCGCCTCGAGCGCCTCGGCGACCCGTTTGCCGCGGGCAGTGTCCTGCGTGACGACGGTTGCGACGAGCCCGTATTCGGTATCGTTCGCGGCCGCGATCGCGTCGTCCTCGGTGTCGAACGCGCGCACGCACAGCACCGGTCCGAAGATTTTGTCGCGCCATAGTGCGCAGTCGGCCGGCACGTCGGCGAACAACGCGGGCCGGATGAAGTAGCCGGGGCCGCCCACGGTATCGCCGCCCGTCACGAGCCGCGCGCCGTCAGCCAGGCCCTGTGCGATATGGCGCTTCACGCGCTCGTATTGCGCGCGGTTCGTCAGCGGACCCATCTGTACGCCCGGCGCGAACGGCGGGCCGACGACGGTGGCGTCGATCCGCCGCGCGAGACGCGCGATCAGTTCATCGGCGAGCGGGGCGGCGACGAGCACGCGCGAGGTCGCCGAACACATCTGCCCCGCGTTGAACAGGCCGCCAGCTGCGATCAGTTCGACCGCGTGATCGAGGTCGGCATCGTCGAATACGACGATCGACGACTTGCCGCCGAGTTCGAGGCCGACGCCCTTGATCGTGTCCGCGGCCGTCTTCATGACTTGTGCGCCGACTGCCGTGCTGCCGGTAAACGACACCTTCGCGACGAGCGGATGGGCGCACAGCGGGGCGCCGACGTCGTGGCCGATGCCGGTCACGACGTTCAGCACACCGGGCGGCAGGCCGGCTTCGGCGATGATCGCGGCGAGTTCCAGCTCGGGCAGCGGCGTGATTTCGGACGGCTTCAGCACGACGGTGCAACCGGCTGCGAGCGCGGGCGCGAGCTTCCACGCGGTCGTGACCATCGGGAAGTTCCACGGCACGATCAGCGCCGCGACACCGGCCGGCTCGCGCCGGATCCATGCGCGCTGGTCGCCGGTGGGTAGCGCGACCTCGGTTTCGCAGCCGCTGTCGAGCGCGTCCGCAAGGCTCGCGTAGTAGTCGAAGGTGGCGATCACGTCCGCGACGTCGATCTCGGCTTCGGCGAACGGCTTGCCATTGTTGAGCGACTGCAGTGTCGCGAGCCGGACGCGGCGTGCGTCGACGCCGCGCGCGATCGCACGCAGCAGGGCCGCGCGCGTGGCGCCCGTCGTGCGCTTCCAGCCGGCAAACGCGCGCGATGCCGCTTGCACGGCAAGGTCGACATCCGCGTCGCCGCCTGCGCTGACGGCGGCGAGCAACGCTTCGGTCGACGGATCGATGACGGGCAGCGTCGCGCCGCTGACGCTCGTGCGCCACGTACCGTCGATGAAGTGGCGCGTGTGCAGCGGCGGATCGAACGCGTGTTCCGGTGTCGTGCTCATCGCTGCACCTGATCGAACCAGGTCGTCTCGTCGATTTCGATCACGGTCGGAATCGCGCGTGCTGCCGCGTCGCGCAGCGCTTCGGCAAGGGCGTCGGGTGTCGCGGCCGCCTGCGCCGCACAGCCGAAGCCGCGCGCGAGTGCCTGGAAATCGGGCGTGTACGGATCGACGCCGACCGGCGTGATATCGCGCTCGACCATGTATTTGCGGATCTCGCCGTAGCCGCGGTTGTTCCAGACGATCACGATTACCGGCACACGGGCCTCGACCGCGCTCGCGAGCTCCGGCAGCGTGAACTGCAGGCCGCCGTCGCCGATCAGGCACACGACCGGCCGCGCAGGCGCGGCGAGCTTCGCGCCGATCGCAGCGGGCAGCCCGTAGCCGAGCGTGCCGTAGCCGGTCGACGAGTTGAACCAGCTGCGCGGAGCCGGCGCATCGTGGGTGAAATTGCCGACATAGACCGGACTCGTCGAATCGCCGGCGATGATCGCGCCGGGCAGCGTTGCGACGATGGTGTCGATCAGCTGGGCCTGCGCACGTGCGGCGTCGTCGTGGCCGGACGCGACCGTGTCGCGCACGGCGGCTACCCGCACCGCGCCCCAGCCGGGCTCGGGTGTCGGCACCGGCCTTTCGTGCAGGCGGGTCGACAGCGCGCCGAGCGCCAGCCGCGAATCGCCGGCGATCGCGATCTCCGCGCGGGCATTGCGCATCAGCTGTTGCGCGTCGATGTCGATGCGGATCAGGCGGCCGTCGATCGTGAAGCCGCCGTCGAACGTGACGTCGTAATCGGTTTCGCCGAGTTCGGTGCCGACGGCGAGCACGACGTCGGCATCGCGGATCGCCGCGCGGGTGGCCGGCAGCGACTGCGTAGAGCCGAGCAGCAGCGGGTGGCCGGCCGGCAGCAGGCCCTTGGCGTTGATCGTCAGCGCGACGGGTGCGCGCAGGCGCTCGGCGAGCTCGCGCAGTTCAGCCGCGGCATGGATCGTGCCGCCGCCGGCCAGTATCAGCGGCCGGCGAGCCTGCGCGAGCAGTTCGGCCGCCGCCGCGATCGCATGCGCATCCGGCGCGGGGCGCGCGGGCAGCGCAAGCGGCGCGGCGGGCAGCGCGGGCGCCGGCATCACGATCACGTCGAGCGGGATCTCGATATGCACGGGCCGCGGCCGTGCGCTTTCGAAGACCGCGAATGCGCGCGCGAGCACCTGCGGCAGGTCGGCCGCATCGAGCAGCGTGTGCGAGAACGCGGTCAGCCCCGCGAACACGTCGCGCTGCGACGGCAGCTCGTGCAGGTGCCCGTCGCCGCTGCCGAGCTCACGCCGCGCGTTGACGCTCGAAATCACCAGCATCGGGATCGAGTCCGCGTAGGCCTGCGCCATCGCGGTCGCGATGTTGGTCATGCCCGGCCCGGTGATGATGAAACAGACGCCCGGCCGACCGGTGACGCGGGCATAGCCGTCGGCCATGAAGCCCGCGCCTTGTTCGTGGCGCGGCGTCACATGACGGATCGACGACGCTGCGAGGCCGCGATAGAGCTCGACGGTATGCACGCCGGGAATGCCGAACACGCATTCGACACCCTGGCGTTCGAGCAGGTCGACGAGTGCTTCGCCACAGGTGCGCGGGCGTGCATGGAACGGTGCTGCCGCAGCCGCGCGGGCGTCGGCGATGCAGGAGACGAGGGCTGGATGGCTCATGGGTCGTGATGTGCCGGTTGGGAGAGTGAACGGCCCGTACCGCAAACGACGGGGCATGAAGCGGATTGTCGGTGCCGGTCGGCGGTGCCAACAATCGATTAGTTCTCATGCGGCGCATGTGTGTAGTGCATGGCGGTGTCGAATCGCGCCGGGGCGGGTACCGGTCGTCACGACCATGGTCCGACGTGTCGGTCTTCACGCGCCGCCGGAGCGCAACGGCGATCGAATTCGGAATTTGTCTGATGATCCTTGCGGTTCGATCGTCCCGCCTGCGCCCGCGAGTCTCGACGGCGGCATCACGTCGCTGCTGCAGGAAATGCACCTGTCCGTGCGGAGCCGGCCGCGCTGCAGGCGCGCGTAATCATCGGGAACGCGACGCGTGCGCGCGGGATCGAGCTGCTTGCCGTCGTGCAGGCATACGATCCGCGAACGAAACGCGCAGCGCCGCATCGAGCGACGCACACGGCGGCCTGTCAATAGATCGACCGCTACGTCGTCGAGCGGACCGCGAAGGGTGGCTGGAAGCCCGGCGGCCCAATGCCGTCCGGGGCCGGGCTGGCCAACGAAGGCGGCGTCGCGCGCAGTCCCGCATCCATGCAGAGAAGCCCAACGCGCAGGTACGCCGGCATCTCGTGATGGAAATCGGCGAGCCGTGCCTGGTGCTGAGGCGACGCACGTGGGTCGGCGAGCACGTCGCCACGTCGGTCCGGCTATGGCATCCGGCGTCGCGGTTTCATCTGGCCGGAAAGATGTAGGACTGGACGAAGCGCAGGCGAACGGGAAGGCGACGCTGCGGATCGATGCACGTTTCGCTCCGCAACGGTGCCTTCCCGGGTAAGCGGCGCGTCAGCGGTTGAGTTCCTCGAGCCGCACACCGTTGGTCCGCGGGCCGAACGTGCCGATGACCACCGCCACCAGCAGCATGAAAATCGTGATCCCGGTGAAGACGCCCGGCACGCCGAAGTCCTTCAGCAGCGCCGCGATGATGAAGCCGGACGTCATCGCGCCGATGCGGCTCGCCGAATACACGATCCCGCTCGCGCGGGAACGCACCGCCGTCGGGAACAGCTCGCACTGGTATGCGTGAAACGATACGGAGATCGTCTGCCCCGCGAGGCTGATCAGCACGCCGAGCACGATCAGCGGCACCGCCGCCTTCATCTGTCCGAACGCGAGCCCGCACACGATCACGGCGAGCGCGCCGCCGACGATCAGGTGCTTGCGCTGGACCCGGTCCGCATAGAGGATCGCGAGCAGCGGCCCGGCCGGCATCGCGAACGCGATGACGAACGAATACAGCAGGCTCTTCGTGACGGTGATCCCCTGGCCGATCAGCAGCGTCGGCACCCAGTTCGCGAATCCGTAATAGCCGATCGCCTGGCAGAAGTTGAACGCGATCAGCATCAGCAGACGCGAACGGTAGGGCGCGCGCCAGAGCGCCGCGAAGGCCGCGCGCGGCACGTCGGGTTGCGCGATCGCATCGACCGGGGGCGGCAGCGGCGCACCGGACTGGCGCTCGACGATCGCTTCCATTTCGCCGACGATCCGCTCGCTCCTGGCGATGTCGCCGCGTGAGGCCAGCCACCGCGGGCTTTCGGGCACCGCGCGGCGAATGAACCAGACGATCACGGCGCCGGCCGAACCAGCCAGCACGACGATGCGCCAGCCGTCGAGCCCGAACACCGTCTGCGGGACGAGCCACCACGACAGGATCGCGGCAACCGGTGCGGCCGCGAACATCACGACCTGGTTGAACGCGATCGCGCGGCCGCGCATCTGTTGCGGCACCAGCTCGGTCACGTAGGTGTCGATCGTGACGATTTCCAGACCGACGCCGATGCCGGTGATGAAGCGCCACAGCAGCACGCCGTCCGGTGTCGTCTGGAACGCCATGATGGCCGAGGCGACCGAATACCACAGCAGCGAGAACGTGAAGACGGCGCGGCGGCCGTAGCGGTCGGGCATCCAGCCGCAACCGAACGTGCCGACGAACAGCCCGGCGAAGGTCGCCGCGATGAATGCGGCGATTCCGGTGAAACCGAAGAATGCCTGCGTCGTGGTCTGCAGCAGGCCGCTCTTCGTCATGCCCGGCGCGATATAGCCGGTGAAGATCAGGTCGTAGACCTCGAAGAAGCCGCCGAGCGAGATGAGCAGCACGAGCACCCACAGATGGCGGGTGGCGGGAAGCCGGTCCATGCGCGCGGAGATGGCCGCGCCGAGATTGACGCCGGTGCGGGCATCGGGCGTGTCGAGCGCGGCGCTGCCCGCGGTGATGGTCTGCTGCATGTCTGTCTCCTGACATTTTGCGTCGGCGGCATCTTTTTATCGACGTGCCTGCCGTGACGAAGGTATAGGGGCGCACGTCGCGCGCGCGCCGGTCCGGCTGCTCGCTACGGGTGGCCGAGCGCGTTCGAGCGCTCGCTCATGCGATCGCCCGGCGCTTCAGGCGCGACAGCACTTCCTGCGTATGCTCGCCGACGCGTGCGAGCGCCTGGCGCACGCCGGGGCGCCGTCCGCCCATCGTGATCGGCAGCAACACGACCTCGGTCGTGCCGCCGTCGTCGGTCTGCATCGGCACGAGGCCGCCGCTCGCTTTCAGGTGCGGATCGTCGAGCAGCTGCTCCGGACGCGCGATCGGTGCGTACGGAATGCCGGCTGCCTCGAGCCTTGGCGACAGCTCGTCCGCACGATGGTGTTTCAGGATGGCGCCGAGCCGCTCCAGCAGCAGCGGACGCACCGCGACGCGCGACGCGTTGGTCGCGAAGTCCGGTTCGGCCGCGAGTTCGGGACAGTCGAGCACGTCGCACAGCGTGACGAACTGCTTGTCGCTCACCGCGCCGATGAAGAGCTGCTCGTCGTCGGCGAGCGTGAACACGTCGTAGACGCTCCACGCCGATATGCGCGCGGGCATCGGCGGCGGCGCCTCGCCGGTCATCGCGTACTGCTGCATGTGTTGCGCGCACAGAAACACGCAGTTCTCGAACAGCGCACTTTGTATTTCCTGGCCGCGCCCCGTGCGCTCGCGTTCGCGCAGCGCGGCGAGCACGCCGATTGCGCCGAACATGCCGCCCATGATGTCGTTGACCGACGTGCCGGCGCGCAGCGGCCGGCCGACCGGCCCCGTCATGTACGACAGCCCGCCCATCATCTGCACCACTTCGTCGAGCGCGAGACGCTTGTCGTACGGGCCGGGCAGGAAGCCCTTGTGCGACACGTAGACGAGCGCGGGGTATTGCTTCGACAGCGTCGCATAGTCGAGGCCGAGCTTCGTCATCAGGCCCGGGCGGAAGTTTTCGAGCATCACGTCGCAGGTGCCGATCAGTTCGACCGCGGCTTCCTTGCCTTCGGGCGAATTGATGTCGAGCACGACGCTCTTCTTGTTGCGATTGAACGACCGGAAAAAACCGATGCCGAGGCCGGGCAGATTGCGGGTCTTGTCGCCGCCCGGCGGTTCGATCTTGATCACTTCGGCGCCGAGGTCGGCGAGGATCATCCCGCAGGTCGGCCCCATCACCATGTGCGTGAATTCGACGACGCGAACGCCGTCGAGAGGAAGTCGGGTGTCGTGGTTCATGGTCGTGTCAGTCGGTCGTGGCGGCGGTGGTCGTTGCAGTGGCGTGGGTGTTGGGCAGGCCGGCGCGCCATAGCGCGCCGTGCAGCGTCTCGCCGTCGAGCCAGCCTGCGACCTTCGCGCGCAGTTCGAGCAGCGCGGCGATGTCGATGCCGGTTTCGATGCCCATGTCGGCGAGCATGAACGCGAGGTCCTCACTCGATGCGTTGCCGCTCGCGCCCGGCGCATGCGGACAGCCGCCGATGCCGGCCAGCGTCGCGTCGAAGCGTGTGACGCCCGCTTCGAGCGCCGCATAGACGTTCGCGAGCGCGAGCCCGCGCGTATCGTGGAAGTGGCCGCACCAGAAGCGCGTGCCGGCGATCTCCAGTGCCTTGTCGAACAATACGCGCACGGCGGCCGGGCCCGCATAACCGACGGTGTCGGCGAGGCTCACGCGATCGGCGCCCGCATCGAGCAGCGCCTGCATGCAGCGCAGCACCTCCGACTGCTCGACGCGGCCCTGGATCGTGCAGCCGAACGCGGTGCCGATCCCGCCTTCGATCAGCGCGCTGGAGCCGGCCGCGTCGCGCGCCGCGCGAATGCGCGCGACTTCGGCGACGACTTCGTCGGGCGTCTTGCGCAGGTTCGCGAGACTGTGTGCGCGGCTCGCCGACAGCGGCACGAGGATCAGGTCGGCGCCCGTTTCGAGCGCGCGTTCGGCACCCTTCAGGTTCGGCACCAGCACCGATACGCGCAGACCGGGCAGCGTCTTCGCGTATGCGACGAGTTCGGCCGTATCGGCGAGCTGTGGCAGCAGCCGCGCCGGCACGAACGAACCGACCTCGATCTCGCGCTGGCCGGCTGCATGCGCGTCGCGGATCCATTCGAGCTTGCGTTCCGTCGGAAGAATGCGCTGGATGCTTTGCAGTCCGTCGCGCAAGCCGACTTCGCGAACGACGACATGCTGGGGGAACGAAGGCACGATGCTGTCTCCATGAGCGTGGCCGGTCGTGGATCCGCCGGCGTCGTGCTAACTTTAGCCATTCCCGATGAACATTAAAGCGGTATTTCGGAAGCGTCATGCTTCCGAACCGGAATGTCTGGGCCCTGGAGACGGCGAATGCGCGATATCGACCTGAAGACGCTGCGGCTGCTGGTGGCCGTGTGCGATCACCGCAACATCGCGCGGGCAGCGGAGGAAGCGCATATCGAGCCGTCCGCGATCAGCAAGCGCATCGCGCAACTCGAAAGCGATCTCGGCGTGCCGCTGCTCACGCGCTCGCGGCGCGGTGTCGAACCGACGGCCGCCTGCAATGCGCTGCTCGAGCATGCGCGCAGCATGCTGTTCACGATGGAGCGCCTCGCGAGCGATATCGCGGCGTTCGGCGGCGGGTTGAAGGGGCACGTGAGCATCTGCGCGTCGGCGTCCGCGATCGCGGAAGCGCTGCTCGACGACATTTCGTCGTTCATGCGCGAGCCGGCCAACGAGAACATTCGCGTCGACGTGGAAGAGCGGCTGTCGTCCGAACTCGTGCGGCAGCTGCGCGAAGGTGCGGCGAGCGTGGGCGTGTGCTGGGACAGTGTCGACCTGCAGGGCTTGCAGCACCGGCCGTATCGGCAGGATCGGCTCGCGCTGGCCGTGCATCGCGATCATCCGCTCGCGAACGAGACGTCGTTGTGCTTCGACCAGACGCTCGGCTACGAGCACGTCGGCCTGCTGCCGTCGACGGCCGTGCACACGATGCTGCAACGCGCGGCGGCCAGTGCCGGCAAGACGGTGTCGTATCGCGTGATCGTGTCGAGCTTCGATGCGGCGTTTCGCGTGGTCGCGGCAGGGCTCGGCATCAGCGTCGTGCCGGTCGAAGTGGCCGAGACCTACCGGCCGGTGCTCGGCATCAAGGTGATCCCGCTCACCGATGCGTGGGCGAAGCGGCGGTTCGTCGTGTGCTTCCGGCGCTTCGACGCGCTGCAGCCGGCCGCGCAGCGGTTGGTCGATTATCTGGCGAGCCGGGCGGGTGTGGCGGAACCGGAGGGTGGGGCTTGAGGGCGGCGCCGCCGGCAGCGTAGCCGCCCGTTACCGCACGCGCGCCGACCTGCACGCCGCGTCACGCATCGAGCAGCCCGCGCGCGGCCAGGTTCGCATACAACGCGCGCACGCCGAAGGTCCACGGCGCGATCTCGGTGCACAGCCGCACGGTATTGACGAGTGCGCCGAGCGCGGGCGTGGAGATGATCACGCGGTCGCCGAGGTGATGCGTGAATCCGCCGCCCGGCGCATCGCGATCCTGGATCGGCGAAAACATCGTGCCGAGGAACAGCATGAAGCCGTCCGGGTACTGATGGTGCGCGCCGCAGGTCTGCGCGACGAGGTCGGCCGGGTCGCGGCTGATCTCGCGCATGTGGCTGATGCCGTCGAGGACGAAGCCGTCATCCGCACCTTGGACGTGCAGCGACACGCTTGCATGCCGCACGCTGTCCAGTGTGAAACCGTCGCCGAACAGCCGCACGAACGGGCCGATTGCGCACGAGCCGTTGTTGTCCTTGCACTTGCCGAGCAGCAACGCCGAGCGGCCTTCGATGTCGCGCAGGTTCACGTCGTTGCCGAGCGTCGCGCCTACCGGCGTTCCGCTGCTGCTGACCGCCAGCACGATCTCCGGTTCCGGGTTGTTCCAGACCGACGTCGGCAACAGGCCGACGTCCGCGCCGAAGCCCACCGCGGACATCGGCTGCGATTTCGAGAACACCTCGGCATCGGGGCCGATGCCGACTTCCATGTATTGCGACCACGCGCCGCGGCGTTCGAGTTCCGCCTTCAGGCGCAGCGCGGCTGCCGAACCGGGCACGATCTTCGACAGGTCGGTGCCGATGGTCGCGGCGATCGTTGCGCGCACTTCCCGCGCCCGGGCCGGATCGCCGCCGGCCTGTTCTTCGATCACGCGTTCGATCAGGCTCACCGCAAACGTGACGCCGCACGCCTTGATGGCCTGCACATCGCACGGCGCGAGCAGATGCGTGGCGCCGGGCGTGCCGTCGAGCGCCGCCTGCAGCAGCGGCTCGACGCGGCCGAGCGATTCGCCGGGCGCGGCACGCGCGAGATCGACCGCGTCCGGGCGGTCGAACAGATCCGCGGTAGTCGGCACGGTGCGCGTGATGTCGAACACGTCGCCGCCGCGCACGGCGACGACGCTCGGGCCCGCGTGGGCACCGTCGTGCCGCCAGACGCGGCCGATCAGCAGCGCGTGGGCGAGGTCGTGCGGCAGGCAGTCGGAAACGGAGAGATTTCGCATGGTCGGCTCGGCAAGGTCGTGGGGCGGTTGGATCAATGCGAGTGGCGCGGGTTGCCGCGCTGCTCGATCACCTTCAGGTACAGCGTGGCCGGCTCGAGGCAGCCGCCGGTGGACAACTGGCCGACGAAGCGGCGATAGAGCTCCTGCCACGGCGTTTGCGCCTGCGGCACGGCGAAGCTCGCCGTTTCGCGGCGGCGCGCGAGTTCGTCCTCATCGACGAGCACGTCGACGCTGCGGCGATTCAGGTCGACGCGGATCCGGTCGTTCGTGCGCAGCAGCGCAAGGCCGCCGCCGACCGCGGCTTCCGGCGACACGTTCAGGATCGACGGGCTGGCCGACGTGCCGCTCTGGCGTCCGTCGCCCAGGCACGGCAGCGACGTCACGCCGCGCTTCACCAGGTCGGCAGGCGGTGCCATGTTGACGACTTCCGAACTGCCCGGATAGCCGACCGTGCCGCAACCGCGGATCACCAGGATGCAGCGTTCGTCGATGCGCAGCGCGGGATCGTTGATGCGGGCATGGTAGTCCTCGGGGCCGTCGAACACGATCGCGCGTGCTTCGAACGTATTCTCCGCACCGGGTTCGGCGAGGTAGGTCCGGCGAAACGCTTCGCCGACCACCGACATCTTCATGATGGCGCTGTCGAAGAAGTTGCCGGACAGCACCATGAAGCCCGCACCGTGCTTGAGCGGTTCGTCAGGCGTGCGAATCACGTCGCGGTCCGCGGCCGGCGCCGCGTCGGCGATCTCGCCGATCGCGCGGCCGGACACGGTCAGGCAGTCGCGCCGCAGCAGCCCGGCCGCATCCAGCTGGCGCAGCACCGCGGGCACGCCGCCGGCGCGGTGGAAGCTTTCTCCGAGGTATTCGCCGGCCGGCATGCAGTTGACGAGCAGCGGCACCGATTCACCGAAACGCTGCCAGTCGTCGAGGCTCAGTTCCACGCCCATGTGACGCGCAATGGCGATCAGGTGCGGCGGACAGTTGGTCGATGCGCCGAGCGCGGACGCGACGACGATCGCATTCTCGAACGCCGCGCGCGTCATGATCCGCGACGGGCGCACGTCTTCGCGAACCAGATCGACGGCGCGCTTGCCGGTCGCATACGCCATCTGGCCGCGCTCGCGGTACGCGGCGGGAATGCTCGCGCAGCCGGGCAACGACATGCCCAGCGCCTCGGCCAGGCTGTTCATCGACAGCGCGGTGCCCATGGTATTGCAGTGGCCGATCGACGGCGACGATGCCGTGGTCAGCTGCATGAAACCCTCGTAGTCGATGTCGCCGGCTGCCAGCAGGTTGCGGGCATGCCAGATCACCGTGCCCGAGCCGACGCGCTTGCCGTCGTGCCAGCCGTCGAGCATCGGGCCGCCCGACAGCACGATGGCCGGCATGTCGACCGTGGCCGCGGCCATCAGGCACGCGGGCGTGGTCTTGTCGCAGCCGGTCGTCAGCACCACACCGTCCAGCGGAAAACCGTGCAGCACTTCCACCAGCCCCAGGTACGCGAGATTGCGATCGAGCGCGGCCGTCGGCCGGCGGCTCTGCTCGGCCAGCGGATGCACGGGGAATTCCATCGGAATGCCGCCCGCGTCGCGGATGCCGGCCTTGGTGCGCTCGGCCAGTTCGATGTGATGGCGATTGCACGGCGCCAGGTCGCTGCCCGTTTGCGCGATGCCGATGATCGGGCGCCCGGACTGCAGCTCTTCGCGCGTCAGGCCGTAGTTCATGAAGCGCTCGACATAGAGCGCGGTCATGTCGGCATGCGCGGGATCGTCGAACCATTCCTGGCTGCGCAGGCGGCGAGCGGGTTGTGACATGGCGGGCTGTCTCCGAATGGGGCTGTAGTCGGTTTTTTCGTGCCGGATAGTTACCGGTAACATCCGGGTCGATGTTAGCACGGGGATTTCGCGTTGAGGAAGGGTGAATTTGCGTTCGCGCAGCGCAGAGGGGCGCGGGCGTGGCGCGCGATGCGTCGGTTTGCACGGCGCCGAGTTGGCCGCATCGACGTGCGCTGATCGTCGAACGCTTCCTGGCCCCCCGCGTTGGACGAGGCGTAGCGAGGGGCCTGCGGAGGGGCCTGCGCGTCTACGCACTCGCATGCGCTGCGCGCCGGCACGCGGCGGTGCGCGCAACGTCCGACGGCCGCAGTTCAGCCGCTCACGCGCTTTCCCGCGCGACGATCGTGTAGTCGATACGGATGCTGCGCGATTCGGCCGGTGCGCCGTCATCGCGTGCTTGCAGCGCGCCGAGCAGCGCCTCGCCCGTGTGCAGGCCGATGCCGTATGCATCCACCGACACGGTCGTGATGGTCGGGTGGCAGCAAGTCGCCACTTCGAAGTTGCCGAAGCCGGCCACGGCGACGTCCGCCGGCACGGACAGTCCGCGCCGGTGACACTCCATGATCGCGCCGAACGCCGACATGTCGCTCACGCACATCACGGCGTCGGTGTCCGGCCACTGCTCCAGCATCGCCGCCATCGCGGGCCCGCCGTGGCTCATGGTGATCGGCGAATCGCCGAGCCGCACGACGCGCGGCGCGCACAGTCCGAGTGCCTTGATCTCCGCCTGATAGCCCTTGAGCCGGTCCAGACCGCGGCGGTCGAGTTCGCTGGCGCCGCCGAGAAAGCCGATGCGCCGGTAACCGCGCTCGGCGAGATGCCGCACCATCGCCCGCGCGGCGCGCACGTTGGAGAAGCCCACCGCGGTGTCGATCGGACGCGTGGGCAGGTCCCACATCTCGACCACGGGAATGGCCGAGCGCTCCAGCAGCTTGCGCGTCGCATCGGTATGCTGCGCACCGGTCAACGCCATGCAGCGCGGCTGGTGACGCAGCATCGAGCGCACCAGCCGTTCTTCGCGTTCGAGGTCGTAGTCGGTGTCGCCGAGCAGCAGCTGCAGGCCGTGCGGCTCGAGCGCGTCGGTCAGGCCGCGCACCGTGTCGGAAAAGTTCGAGCTCGACAGCGACGGCACCAGCACCGCGACGAATTCCGAGCGCCCCGACGACAATGCGCCCGCCGCGGCATCGGCCACGTAGCCCAGCTGGTCGATGGCCCGGCAGACCCGTTCGCGCGTGTCGGCGGCCACGCTGTGGCCGGCAAGCACGCGCGACACGGTCATCTTCGATACGCCGGCCAGGCGCGCTACGTCGGACATGCGGGGCGGTCCGGCGGGCCGGACGGCAGTGGGACTGGGCATCGGAATCGCGATCGGGAGAAAGCCGGGAAGGCTACATCATACCGGTGCCCGATGCCGTAGAGGCCGGCCGCCGCGCGCTCGTCGCCGCGACGCAGGCACTAGGGAAACCACTCGTCTTCCGGACCTTGAATGCACACGTCCCAGCATGCTACCTTGATTGATGTTATCGGTATCAGAACGCCGGTTGCTCCCGTCGTCCCGTCGGCGGATTTTTTTGCTCCGGAATGTTACCGGTAACATTCGTGCGCCGCCGAACCCGCCGGTACGAAGAAGACCTACACGATCAGGAGACAACACCGATGCCATCCCTTGCACAGACCGCTGCCGCATCGGCCGCGGCCGACTCGTCCGAGGACGCGCTGTACCGGAAGGTCATGCGGCGCATCCTGCCCTTGCTGCTGCTCTGCTACGTCGTCGCGTATCTGGACCGCGTCAACGTGGGTTTCGCGAAGTTGCAGATGCTCGACGACCTGCACCTGAGCGACGGCGTCTATGCACTCGGGGCGAGCATTTTCTTCTGGGGCTATTTTCTGTTCGAGATGCCGAGCAACCTGCTGCTGCACCGCTACGGCGCACGTTTCTGGATCGCGCGGATCATGATCACGTGGGGAATCGTGTCGTCGTCGATGGCCTTCATCGTGCCGCTCGCGCAGTTTTTCCACGTGCAGACGTCGACCATGTTCTACACGCTGCGCTTCCTGCTCGGCCTGTGCGAAGCGGGCTTCTTCCCGGGCGTGATCCTGTACATGAATTACTGGTTTCCCGCGCGCCGCCAGAGCGTGGCCATGTCGGGCTTCCTGGTGGCGATCCCGCTGAGTCTCACGCTCGGCAGCGTGGTTTCCGGATGGCTGATGGAGCAGACGCACGGCTTGTCGGGCATGAGCGGCTGGCAATGGATGCTGCTGCTCGAAGGGTTGCCGTCGATCGTGGTGGCGTTCATCGTGCTGGCCTGCCTCGGCGATGGTCCGCAGTCGGCGAAATGGCTGTCCACCGACGAGAAGGCGGTGCTGTCGCGCAACCTCGAACGAGAGGCCACGCACAAGTCGCACAGCGTCGGGGCCGCGCTGCGCAGCCCGCGCGTCTGGCTGCTCACCTTCATCCTGCTCACGTTCAATACCGGCTTCTACGGGCTCGCGTTCTGGCTGCCGTCGATCATCCGCGCGTCGGGCGTGCGCAGCCCGCTGCATATCGGCCTGCTTACCGCGATTCCGTACCTGACGGCCATCTTCGCGATGGTGTGGAATGCCTCGCACGCGCGCAAGACCGGCGAACGCCGGCTGCACGCGGCGATTCCCGCGCTGATCGGCGGCGTCGGCCTGATCGCGAGCGCGGCGTGCGCGCAGAACGTGGGACTGTCGATCGTATTCCTGACCATCGCGACGTGCGGCATCCTCGCGCTGATGCCGATCTACTGGACTTTCCCCGGCCAGATCCTGTCGGGCACGGCCGCCGCCGCCGGCATTGCGCTGATCAACTCGGTAGGCAACCTGTCCGGCTTCACGGGTTCGATGATCACCGGCATCGCCAAGGAAATGACCGGCAACATCAACAACGGCACGTATGCGCTGGGCGCGTGCCTGCTGGTCAGCTGCGTACTGATCATGTCGATTCCGCGCAGCATGCTGGTCCCGTCGGCAGAGCAGTAGGCCGTTTGCCGTCCGTCGCGTCGCGGTGCCGCCCGGTGTGCCGACGGCCGGCTGCGACGGGCCGGCGAATGTCCGCTTCGCGCACGGCCCGCCAACGGCCGCTCAGGCCAGTGAAGCCGAGCGCTCCGCGGCGCCGCCTCGGCGATAGAGCGCAAGGGTGGCAAACAGCCCGCAGCAGGCGGCGGCACTGAGCCAGTACCCTGGCGCCGCCTTGTCGCCGGTGACCTGAATCAGAAAGGTCGACACCGCGGGCGTGAAGCCGCCGAAGACGGCGGTCGCGAGACTGAACGCGAGCGAGAAACCCGCGACGCGAACGTTGACGGGCATGATCTCGGTGAGTGCCGCGACCATCGCGCCGTTGTACATGCCGAAGAAGAATGAAAGCCACAACAGCACGGCGAGCATGCGGCCGAAGCTGGGTGCGGACGACAGCCACGCAAGCGCGGGATACGACGTCGCGATGGCCATGATCGTGATGGCCACGAGAATCGGCTTGCGTCCGATGCGGTCCGACACTGCGCCGCCGACGGGCAGCCAGAAGAAGTTCGACACCCCCACGCACAACGTAACGATCAGGCTGTCGGCCGTGGACAGTTTCAGGACCGCCTTGCCGAAGGTCGGCGTGTAGACCGTGATGAGGTAGAACGTGGTCGTCGTCATCGCAACGAGCAGCATGCCGGCAAATACCGTGCGCCAGTTTTGCAGCATCGTCGCGAACACTTCGCGCGCCCGCGGATGATGCGTGCGTGCCTTGAATTCGTCGGTTTCCCGCAGCGTTCGGCGCAGCAGGAAAATCGCTGGCACGATCGCACAACCGATGAAGAACGGAATGCGCCACCCCCATGCGGCGATTTCCTGGCTCGTCAGTAGCTGATTCAGCACATAGCCGAGCGCCGCCGCAACGACGATCGCGACCTGCTGGCTGGCGGACTGCCAGCTCGTGTAGAAGCCCTTGTTTCCCGGCGTCGCCATTTCCGCGAGATAGACGGACACGCCGCCCAGTTCCGCCCCCGCCGAAAAGCCCTGCAGCAAGCGTCCAAGCAGCACCAGCACCGGCGCTGCGAGTCCGATCGTCGCATAGCCCGGTACGCACGCGATCAGCACGGTCCCGCTCGCCATGATCGAGAGCGTCACGATCAACCCCTTGCGTCGGCCCACTTCGTCGATGTACGCGCCCAATACGATCGCGCCGAGCGGGCGCATCAGGAAGCCGGCGCCGAATACGGCGAACGTCAGCAACAGCGATGCGAATTCGCTTGCGGTCGGAAAGAACACCCGCGAGATCGTGGTCGCATAGAAGCCGAACAGGAAAAAGTCGAATTGCTCGAGGAAGTTGCCGCTGGTGACGCGCAGGACCGTGCCGAACGTCGACGTGCGGGCGGCGGCGCGGTCCGGCGCAGCTGGCGGTGAGCGATGCATGAATTGTCTCCTATGGATGTCTTGGGCGAATCCGGCAAGCGACCGAATCGCTTCGTATGACCCGGTTCAATCCGGGCTCGGTTGCAGGCGCGTGGCCTGGCGTTTTTCGATCGACGACTTGAGCAGTGCCGCGCAGCGAAAGATGCCGTGCGCGAATTTTCCGTATGGCAGCGTGGCGAAAAGCGCCATCACGACACCGAGATGGACGGCCAGCAGGCCCGCCATCGCGCCGCTGTCGCGCCATGCAAGGAGTGCCAGCCCCGATGCGCTCACGAGCATCAGCAGTGCGATGAAGCCGCGATCCATCGGGCGTTGCTTCGGATCGGTCCGCTCGGGGGCGCGGCGCATGTTGAGCCATAGCAGCCCGGCCGGCCCGATCAGCAGGCCGATGCCGCCCGCCGTGCCGAGCAGCACCGGAAGGCTCACGAACGCGTACGGCGCGTGCAGGCCGAGCGCGTAGTGATAGAACGTCGCCACCACGGTGGCCGCGAAGCACAGCATGAAGCCGTAGAACGTGAAGTGATGGAAGCGCCGTCGAGCGAGCGTGAATGCATCGTCCGACTCGTTGCAGCCTTCACCGTGACCGCCGTCGAGATAGGTCAGCGCGAGCGCGTGCTTCGCCGCTTCGGCGACTGCCGGCACATTGGCTGTGCCTGCCGACACGTCGCGCCAGAATCGCGTGACACCGGTGCCCAGTGCGAGCATGGCGAGGCCGAACACGCTGCCGAACATCACGGCAAGCAGGTTGTGCGGAAAAATCGCATAGAAGTTACCGCCCACCGGGCCGTTCAACAGCGAACCGTGCATCGCGACACCGAGCAGCAGAAACAGCGCGAGCCCGGCCGCGAGGGCCAGTGCGACGGTGAGGCCGTTACGCTGGTAGAGCCGGCCCATCGGCGCCGGCCACGCATATTCGACATACGTATCGAACCGGACTTGCGCCATCGCCTTCGGCACGTTCACCGCGAACTCGTGCGGCGGCGCGTACTGGCACGCGTGATAGCACGCGCCGCAGTTGTGACACAGGTTCGCGAGGTAGTTGACGTCGGCCTTCGCGAAATCGAGGCGGCGCGTCATCGCCGGAAAGACCGCACAGAATCCTTCGCAATAGCGGCACGCGTTGCAGATGCTCATCTGCCGCGCAACCTCGGCTTCGTTGTCGGTAACGGGATGGACGCGAATGACCGCGGCGCCGCTCGCGCCGGCGGACGCGCGCCGGGCGGGAGCAAGCGGCTGCGCGTCGCGGACGCGTTCTTCAAGATTCTGCACATTGAACTCCAGTCGATTGAGCGGCCTTCGCCGCCTGGGTGCCGGCGATACGCCCGAATGCGGTGCCGATCGACATGCCGACGCCGGCCGTGTATCCCTTGCCGAGCACGTTGCCGGCCATCATTTCACCGGCCACGAACAGGTTGCCGCTCGGCCGTCCGCCGAAGTGGACCTGCGCGCGTTCGTTGACCTTGAGTCCCAGATAGGTGAACGTGATGCCGGGCCGCAGCGCGTAGCCGAAGAACGGCGGCGTGTCGATCGGGCGCGCCCAGTGGGTTTTCGCGGGTGACAGCCCGTCGGTACGGCAGTCGTCGAGCGCCGTGTGATCGAAGGTGCCGGTCCGGCATGCGGCGTTGTATGCGCGCAGCGTGTCGACAAACGCGTGCTCGGGCAGATTCAGGCGGCGCGCGAGCTCAGGTAGCGAATCCGCTCTCGTGCCGGGAAATACCGGCGGCATGAACCGTCCGACGGCCTTCGCGTCGATGATCGAGTACGCGATCTGGCCCGGTTGTCCGGCGACGAGCCGGCCCCAGATCGCGTAGCGCTTCGGCCAGAAATCTTCACCCTCGTCATAGAAACGCTGTGCATCGCGATTGACGACGACACCGAGCGATACGCAATCGATGCGCGTGCAGATGCCGCCGTCGTAGAGCGGCGCGCGTGCGTCGATCGCGACGCAATGCGACTGAGACGGGTCGCCGATCGCGTCCGCGCCCGCGTCGATCATGTATCTGAGCAGCACGCCCCGATTGAAACGCGTGCCGCGGATGAGGAAGTTGTCGGCGGGCCATTCGCCGCGCTCGTCTTGTCCCCACGCTGCTCGCAACCACGCGCGATTGGATTCGAATCCGCCTGCCGCCAGCACGCAACTGCGCGCCTCGAAGCGTTGCGTGCCGCTGCGCGCGGCGATGAAGCGCTCGCCATCGAGCTCGATCGCATCGACCGGCGTGTCGTAGCGGATGCGTACGCCGAGTGCTTCGGCACTGCGGTAATACGCGTTCACGAGCGCCTTGCCGCCGCCCATGAAGAATGCGTTGGTGCGCGCGACGTGCAGCGCACCGGATAGCGGCGGCTGAAACCGCACACCGTGCGAATGCATCCACGGACGGCACGTCGACGACGCGCGGATCACCAGCCGGGCCAGCGCCTCGTTCGTGATGCCACCGGTGACCTTCAGCAGGTCTTGCCAGTATTCCTCTTCGGAATAGGCGCCGACCAATACGTCCTGCGGCGCATCGTGCATGCAACGCAGGTTGCGGGTGTGCTGGGAATTTCCGCCGCGCCATTCGCGCGGCGCCGCTTCGAGCAGCAGGACCGAGGCGCCGGCTTCACGCGCCATCAACGCGGCGCACAATGCGGCATTGCCTCCGCCGATTACGAGAACGTCGACCATCTGAGCTGTCTCCTTTGAGACGCCACTCTACGGATCGACCCGCGCTGCCGCCATCGGCAGCGCGGCAACACGTCTTCAGTTTTCGTGAAGAGTTACATACGCAGCGTCGCGCCAGGCCAGCTACCGGCCGCGACGATGTCGCGCGCCACGTCGGCGAGCACGACCCGTGCTGCCAGCCCGGCGGGCGATAACTCGTCGTCGGAGATGCTCGCGATCAGGTTGGGTCTGATCGCATGTTCGTCGGCGACCGGGACGCTCGCGAGCGTGGCATTGTCGAGTCGCGCGAGCGCCGCGCCCGGTTGTATGGTGGCGCCGAGGCCGCCGCGCACGGCGTCCATCAACATCGCCAGGCCGTCGACTTCGGCGGCGATATACGGGCTGAAGCCGGTACGGGCGAAGGCGGTGTCGAGCAATGCGCGCAGCCCGTGCGGGCCGCTGGGCAGGATCAGGGGCAGTGCGCCGAGGTTCGCAAGGGACACTTGCGGGCCGGCAGGCATGCCCGGCAGGCCGGCGTTGCCGATCACGAACAGACGCTCGTCGAGCAACGGCATGACGCTCCAGCGCTGCGCGGGTTCTTCGCGGAACAGCACGGCCAGGTCGATTTGCCGTGCGCTCAGCATCGCACCGAGATAGCCCGACAGGCTTTCGACCATGCGCAACCGGACATCCGGATAGCGCTGCCGCATCGCTTTCATGAAGGCCAGGCCGAGCACGCCGGTGGTGCTCGGCGCGAGCCCGACGCTGACGTGCCCCGACAGGCGCGCCTGTCGGGCCGCGAGTGCCGCATCGTCGACGTGGCGCAACGCGAGCTGCGCTTGTCTCCAGAAGGCGAGACCGGCGTCCGTCGGAACCACGCCCGCGGACGTGCGCTGCAGCAGGCGTGTCGACAGCTCGCTCTCCAGCCGGCTGATCTGCTGGCTTAGTGCGGACGTCACCACGCCGAGCTCCAGGGCGGCCTTGCCCATGCTGCCGTGCTCCACGACGCAGACGAAATAGCGCAGTTGCCTGAGTTCCATCGACACCCCGAATCGATTCGATCACGGTATTGTCGCAGTCATCGATGGGCTGGTCGAATCTTCAGATCCGTTCGAAGGGCGGAAGCAGGCCGCGGCGTGGCGCTGAACACGGACGGTTGTTGCACGGTGCCGAATACCGGTCTACCGCGCGCGAGTCGTCGATCCCCCCCTCATCGATATCCGGCACTCCACTCACCGCACCTGAATTCCCGCACCAGCCGGCGCATAATATTGAGAAGTCGACCCTTGGCAGGAAGAGGGTTTTATGCGCTGCACAATCTGCGGATCCGAGAATCCTCCCGATGCGAGGTTCTGCCAGGAATGTCAGGCCGTGCTGTCGCGCACGTGTCCGCACTGCGGGCATGACGCAGCGCCCGGGGCCCGCTTCTGCAGCAACTGCGGCACGCCGCTGGACGCTGCCGCAGCCGGCCCCGCCGCCGCGCCGCCGGTTTCGCGGCCAGCCGTTCGAGATCCGCCGCCGCCGCCGATCCGCTACACGCCCGATCACCTGGCCGAGCGCATCCGCGCCGAACACGCGGCGATGGAAGCGCGTGGCGAACCGGCCGGCGAACGCAAGACCGTGACCGCGCTCTTTGCCGACATGGCCGGCTCGACCGCGTTGATCCACGATCTCGATCCGGAAGTCGCGCATCGGCTGATCGTGCCCGTGGTCGAGCTGATGATGGAAGCGGTTCACTACTACGAAGGGTACGTGGCGAAATCGCTCGGCGACGGCATCCTCGCGCTGTTCGGCGCGCCGATCGCGCACGAGGATCACGCGCAGCGCGCGCTGTTCGCGGCATTGCGCATGCAGCAGGCGATGCGGCAGCACGGCGACCGCATTCGGCTGCAGGAAGGCATTCCTCTGCAGATTCGCGTCGGCGTCCATACGGGCGAGGTGGTCGTCCGTTCGATCCGCACCGACGACCTGCATACCGATTACGATCCGCTCGGACACACGATCCACATCGCATCGCGGATCGAAGGCATCGCCGCGCCCACGTCGATTCTCGTCAGCGAGTCGACGCACAAGCTCGCGGAAGGCTATTTCGAGTTCAAGGCGCTCGGGGCGACGCAGCTCAAGGGCATTCCCGCACCGCTGTGTGTCTACGAGGTGCTCGGCCTCGGCGCATTGCGCACGCGTCTGCAGGTGTCCGCGCATCGCGGTCTCGCGCGCTTCGTCGGCCGCGAAACGGAACTGGAGCATCTGAACCGCGCGCTGGAAACCATGAGGGCCGGGCATGGCCGCGTGGTCGGCGTGGTGGGCGAGGCGGGCGTCGGCAAGTCGCGCCTTTTCCACGAATTCAAGGAGCGTTCGCGACGCGGCGCACTGGTGCTCGAGACGTTCTCGGTATCGCACGGCAAGGCGTTTTCCAATCTGCCGCTCATCGAGCTGCTGAAGAACTATTTCCAGATCACCGCGCAGGACGACGAGCGGCGCTGCCGCGAAAAGGTCATCGGCAAGGCGCTGGCGCTGGAGCGCAGTTTCGAGGATCTGGTCCCGTACGTGCTCTATCTGGTCGGCATCGGTGAAGGCAGTCCGGTACTCGTCGAGATGGATCCGCAGATCCGGCGCGACCGCACGTTCGATGCGATCCGGCAGCTGCTCGTGCGCGAGAGCCAGAATCAGCCGGTCCATTTGCTGTTCGAGGATCTGCAATGGCTGGACCGCGAAACGGAGGCGTTCCTCGCCTACCTGATCGACCACGTGCCGGACACGCGCATCCTGCTTCTGGTGAACTACCGGCCCGAGTATCAGCCCGCGTGGACGCACGCCGCGCACTGGAGTGCGATCCGGCTCGAACCGCTCGGCCCGGCCGACGCGCAGGGACTGCTCGCGGCGCTGCTCGGCGACGACCGCACGCTCGTGCCGCTGAAGCAGCTGATTCTGGAGAAGACGGAGGGCAATCCGTTCTTCATGGAAGAAGTGGTCCAGACGCTCGTCGAGGAGCAGTCGCTGCTCGGCGAAGCAGGCCATTACCGCATCGTCGAGACGCCGGCGACGCTGCACATTCCCACCACCGTGCAGGGCGTGCTGGCCGCCCGGATCGACCGGCTCCCGATCGACGAAAAGGAATTGCTGCAGGCGCTCGCCGTGATCGGCCACGAGTTTCCGTTCAGCCTGATCCGGCGAATTTGCGGCGAGGAGCCGGTGCGGGACGACGAACTGCGCCGGCTGCTCGCGCATCTCGAAGCGGCGGAGTTCATCTACGAGCGGCCCGCTTTCCCCGAGGTCAACTATTCGTTCAAGCACGCGCTGACGCAGGAAGTGGCGGGACGCTCGTTGCTGACCGAGCGGCGCACGACGCTGCACGAGCGTACGGCGCAGGCGATCGAGACGCTGTTCCCGACGCGTATCGCCGATTACTGCAGCGAGCTCGCGCATCACTACAGTCAGAGCGGCAACATCCCGAAGGCCGTCGAGTACCTGCATCGTGCGGCCCAGCAGGCGCTGCGCCATGCGGCCCATCACGATGCGATGAATCATCTCGGCGCGGCGCTCGCGTTGCTGAAGCGCCTGCCCGATACCGCGATGCGCGCGCATTGGGAACTGACGCTACTGCTGTCCCTGGGGCCGGTGCTGATGGACGTGCGCGGGTATGGCGCGACGGAGGTCGGCGCGACCTATACGCGCGCGCTCGAATTGTGCGAGCGGACGGGCGAGGCATCGCAACGCTTTGCGACGCAGCTCGGATTGCGGATGCACCACGTGGTGCGCGGCGAATATGCGCTGGCGACCGATCTCGGCAAGCAGATGCTCGGCACGGCGCGCGATGCGAACGATCCGGGCTTCCTGATCGAGGCACACAGTGCGCTCGGTTCGTGCTTCTTCCTGCAGGGCGATTTCGACGCGGCGCGCACGCACGTGGAGCAGGCGCTCGAGATCTACGATCCGGAGCAGCATCAGGCGCACGTGTTCGCGCATGGCGTGGATCCCGGCATCCGCGCGCTCAGCTTCCTCGTGTTGACCCTGTGGTTCCAGGGATACCCCGACCAGGCGCTCAAACGCAGCCTCGACGCGCTGGCGCTCGCACAGTCGCTCGCGTATGGGCCGTCGCTGGCGTTCAGCCTGACCTACGCCGCACACCTGCATCAGCTGCGCGGCGAGCCGGCGCTTGCCGCCGAGCGCGCGGAAGCCGTCATCGCGGTATCGGCCGAGCACGGATTGCCATACTGGCTCGCGTGCGGGACGCTGCTGCAAGGCTGGGCGATGAGCGCGCAAGGAAACATCGACAGCGGCATTGCGCAGATGCGGCGCGGGCTCGATGCGCACCGGGCGGCCGGCGGCGAAGATCAGCGTCCGTATTTTCTCGCATTGCTCGCCGACAGTTACTGGCGTTCGGGTGACAGGCGCGCAGCCCTGCGCATGCTCGACGATGCGATGGCGATCGTCGAGCGATCCGGCGAGCATTGCTACGAGGCGGAGCTGTACCGGCTCAGGGGCGTCTATCTGGCCGACGGCGCGGACGATGCGGACGGCGCGGGGGTACCCGCCGCATCCGATGACGCGGCCGCCGACTGCTTCGACCGCGCGATCGCGCGCGCACGTCGGCAGGGTGCGAGGGCACTGGAATTGCGGGCAGTGTCGGATCTCGCTCGGCTGCTGCAACGACGCGGGAAGACGGCCGACGCGAAGCAGGTGCTGTCCGACGTATACGCGAGCTTCACCGAAGGTTTCGCTACGCACGATCTGCGACAGGCGAAGGCGCTGCTGGATGCATGGAGCATGAGCGGGGACTGAATGGGTGCTGCGTCGCGCGGCGACGTGCGTTCCAGCACCCGCCGCTACGCATGATGAAGAATCGAGGAGACAGGCATGGCAACCACGCAGACGAGACGCCGCGACGATGTCCCGCGCAAACCGATCGCGCTCGCGTTGCAGGGCGGCGGCATGCATGGCGCTTTCACGTGGGGCGTGCTCGACCGGCTGCTCGAGGACGGCAGGCTCGAGATCGAAGGGGTCAGCGCGACGAGTGCCGGCGCGATGAACGCTGCGGTCCTCGCATACGGTCTGCAAAAAGGCGGCGCGGACGGCGCGCGCCAGGCGCTGCACGACTTCTGGGAGGCGGTCGCGCGCTCGGCGGAGCGCTACAACCCGCTGCGCTGGGCACCGTGGCTGAAGGGAACGCACAGCTTCGGGCTCGATCACTCGCCGGTGTACGCGTTCGCCGACATGATGCTGCGCGTGTTTTCACCTTATCAGTTCAATCCGAACAACCTGAATCCGCTGCGCGAAGTGCTCGACAGCCAGGTCGACTTCGACGCGCTGCGCAAGCACTGCCCGATCCGGTTGTACCTGTGCGCGACCAACGTCGAGACGGGGAAGATACGCCTGTTCACGCGAGACGACGTCTGTGCCGACGCGGTGCTTGCATCCGCATGCGTGCCGACGCTGTTCCAGGCGGTGTCGATCGACGGCGAGTACTACTGGGACGGCGGCTACATGGGCAATCCGGCGATCTATCCGCTGATCTACAACTGCGCGACGCGCGACGTCGTGATCGTGCACATCAATCCGCTCGTGCGGCGCGGCGTACCGATCACGGCCGCGGAGATCCTGAACCGCATCAGCGAGATCAGTTTCAACTCGTCGCTGATGCGCGAGATGCGGGCGATCGCGTTCGTCACCGACCTGATCCAGCAAGGGACGATCAAGCGCGGCGACATGAAGGAGATGCTGATCCATTCGATTCGCGCGGACGACGCATTGAGCGCGTTGAGCGTTTCGAGCAAGTACAACGCGGATTGGGGATTCCTGAGCGGGCTGCGTGACCACGGGCGGCGCGAAGCTGACGCATGGCTCGCGCATCACTACGGAAACATCGGCCAGCGCTCGAGTATCGACATTCGCAGGGAATTCATGTGAACGCGTCGCGCTGATGTCGGCATCGGGCGATCGTGCATGGCCGCCACGGCCCAAGGAGCGAACGTGAACCGGACGCAGGCGCGCTTCGTCGCGTTGTGGTCGTGCAGCGGCGGGACGGATGCCGACGGCGTCTATCGGCGGCTCGCGCGCTGCTATGCGGAGCCGGCGCGCCACTACCATACGCTCGTGCACGTGCGGCGCTGCTTGCGTCATCTCGACGTCGCACGCGATGCGATTCCCGAACCGGACGCGGTCGAGCTCGCGCTGTGGTTCCATGACGTGATCTTCGTGCCCGGCGCGCAGGACAACGAGCAGCGTAGCGCGGACTGGTTTCGGGAGCAGGCCGGCGGCCGGATCGCGGCGTGCGATCGCATCTGCGCGATGATTCTCGCGACGACCCATGCGGGCACGGCGGAAGAACCGGATACGCGCTTCGTGCGCGATATCGACCTGGCGGTGCTGGGTGCCGCGCGCAGCCGGTTTCGCGAAGACGGCATGCGGCTGCGCGCCGAGCGCCCCGATCTCGACGACCGGGCTTACGACCTTCACGAGCGGACGATTCTCGGCAGGCTGCTCGTTCGGCCGCGGATCTACCTGACCGACTTCTTCTACGCGCGGTGCGAGCAGCAGGCGCGCAGGAATCTGAACTGGCGCTTGGGGTTGCCGGTTCCGGAGTGACGACGGCGTCGTGCCTTCGGTCTTGCGGGCGTGGCCTCGATGCGACGCCGCACTACACCCGGTCGAGCAGGTCCACGAGCAGCCTGGCCCCGTCGGCCCCCTTCGTGGAATCGGTCCACAGCCGGTCGATCATCTTCCGGTACATCGCGACGGCATCCGCCGACGTGGTGATCGTCGCGATGCCGGTACGAATGTTCGGCAGCTCGCCGAGCCGGAACGGCGATACCGCGATATGCGCGCTGTCGTCGTCTTCGAAGATCTGGAAGGTCTCGTTCGGCAGGTTGTCGCTGACGATGCCGATACGCACGCCTTTCGCATCGTCCTCGAGCATCCCGACGATCCGCATCACTTCCCGGCGCGCGGCGAGTTTGCGCTCGAGCTGCACGCCCGGCGGCAGCCCGAGGCGGCCGACCAGGCCGTGGTGCAGGAACTGTTCGATCTGGCGCAGCCCGATCAGGCTCGTCACGTTCAGCGGTGCGCGCCGGAACGCGGCTTTCCGGTCCGCGAGGATCGCCATCACTTTCGACAGCGTCTGCCGCCACGCGGCATCGGTCAGCGACGGCGGAATGCTTTCCTCGAGCATCTGGAGCAGCCAGCCTTCGTAGTCGTCGGAGGTCAGCAGGAACGAGAACGGATCGAAATGCGCGAAGATCCGCTGCGAGCGGCTCTCGATCTGGCGCATGCGCTCGAAGTAGCTGATCGCCGAATCGTGATACTCGACTTCGACGCCCATCAGGTTCGCGAGCGACACGCCGAACAGCGCGGCGAGCCGCTCGAGCGTATCGATCTTTACAATCTCGCCACGTTCGAGCTTGTAGACCGCCGCGCGCGAGATGTTCAGGCGCTCGGCGACATCCTCGCTGCGCAACTCGGCAGCCATCCGGTACGCGCGCAAGCGCTCGCCAATGCTGTCGAAGTCGAAGCGCGCGCCGCGCAGACGGGTCTTTCGGGAACCGGCGGTGGACATGAAGTACCTCTGGGTGACGGGTGAAAAATCGACAGACACCGGGTTGCGCGACCGCGCCGCGCCGCCATCCTGCCGCGGGCATCGCGAAGATCGATGTTTGTCTATTTTTTTGTATCGGGTATTTTAACGTAGCCGACAGCGGATGCGCGCACAACCGCGGCTTGCGCTCGTCCGGTGCGCAGTAACGGCCCGCGACCGCACCGGGTCCGTGCGCGCGCACGTCGTCTAAATATTTGGACGAACGGCGAACGCGCGGATGCTGTCGGCGACAGCGGTATCGCACCTTCCAGACATTCCCACGTGCCGGCCCATTGCGCCGGGAGGAGAAAAGCATGACGTTGCGCACCCCGTGCGCCCGATTTCGGGCAGGATTCCTGATGGCCGGCGCGGCAGGCGCCATTGGCATCGCGCCGCTTGCGCACGCGCAGTCGAGCGTGACGCTGTACGGCGTCGCCGACGCTTTCGTCGGTTCGGTGAAGCAACCCGGCGGGCGCACGGCGCTCGTGCAGTCGGGCGGCGGGATGACGACGTCGTTCTGGGGGCTCGGCGGCAGCGAGGATCTCGGCAACGGCAACAAGGCGTTCTTCGTGCTCGAAAGCTACTTTCAACCGCAAAGCGGCGCGTACGGCCGCTACGCCGGCGACAGCCTGTTTTCGCGCAATGCGTACGCGGGATTGCAGACGCGGTTCGGCCAGCTTCGTCTTGGCCGGATCACGACGCCGCTGTATCTCGCGACGATCCAGTTCAACCCGCTGTTCAATTCGTACACGTTCTCGCCGATGATCTTCCACACGTTCAAGGGCGTGGGCGCCGAGGGCGTGGTCGGCGATTCGGCGTGGAACAACGCGCTCGCCTATACGAGCCCGACGTTCGGCGGATTCAATGCGGGGCTGCTGTATGCACTCGGCAATACGGCCGGCCGGAACGGCGCGAAGAAATGGAGCGTCAACGCGCACTACGCGCGCGGCGCGTTCGCGGCCGCCGCGGTCTTCCAGTACGTGAATTTCAGCGCGACGCCTGGCGATCTCGACGGCGCGCTCGCCGCGGCGCCGGGCCTGTCGAGCCAGCGCACGGTGCAGGTCGGTGCGTCGTACGACTGGCGTGTCGTGAAGCTGTTCGCGCAGTACATGAACGTCGCGAACCGCGCGCAGCGCGGCAACTTCCACGGCGATACGCTGCAGGCCGGCGTCAGCGTGCCGATCGGCGTGGGTTCGCTGCTGGCGAGCTACGCGTACACGCATTCGAGCGGGGCGCTTGCCGACGGCGCGCATCGCAGCACCGGCGCGCTCGGCTACGACTATCTGCTGTCGAAGCGCACCGACCTCTATTCGGCGATCAAGGTCGATCACGTCGGCGGGCTGTCGACCGGCATCACGTACGGCGCGGGCCTGCGCACGCGTTTCTGACGCAGGCATCGCGATGCGAGGCTTCCCGGTTAACCCCGATACACCGGACGCTTGCATTCCGTTTTTGATGCGAGTAGTCTAAATATTTAGACGAGGAGGAGAGCATGAACCTTATGGACGCCACGCAGTGGCTGGCACAGGACGTCGTCGGCTTTTCCGACATTCACCGGTTCGCGACGCGCTGCCGGGACGCGGCGGCGCCGCACGGGCGGGAATCGGCGGCGCTGGTGCTGCTCGCACAGGCGGCCGCGACGTTCGCCGAACGGCAGGAGGGCGTGGCGGTCTGCACGGAGACGGTGAAGGCGTTTCTCGCCGAGCTGCGCGAGCACGCGCGGCGGCTGAGCGATGCGAGCGGGCGCTCGGACGACGCGCTGCTCGCGGCGCTCAACGGCTTCGCCGCGCAGGTGTCGAAGGAACTGGTCGTCTGATGCGCGACGCCGGCGCGAATCTGCCCGGGCCACGCTCTTGAGCTGTGCGATGCCGACGATCGGGTTGCGGTCAGTCTGTCTAAAAAAAACGACAAACGACCGCAAGGCGGACCGCCGGCATCGATATCCCGTCCTCACGATACGGACAATCATGGAAGCGAACCTTCGATCCTCCGCGACCGCGGCCGCCGACGCACCGCCCGAAAGGGTGTCGCGCTACGCGTGGAAAGTGCTGGCCGGCTCGGCCATCGGCTATGCGATGGACGGCTTCGACCTGCTGATCCTCGGCTTCATGCTGCCGGCAATTTCGGCGTCGCTGCAGCTGGGCGCGCAGCAGGCGGGGGCGCTCGTCACGTGGACGCTGGTCGGCGCGGTCGTCGGCGGCGTGATTTTCGGCGCGCTCAGCGATCGCTGCGGCCGCGTGCGCGTGCTGACCTGGACGATCCTGCTGTTCGCGGTGTTCACCGGGATGTGCGCGTTCGCACAGGGCTTCTGGGATCTGCTCGCGTACCGGACCATCGCGGGCATCGGCCTCGGCGGCGAATTCGGGATCGGCATGGCGCTCGCGGCCGAAGCGTGGCCTGCAGCCAAGCGCGCCCGCGTGTCGTCGTACGTGGCGCTCGGCTGGCAGAGCGGCGTGCTCGCGGCGTCGCTGCTGACGCCGCTGCTGCTGCAGAGCGTCGGCTGGCGCGGCATGTTCGCGATCGGCGTGCTGCCCGCGATCGTCGCCTGGGTGCTGCGCAACAAGCTGCACGAGCCGGAAGTGTTCGTCCGGAGCCGGCAGCCGGCGCGCACGGGCGCGCGTTTCCGGCTGCTGTTCGCCGATGCGCGCACGACCCGCACGAGCATCGGCATCGTCGTGCTGTGCGCGGTGCAGAACTTCGGCTACTACGGGATCATGATCTGGATGCCGACGTTCCTGTCGAAGCAGCTCGGCTTCTCGCTGACGAAATCCGGCGTGTGGACCGCCGTGACCGTGCTCGGGATGATGGCCGGCGTCTGGCTGTTCGGACACCTGGCCGACCGGATCGGCCGCAGGCCGACGTTCCTGCTGTACCAGCTCGGCGCGGTGGGGATGGTGTTCGCGTATTCGCGGCTGACGGACCCGGCCACGATGCTGTGGGCCGGCGCGCTGATGGGCATGTTCGTGAACGGCATGGTCGGCGGCTACGGCACGCTGATGTCCGAAGCGTACCCGACCGCGGTGCGGGCGACCGCGCAGAACGTGCTGTGGAACGTCGGCCGTGCGATCGGCGGGCTCGGGCCGCTCGTCGTCGGCGCGCTCGCCGCGCGCTATTCGTTTCAGATCGCGATCGCGATGCTGGCCGCGCTTTACGTGCTCGACATGATCGTCACGGTCACGCTGATTCCGGAACTGAAGGACCGCGCGCTCGACTGACGCGCGTGCCTGCCGCCCAACCGTAACGAGGAGAGAACGATGGACGTGATCGACGGGGCGCGCGCCTGCGCGCAGCCGTGGGCGGCCACGGTCGCCACGCACGCGTGCGACGTGGTCGCGCATCGCGCGGTGAACCGGCGCTATCGCTATCTGCGCGTGCGCGCCGACGCGCCGCTCGCGAGCGTCACGCAGGCCGGCCAGTTCTATCAGCTCGTCTGCCCCGTCAGCGATCTGCACCGGCCATTCCTGCCGCGCCCGATGAGCGTGTACGGCGTCGGCCCCGGCGCCGGCGAAATCGAGTTCCTGTACAACGTGACCGGCGAAGGCACGCGTGCGCTCGCACAGCTCGGCGTCGGCGCGCGGCTGTCGATCGTCGGGCCGCTCGGCCGCCCGTTCACGCTCGACGCCGATGCGCGACGGCTGCTGCTCGTCGCGCGCGGTGTCGGTCTCGCGACGATGGCGCCGCTCGTGCAGCGCGCGGCGCGGGCGGGCATCGCGCTGACGGTCGTGATGTCGGCGCGCTCGCCGGACGACCTGATGACCGCCGAATTCCTGCGCGGCGCGCCGGCCGACGTGCATGCGGTGTTCGACAGCGACGGCTCGTCGGCGGTCGCGAACGTGGACGCGCTGCTGCGCGCGAGAATCGCGCGCGATCGGCCGGACGCGGTCTACACGTGCGGCTCGCAACGGTTGCTCGCGCTGCTGCAGCGCGTGCTCGCCGACCGTCCGTCGATGCGCGGCGAGGTCGCGCTCGAGCAGCGGATGGCATGCGGGATGGGCGTCTGCCTGTCGTGCGTGCGGATGTTCGACGACGGCGCGACCCGCGCATTCCGGCGCGTGTGCCGCGAGGGCCCGGTGTTCGCGATTCGCGACGTGGTGACGGAGGTGGAAGTTGGCTGACCTGAGCGTACGCGTGGGCGAGCTGCGCCTGCGCAATCCCGTGATGCCGGCATCCGGCTGTTTCGCGATCGAGTATCGCGAGGCGCTCGACCTGGCCGGGCTCGGCGCGCTCGTGATCAAGAGCGTCTCGCCCGTCAGCCGCCCGGGCAACCCGACGCCGCGCGTCGCCGACGCGGGTGACGGCATGCTGAATTCGATCGGCATTCCGAGCCGCGGCATCGACGACTATCTCGAACACGTGCTGCCCGCGTACACGGGCCACGGCACGCCGGTCGTCGCGTCGGTGTCGGCCGATACGGCGGACGCGTTCGCACGCGCGTGCGAGGCGCTGTCGCGGCCGGACGTCGCGGCGATCGAGGCGAACATCTCGTGCCCGAATCTCGAGGCGGACGGCATGGCGTTCGGGATGGACGCGGGCACGACCCGGCAGGTCGTCGACGCGATCCGCGCGCGCACCGGGCATCCGCTGTGGGTGAAGCTGACGCCGAACGCGGGCAACATCGCGAAGATCGCGCAAGCGGCGCAGGACGCGGGCGCCGACGCGATCGTGATGGGCAACACGGTGCTCGGCATGTCGATCGACGTGCGCACGCGCCGGCCGTCGCTCGGCAACGTGATGGGCGGCCTGTCCGGGCCGTCGATCAAGCCGATCGCGCTGCGGCTCGTCCACCAGTGCTACCGCGCCGTGTCGATTCCGGTGATCGGCTGCGGCGGCATCCGGAGCGCCGCCGACGCCATCGAGTTCCTGCTCGCCGGCGCGAGCGCGGTGCAGGTGGGTACGGCGTCGTTCCGCGATCCGGGCGTGATGCGCACGATCATCGACGGGCTCGAACAGTTTTGCGCGGACGAGGGCATCGGCGCGATCGCGTCGCTGACCGGGCAGGTCAGGCTCGACGCGGAGCTGAGCGAGCGCTGGCGGCGCTTTTGCGCGGCGCCGGCGCGCGCGGGCGGCACGACGGCGGGGGCGTGATGAACGCGCATACCGACAGGCCGGACGCGCCGGCGGACATCGAGATGCGCGACGCGGCGGCGCTGCCGCTTGTCGAACTGACGGCGCTCGCCGAGCAGTGGTTCGACGAGATCCGCGCGCTGTCGGCCGACGGCGTGGGCGTCACGCGCGAGAGCTACGGCGACAGCGAAACGGCGGCCGCGCAGCGGCTGGCGGCGCACGCCGAACGCGAGGGCATCGCGGTGCGCGCCGACCGCGCGGCCAACCTGGTCTTCAGCCTGCCCGACGCGGACCCGCATGCGCGTGCGATCTGGGTCGGCTCGCATCTCGACTCGGTGCCGCATGGCGGCAACTACGACGGGCTCGCGGGCATCGTCGCGGGGCTGCTGTGCCTCGTCGCGCAACGGCGCAGCGGCCGCGCGTCGCCGCACCCGTTGAACGTGATCGCGCTGCGCGGCGAAGAGAGCGCGTGGTTCGGCAAGGCGTACATGGGATCGAGCGCGCTGTTCGGCCGGCTGACGCCGGACGATCTCGCGATGAAGCATCGCAGCACCGGCCGCCCGCTGGCCGACTGCATGGCGGCGGCGGGCGTCGACATCGACGCGGTGCGGGCGCGCAAGCCGCTGTTCGACGTGCGGCGCGCGCATGCGTATCTGGAGCTCCACATCGAGCAGGGGCCCGTGATGGTCGCGCGCGGGCTGCCGGTCGCGGTCGTGTCCGGCATTCGCGGCAACGTGCGGCACAACTCCATCAGCTGCATCGGCGAGGCCGGCCACTCCGGCGCGGTGCCGCGCGACCTGCGGCACGACGCGATCTTCGCGGTCGCCGAGCTGATCACGCGGCTCGACGAGCACTGGCGCCGGCTACTCGAACGCAACATCGATCTCGTCGTGACGACCGGCATCGTGTCGACCGACCAGGACGAGCATTCGATTTCGCGGATTCCCGGCCAGGTGCATTTCAGCTTCGAGGCGCGCAGCGAGAGCACGGAGACGCTCGACGTCTTCCATGAGCTGCTGATCGCCGAATGCAATTCGATCGCGCGCGAGCGTGGCGTGCGATTCGATTTCGACCGGCGGTTGGCGAGCGCGCCGGCGCGGATGGATGCCACTTTGCGCGCCGCGCTTGCCGACGCGTGCACGCGGCTCGACGTGCCGCATGCGACGCTGGCGAGCGGCGCGGGCCACGACGCGGCGCTGTTCGCGAACGCGGGCGTGCCGAGCGGGATGCTGTTCGTGCGCAACGATCACGGGTCGCACAACCCGCACGAGGCGATGTCGATCGATGATTTCATGCTGGGGGTGCGCGTGCTCGCCGACACGATTGCGCGGCTGTGACCGGCCATACGGGAAACTACGGGAAGCGATGGCGCCCGACGCGCCGTGGATCCGGAACGCGTGCGGTTCACGCCGGCGGAACGTGTGCGCCCGCGCCGCCATCCGCGCGGTTCACGTGCGCGAGCACGAATGCATAGACGTCATCGAGCGCCGACACGATGCGCGTGCCGGCCGCGACGCCATCGAACGCGCCCGCCGGCCCCGCGCAGATCAACGGCTTCGCGAAGCGCGTCGCGAGGCGGATCTCGTCGAGCGTGCCCTTGCTCCCCGGCAGCGCGACGACGACGTCGCTCGTCAGCACGTTCACGTAGTTGCGGCTCAATGCGTCGTCCGGCGCGTTCGCTTCCTTGCGCGGCAGTGGCGTGACGATAGGCAGGTCGATGAACGGATTCGGATAGCCGGCGATCGGCACGAATCCGAACAGCGGGTGCGCTTCGCTCGGCACGATGCCGATCGAGCGGCCGCGGCGCCCCGGCGTCGTCGCGTAGGCGCGCGCGATCGACAGCATCACGCCGCGGCCGGCGCCGGTCAGCAGGTCGAATCCTTGCGCGGCGATCCACGTTCCGAGCGGCGTCGCCCACTCCGGCCATTCGTTCTTGCCCGAGCCCATCACGCCAATGATCGCCATCTTGTCCTCCTGGTTGGCCGACGCGCGGCGCGTCGATCTCAGCGATCACGCATGCCGTTCGTCTTTTTAATTATACACATCGGCCGATTTTTGGCGATGCGATGGCGATGAAGCGCTGAAAATTGTGGATTTTCCTGCCTTGCATTTTTTCTTCACTTTATTTAGTCTAAAAAAATAGATTATCGACGGACGTATCGCGACTCGAAGGGTCGCCGGTACGCAGACGTCTCCGGGGCGATACAGCCCGCTACAACCTGAGAGAGAGGTGTATTCATGCTTGACCACGCCACCAACGAATTGCTGACCCGCGTGGGGCCCGGCACGCCGTGCGGCGAGTTGCTGCGTCGCTACTGGCATCCGGTCGGTTATTCGTCGGAGCTGGCCGAAGTCGGCCAGGCGAAACGCGTGCGGATTCTCGGCGAGGATCTCGTCCTCGCGCGCACCGGCAACGGCGGCGTGCTGCTCGTGCAGGAGCGTTGCCCGCATCGCGGTGCATCGCTGCTGTACGGCTTCGTCGAGGAAGCCACGATCCGCTGCGCGTATCACGGCTGGCAGTACAACGCGGCCGGCGAATGCGTGGAGCGGCCATTCGAATCGGCGAAGGCGAGCCGCGTGTGCAAGAAGCTGATCGACAGCTATGCGACGCACGAATGCGGCGGGCTGATCTTCGCCTACATGGGGCCGGCGGAGCAGAAGCCCGCGTTTCCGAACTGGGACATCCTCGTGCGCACCGACGGCGTCCGCCATTTCGAGGTGCAGGACGATCTCGCGTGCAACTGGTTCCAGGTGCAGGAAAACGCGGTCGACGTCACGCACACCTTCTATACGCACTCGAAATACTTCGAGCACCTCGGCATGCGCGACGCGTCCGGGTTCGGCAAGCCGTTCAAGCGGTTCGGCTTCCAGCGCTTCGACTGGGGCATCGTGAAGAGCTGGGAATACGAAGGCGAGGGCCGTGGCTGGGGCAACCTGATGGTATTCCCGAACATGCTGCGGATCATGACCGAGATGCACTGGCGCGTGCCGGTCGACGACACGACGACGCGGATCGTCTGGGTGTCGTTCACGCCGAACGCGGACGGCGCGCAGCCGCCCGCGGGCGAGGCGCCGAAGATCGTCCGCCAGCCGGCGCGCACCGACGCGGCGGGCCGCTACCTGATGGACACGTTCATGAGCCAGGATGCGATGGCGGTCGAGACGCAGGGCCCGATCTTCGATCGTTCGCGCGAGAACCTCGGCGCGTCCGATCGCGGCATCGTGATGTTCCGCCAGATGCTGCAGGAGCAGATCGACGCGGTCGCGCGCGGCGAGCGGCCGGTCGCGAACGTATACGGTGGCGCGCCGGACGTGACCGACCTGCGCGCATGGATGGGCGGCTATCTGCCGATGAGCTGCGCGCCGGACCCGACGTTCCGCCAGCAGCGCGAATTCGGCGACATCTTCGACGAGTCGCACGTCGAATACGAGATCCCGGCGAACTCGCCGGTGATGCGCGCTTGAGCGGCGGTGCGCTCGGCGGGCCGGGCCGCGGCGCCGGCATGCTGACGGGCGGCCGCGTCACGGCCGCGCTGCTCGCGGCGGGGCTCGCGAGCGTCGCCGCGCTCGGCGCGCGCGGCACGCTGTCGGCCGGGGACGCACGCATCGTCGCGATCGTGTTCACCTGCATCGTGCTGTGGGCGACGGGCGCGGTCGCGAGCCTGTGGGTGTCGCTGCTGTTTTTCTTCCTTGCGGCGACCTGCACGCCGGTGCCCACCGCCGAGATCTTCTCCGGCTTCGGGTCGAGCGCGTTCTGGCTCGTGTTCAGCGGCGCGGCGATCGGCTTCGCGCTGAAGGAGAGCGGCCTGAGCGAACGGATCGGCATCGCGCTCGCGCGCCGGATCGGCGGCTCGTATCTGAAGGCGCTGCTCGCATTCGCGATCCTGAGCTTCGTGCTGTCGCTCGTGATGCCGTCGACGTTCGGGCGGATCGCGATCCTGATTCCGATCGCGATCGGCTACTGCGACGTCGTGAAGCTCGGCGCGCACGCGAACGGGCGGCGCGGCATCCTGCTGCTCGTGATCGTCGGCTCGTACGAGCTGGCTGCCGCGGTGCTGCCCGCGAACCTGCCGAACGTGATCATGGCGGGGATTCTCGAGCAGTCGCACGGGATGCATCTGCGCTTCTCCGAGTATCTGCTGCTGTTCTTTCCGGCCGGCGTGATCGTGCGTGGCGCGGTGCTGGTGCTCGCGTCCTGGTGGCTGTTCGCGGATACGGTCGGCGAAGTCGAGATACCGGCGGCGCGCGTCGCGCTCGGCCGCCGCGAATGGCACGCGATCGTGCTGCTGGCGATCACGCTCGCGTTCTGGTTCACCGACGCCGTGCATCGCATCGCGCCCGGCTGGGTCGGGCTCGGCTTCGCGCTCGCCTACTTCGGCACGTCGCCGCCCGCGCAGCTCGAGCGCTTCACCGCGACGCTGAAGATGGACCTGCTGTGGTTCATCGCGGCGATCATCGGGCTGACCGCGCTCGTCAACCATCTCGACATGCGCGTGCCGGACACGCTCGCGCTCGACGCGCTGCGCGACAGCCCGATGCTCATGTATTTCGCGCTGACCGCGCTGTCGATCGTGATCTGCTTCGCGGTCACGTCGAATGCGGAACCGGCGCTATACGTGCCGATCGTGTCGCGCCTGCTCGCGCAGGGGCTGCACCTGAAGGCCGGCCTGCTCGCGCAGGTGGCGGGCTATGCGACCACGGTCCTGCCGTACCAGTCGCCGCCGATCGTGTTCGGCAACGCGCTCGCGCAGCTGGACCGGGGTGCGGTGCTCCGGTACTGCATCGCGACGGCGCTACTGGGCGTGGTGTTCGTGATCCCGGTCAATGCGTTGTGGTGGCGGCTGATCGGGCTGCTGTGAGTTTTCCTGAACGGTGAATCCAATGATCGAAAACGATCTGCTTGCCGCGCGCGTGATTGCGCGCGAGCGCGTCGCGTGCGACGTGATTTCGCTGCGGCTCGTCAGTGACGTGCCGGGTCTGGCCCTGCCGGCGTTCGAAGCTGGCGCGCATATCGACCTGCATCTGCGCGACGGGCTCACGCGCAAGTATTCGCTGTGCAACGATCCGGTCGAGCACGGCGTGTACGAGATCGCGATCAAGCGCGAGCCGGCGTCGCGCGGCGGCTCCGCGCACGTGCACGATGCGATCCGGGTGGGCGACGTGCTGCGGATCGGCGCGCCGCTGAATTACTTCCCGCTCGCGCCGGACGACAGCCCGGCCGTGCTGCTCGCCGCCGGGATCGGCGTGACGCCGTTGCTCGCGATGGCGCATAGCCTGGTGCGCGCGGGGCGGCCGTTCGCGTTCCACTACTTCGTGCGTTCGGCCGACGCGGCCGCGTACGGGGCGACGCTCGCGTCGCGGCTCGCGCACCTCGCGACGGTGCACACGGGGCTGACGCCCGACGCGACCCGCGACGCGATCACGACGATCGTCGGCGCGATGGATTCGCGCTCGCATCTGTATTTCTGCGGACCGGCGCCGTTCATGGCGGCCGTCGACGCGATCGCGCGCCCGGCGCTCGGCGATGCGCGGCTTCATCACGAGTATTTTTCCGCGCCAGCCGCGGTGCCTGCCGACGGCGGGGCCGACGCGTTCCGGATCGAGCTCGCGCGCTCGCAGCGCGCGCTACGCGTGGCGCCGGGGCAGTCGATCACCGATGTGCTGTACGAGCACGGCATCGCGATCGCCACGTCGTGCGAGGCGGGCGTGTGCGGCGCATGCCGGACGACCGTGCTCGAGGGCACGCCCGATCATCGGGACGCGTTCCTGAGTGCGGTGGAAAAGGCCCGCAACGATTGCATGATGCCGTGCGTGTCGCGATGCCGCGGCGAACGGCTGGTGCTCGATCTCTGAGCCGCCACGTGGGGCTGAGTGAGGCCGGTCGGAAAAATGGAAGCCAACGTTTCGTGAAATCGAGAAACGGAGGCATGGATGAATCGAATGCCACGAGCGGTCTGTACGAAGGCGTTTCGCGACGAAGCGGTCAGACTGGCGTTGACTGAAGGTGTTGGGTATCGGAAGCTTCCCGGCGCTTGTCGATCCCGATCGAGACGCTGGCAAACCGGGCACGCGCGGCGAAGGCCGGTAAGATGAAAGAGGTCGGCCGGCACCTGAAGCCACCGACGGAAATGGAAGTCGAGCTGGCGCAGGTCAAGCGCGCACTGGCCGCGGTCAAAATGGAGCGCGATTGACCTGCCCGTCGACCTGCCCCCTTCAATGAGCCAATGAACCTTCCAGCAAGGAAAGCCTTACGGGCATTGGCTGACCGCACAGCCACGATTCAAACTTAAACGATTTGTGATCCCCGTCCGCCCAAAAATTCCGCACAATGTCGGCAGCGCGGCATTGCTGTCGCGATCCGCCGCCCGGCGAGCCGGCATTCCGGACCGAACGGGGCGGCAAGCACGAGCTTCCGGACCCGAGACCGCTACCGACGCAGCGCCCCGACCGCCATGGACCACCCGAAACGCATCCTGATCGTCGAAGACGACGCCGACATCGCCGACGTGCTGAGCCTGCACCTGCGCGACGAGCGCTACGAAGTCGTGCACAGCGCGGACGGCACCGAAGGCCTGCGCCTGCTCGAGCAGGGCAACTGGGACGCCTTGATCCTCGACCTTATGCTGCCCGGTGTCGACGGCCTGGAAATCTGCCGGCGCGCCCGCGCGATGGCGCGCTACACGCCGATCATCATCACCAGCGCGCGTTCGAGCGAAGTCCACCGGATTCTCGGGCTCGAACTCGGCGCGGACGACTACCTCGCGAAACCGTTCTCGGTGCTCGAACTCGTCGCGCGCGTGAAGGCGCTGCTGCGGCGCGTCGACGCGCTCGCGCGCGACTCGCGGATCGACGCGGGCACGCTCGACGTCGCCGGGCTGTCGATCGACCCGATCGCACGGGAAGCGAGCGTCGACGGCACCCGCATCGACCTCACGCCGCGCGAGTTCGACCTGCTGTATTTCTTCGCACGGCATCCGGGCAAGGTGTTCTCGCGGATGGACCTGCTGAACGCCGTATGGGGCTACCGGCACGAAGGCTACGAACACACGGTGAACACCCACATCAACCGGCTGCGCGCGAAGATCGAGGCCGATCCGGCCGAGCCCGTGCGGATCCTCACCGTGTGGGGCCGCGGCTACAAGCTCGCCGCCCCCGGTCAGCGGGACGCGTGATGAAACTGACGCTCACCCAGCGGCTGTCGTGCGTGTTCGCGGTGCTGCTGCTCGCGTGCTCGGGGGCGTCCGCGTGGCTGCAGATCCGCGCGAACGACATGCGCGAGAAGGAAGTCGTGCAGAGCCTGTCGCGCGATCTCGCCGCGCACATCGCGGGCAGCACGCCGCTGATGGACGCGAACGGGCTGCGTCCGGACGCGGTGCGCACGCTGTTCGGCCAGCTGATGGGCGTGAACCCGAGCGTCGAGGTGTACCTGCTCGACAATGCGGGGCGCATCAAGGGCGACGACGCGCCGCCGGGCCACGTGAAGCGCGATCGCGTCGACCTCGCGCCGGTGCAGCGCTTCATCGCGGGCGATCCGCTGCCGATCCTCGGCGACGATCCGCGCAGCCCGGATGCGCGCAAGGTGTTCAGCGCCGCGCCGCTGCAGCGCGCGGGGCAGCCGCCGTCGGGCTACATCTACGTGGTGCTGCTCGGCGAAGCGCACGACCGGCTGGCCGCGCGTTTCGACGCGGGCAACGTGTTGCGCACGACGCTGTGGTCGATGGCGGTCGTCGCGCTGCTCGGCCTGCTCGCGGGCCTGACCGCGTTCAGCTTCATCACGCGCCCGCTGCGCCGGCTGACCGACGCGATGCGCCGCTTCGACGCGAACGGCGCGCCCGACACGCAGCCGCCGGTGCCGCGCTCGCCGCCGGGGCGGCGCGGCGACGACATCGCCGTGCTCGAATCCGCGTTCGCGCAGATGGCCGACCGGATCGGCGACCAGTGGCGCGCACTGACGCGCCAGGACCAGCAGCGGCGCGAACTGATCACCAACATCTCGCATGACCTGCGCACGCCGCTGACGTCGCTGCACGGCTATCTGGAAACGTTGTCGCTGAAGTCCGACACGCTCGCCGAACCCGAACGCCGCCGCTACCTGTCGATCGCGCTCGCGCAGAGCGCGAAGGTCGGCCGGCTCGCGCAGGCGCTGTTCGAACTTGCGCGGCTGGAGTCGGGCGGCGTGCAGGCCGAGCGCGAGCCGTTCTCGCTCGTCGATCTCGTGCAGGACGTGTTCCAGAAGTTCGAGCTGGCCGCGCAGTCGCGCGGCATCGCACTGCATGCGCGGATCCCGCCGCGCGTGCCGGCCGTATCGGCCGATCTCGCGATGATCGAGCGCGTGCTGACCAACCTGCTCGACAACGCGTTGCGGCACACGCCGCAGCACGGTGAAGTCGAAGTCGCGCTGACGCCGCAGGACGACCGCGTGGTCGTGACCGTGTCGGATACCGGCGAAGGGATTCCGCCGGCGCGGCGCGAAGGGCTGTTCCAGCGCCCGCAGCGGCCGATGAGCGGTGGCACGGCGACGAGCGGCGGGCTCGGGCTGCTGATCGTGCACCGGATGCTGATGCTGAACGGCAGCGCGATCCGGCTCGTCGAGCGGGACGGGCGCGGCGCGGTGTTCGAGTTCGCGCTGCCGGTCGCGCAGCCGGCGCCTGGCGAAGGGCGCTGAAACCGCGCGGCAGCGCCCCGGCGAACTACCCGCCGCGCTTGCGCCGCACGTCGCTCGGCGTCATTCCGGTCCAGCGCTTGAACGCATGGCGGAATCCGACTGCGTCGCTGAAGCCGAGCGTCAGCGCGATGTCCTCGGTGCTGAGCGTGGTGGTGCTCAGGTAGTCGATCGCGAGCGCCTTGCGCACGCTCGTCAGCAGCTCGCTGTACGACGTGCCCTCGGCGTCGAGCTTGCGGCGCAGCGTGCGCGACGTCATGCACAGCGTGTCGGCGATCGCGTCGATGTCCGGAAACTGCCCGGGCGTACGCGTGAGTTCCTGATAGACGCGCCGCGTGATGCCGGCCTGGCTGCGCAATTCGTCGAGCAGCCGCGCGCAGTGCGACGACACCTGCGCGGCGGTGATCGGGTTCGCCAGTTGCGGCGCGCGCGCGAGCCATGCGGCCGGATAGCTGAGCACGTGATGCGGCTGATCGAACGCGATCGGGCATTCGAGCGCGTCGGCGAGCTGCGCTGCGTGCGCCGGCCGCGGCTGCGCGAACTGCGCGCGGGCCGGCACGCACCACGCGCCCATCACGTCCTTGATGATGGTCACGTGCAGCGCGAACTGCACGTCGATCAGGAAGCGGTACAGCGGCAGGTCCGGCTCGGGCAGCGCGGCTTCATGCGGATCGGGGAACAGCCATGACGCGGTGTCGCCCTGTTCGACCCAGCGGATCGCGAGCATTCCGTTCGCGAGCCGGTGATATTTGACGGCGGAATCGAACGCGTGCGCGAGCGATTCCGAGCACAGCATCGCGTAGCCGTACATCCCGTAGCTCGACGCATGCAGCCGGAGGCCGACGCGCACGCCGAGGTCGGTCGCGCCGTAGCGGCCGATCGCGTTGCGCGCGGCGGTCAGGAACTGCAGCGGCGACGTGAGCGTGAACGGGTCGGCGACGGCGTCAGGCGACAGGCCGGTGCCGTCGAGCACGGCAGCCGGGTCGAGGCCGAGCTCCCGCGCGACGTCGACGAGCACGGCCAGTTTCGCCGGCGAGAAGCGTTTCTCGCGCGACGCGTGGGCGAGCGGGACGTCCGGCAGCGGGGCGGCGCCCGCGGCCGTCGGGTTCAAGAGCGCACTGCGCGGCATGGCTGGTTCTGCGTCCGATTCGATATCGTTTACGGCACGCAATTCTGATCGGGAACGGTGCCATGCGCCACAGGGTTCACCCTGATATCCGTGCCGTCACCACCCGGCGCGGGCCGTGCCGCGGGCTGAATCAACCGGCCTGAAACACGCCGGCCTGCCATCCGAACGGCTTCGCGAGCCGGTTCCACGTGTTGATCTGCGCGACGATCAGCGTGAGCGTCGCGAGCGCGTCGCGATCGAAATGTTCGCCCATCGCGTCCACGAGCGCGTCGTCGATCGTGTTGCCGCCGATGAGCGTCAGCGCCTCGGCCCAACGCAGCGCGGCCTGCTCCTGCGGGCTGTACAGGTACAGTGCTTCGTGCCACACGGGCAGCAGGGTGTAGCGCAGCGGATCCTCGCCGGCGTGGGTGCCTTCCTTGACATGACGGTCGAGGCAGTACGCGCAGCCATTCAACTGCGACACGCGCGCACGGACCAGCTCGACGAGCCGGAAGTCGTGGCCGGTGTTGTTCGCGTATTCCTCGACGTTGAGCACGACGTCCCGCAGCCGAGCGGGGAGTTGTCCAAACGAGATGCGTTCTGGCATGGCGGATGACCCTTGAGAGAATGTGTTGTCCTGGCTTTGCGGATCGGCACGTTGCCGCGATCGGCGGCGGTTGCGAAGGTGTCCTGATCGTCTGGCACTTCGAGCGACCGGCGCATCGGGCGACGATACCGGCGGCGACCCGGCCGATGACACGAGCAGGATGCCGGCGCGCTCCGTTGTGCGGAAGCGATGGGCGGCTTGATGTGCCGGCTTGATGTACCGGCTTGATGTACCGGCTTGAGGTGCCGGGTGGCGCACGACATGTTTGCGCGGCCGCGACCCGAAGCGAAGCGATCGTATCAGGCCGGAACGACGCCAGGAACGGCCCGATTCCGTATGTTCGTCATGCCGCTCGACCGATAGTCGGATCGTGGCCGCCACGACCGCGCAGCCGCTGTCGCACCATTGCCCATACAGGCTGCATCGCCCGCGTGTCCGTTTCGATCATCTTTTCGGCCGGCCGGATCATTTCCAAAGCACCTTCGGCGGGCGATAGTCGCCGATCAGGCGACGGCCCGTGCGCATCCGATGCGCGGGCCGCCGTGCGAACGGCGCTGCCCGGCGCCGTCCCCCGAGGAGCAGGACATGACGAAGAGACACTGGATCGGCTCGTACGGCTCGATCCCCGCCGAGATCGACGCCGATCGCTTTCCTTCCGTAACCGCGCTGCTGGACGACGCGATGCGCCGTTTCGCCGGCCGTCCCGCGTTCCGCGCGTTCGGCCGCACGCTGACGTACGCCGACGTCGACCGCCAGTCGACCGCACTGGCCGCATACCTGCAGCAGGTCGTCGGCGTGCGCAAGGGCGATCGCGTGGCCGTGATGCTGCCCAACGTGCTCGCGTTCCCGGTGGTGTTCGTCGCGGTGGCGCGAATCGGCGCGATCCAGGTCAACGTGAACCCGTTCTACACCGCGCACGAGCTCGAACATCAGCTCAACGACGCGGGCGTCGAAGTGGCGGTGGTGTGCGGCGGCTCGATGGGCACGTTCGCCGACGTGGTCGGCCGCACGCGCGTGCGGACCGTGCTGAGCGTGGGCCGCGGCGATCTCGGCGTCGTCGATGCGCCGGCCGGCGCGTGCGACGCGCTGCCCCCCGGATCGATCGCGCTCGCGGATGCGCTCGCCGCCGGCGCGTCGCTCGCATTCGAACCCGTCGCGCTCGGCGGCGCCGATCTGCTGCTGCTGCAGTACACGGGCGGCACGACCGGGCTGTCGAAGGGCGCCGCGCTGTCGCACCGCAACCTGGTCGCGAACATCCAGCAGTTCGCGGCGATCGTGCCGGGCGCGCGGCAGCCGGGCGAGGAGGTCGTCGTGACGGCGATCCCGCTGTATCACATCTTCGCGCTGACGGTGAACTTCCTGTCCTACTTCGCGATCGGCGCGGAGAACTGGCTCGTCGCGAATCCGCGCGACATGGACGGCTTCATCGACGTGCTGCAGGCCGCGCGGCCGTCGGTGTTCGTCGGCGTCAACACGCTGTATGCGGGGCTCGCGAGCCACCCGCGGCTGAAGGAGGTCGACTGGTCGCGGCTGAAGCTGTCCGCCGGCGGCGGCGCGGCGGTGATCGACGTGATCTCCGCGCGCTGGAAGGCGGTGACGGGCAATTTCATCCGCGAAGGGTACGGGCTGTCGGAGACGTCGCCGGTCGTCACGTTCAACCCGCAGTCGATCGACGCGTTCACGGGCACGACGGGCCTGCCGCTGCCGTCCACCGACGTGAAGCTGCTGGACGACCAGGACCGCGAGGTGGCGATCGGCGAAGCGGGCGAGATCTGCGTGCAGGGGCCGCAGGTGATGGGCGGCTACTGGCAGAAGCCGGAAGCGAACGCGGCCGCGTTCACCGCGGACGGCTACTTCCGCACCGGCGACATCGGCGTGTTCGACGCGGCCGGCTTCCTGAAGATCGTCGACCGCAAGAAGGACATGATCATCGTGTCGGGCTTCAACGTGTACCCGAACGAGGTCGAAGCGGTCGCGACCGCGCTGCCGGGCATTGCCGAGTGCGCGTGCATCGGCGTGCCCGACGAGCGCACCGGCGAGGCCGTCAAGCTGTTCGTGGTGCTCGCGCCGGACGCGGCCGTGAGCGAAGACGCGATCGTCGCGCATTGCCGCGCAAACCTCGCCGCATACAAGGTGCCGAAGCTGATCCGCGTGGTCGAGCGCCTGCCGAAATCGACGGTCGGCAAGATCCTGCGCCGGGAACTCAGCCGCGCCGACTGATGGCGCCGCAGCGTCGCACGCGCGTCGGCGCGCGGGCCGCCGCGCCGACGGCCCGGCATCGGCCGCTCAAGTACAATGCGAGCGGTTCGATCGACGGGGACGCGATGACCGGTTCAGATTCACCTTCCGCCCGGCCCGGGCGAGCGCTGCCATCGCCGAGCGCGACGGTGCCGATCTCGCTCGTCAACGGGTTTCTCGCGAGCGCGGGCGTGCAGCGCGACGTGGTCGAGCGCTACCTGCGCGGCGCCGGCATCCCGCTCGAGCTGCTCGGCGAGCCGCATGCGCGTGTGACGGAGGAGCAGTTCTCGACGCTGTACCGCACGCTCGCGATCGATCTCGACGACGAGATGCCCGGCATCTTCTCGCGCCCGCTGCGCGGCGGCACGCTGAAGTACCTGTGCCTGAGCCTGCTCGATGCGCGCAACCTCGAAACGGCGCTGCATCGTTTCGGCCAGTTCTTCCATATCCTGCTCGACGACTTCTTCGTCGAATCGAAGCGCGATGGCCTGGTCGCGCAGGTGCTGCTGCGGCCGAACCCGGCCGTCGGCCCGATCGGCGCGCTCGGCCAGGAGCTGATGCTCAAGCTCGTGCACGGCGTGTGTTCGTGGCTGATCGGGCAGAAGATCCCGCTGCTGCAGATCGAGCTCGCGTGTCCGCGGCCGCGCCATGCGGTCGAGCACCTGTACTTCTTCACGGGCGCCGTGCAGTTCGACTGCGAACGCACGCTGATGCGTTTCAGCGCCGACTACCTCGACGCACCGATCCGGCAGAGCAAGCGCAACCTGCGCAAGTTCCTCGCGCGCGCGCCGGGCGACTGGATCTTCGAATCGTTCAGCGAACAGCTCGTGTGCCATCGCGTGCGGCAATACCTGTCGGCGGCGCTACCCGACCTGCCGGTGATCGACCAGGCCGCCGAGCATCTGCATTGCTCGGTGCGCACGCTGAGCCGGCACCTGGCCGCGGAAGGCACGACGTTCCAGGCGCTGAAGGACGAACTGCGCCGCGACATCGCGATCCAGCGCCTGACCGATACGCTCGACACGATCGCGGCGATCGGCGCCGATATCGGCTTCGACGATCCGAGCGCATTCCATCGCGCGTTCCGGCACTGGACGGGCAGCACGCCGGGGACTTACCGGCGGCGCGCATGACGCGTAACGCGTAGCGCGGCTTCGTCGACCCCGCTCCCATAACCGGCATCCTTCGCGCGATCCCATGGACGGCTCCCGTCGGGGCGAAGTCGTCGTCCGTGCAGCTGCGCTTTTCGCATCGGCTGTGCCGCATCGGCGCGACCGTCAATGCACAGCGCGTGCACGCGCGGCATCGGGCGTCATGCCGGTCCAGTCGCTGAACGCGCGGAAGAACGAGTTCGGATCCTGATAGCCGAGCAGGAACGCGATCTGGCTGTACGGCAAGTCGGAGTGGTCGAGATAGTGCCGCGCGAGCCGCTCGCGCACTTCCGCCAGGATCGCCTTGAAGCTGGTGCCTTCGTCGCCGAGGCGCCGCTGCAGCGTGCGCGTGCTGATCGCGAGCGTGCGTGCGACGTCGTCGACCGTGCCGACGCCGCCGGGAATCAGTTCCAGCAGCGCGGCGCGCACGCGTTCGACGATGCCGGCGTCGGCCGACAGCGCGTCGAGACGGCGGCGCAGGTCCGGTTCGAAGATTTGCCACATCGCGTCGTTCGCGGTGACGAACGGGCGGCGCGCATCCTGCAGCGCCACGCTGACCGACGGCGCAACGCCGTAGCGCGGCGTGACGCCGAAGAACGCCGCGTAGCCGCGATGCGGCGCGAGATCGCGCGGCAGCGTGACTGCCCGCGCGGCGACCTCGGTACGCGTGCCGATGCGCGCCAGCTTCACGAAGAAGCCGAGTTCGGCGGCGATCAATGTCGCGGGCGGCGGCACGTCGCGTTCGATGAAATCGACGGCGAGCACGAGCGCGTCGGGCTCGTGCTTCACGCGCAAGCCGCACGGACCGATCAACGGCTTGAATTCGCCGATGCGCCGGATCGCGACGTCGAAGTTCGAGCTGCACAACGCGGCGAACAGCGGCGGATCGAACGCTTCGACCGACAGGAAATCGAGCACGCGCAGCGGCAGCGCCGGGTCGCCGACCATTTCGTCGAGCGTGCGCCACAGGCGGAAATACTCGGCGGTCGTCAGCTCGCGCTTCGCGCGTGTGAAGAAATCGGCCGGCAACTGCGCGCGCAGCAGCAGCTCGTCGACGCGCACGCCGAGGTCGGCGAGCATCACCTGCAGGCCCGGCGAAATCACGAAGCGGTTCATGGCTTCAGCTGCCCGGTTTCGATCAGCTGCTGGAAGAAGTCGTTCATCGACTCGGCGAGCGGGCGATAGCGGATGCCGAGTTCGTCGCGGCTGCGGCTATTGTCGGCGCGCCACGGCAGACCGACGTTGCGCGCGATGACGCGGCGCGTCACGCTCTTGTTCGCGAGCGGGCCGACCAGCCACACGAGCCACTTCGGCAGGATGCGCCGCGGGATCGGATAGTCGGCGCCGTACCGTTCGAGCAGCGTCGCCGCCATCGCCGGCAGGCTCGTGTTGTGACCCGACACGATGTAGCGGCCGTGCGCATCCGGCAGGAATGCAGCGCGCACGTGTGCATCGGCGACCTCCCGCACATCGACGGCGCCCATGCCCAGATCCGGCACGCCCATCTTCATCGTGCCGTTTCCCATTTGACGGACGATCTCGAAGCTTTCCGACGTCGCGTGCGGATTGATGCCCGGCCCGATCACGAGCGACGGGTTGATCGTCACGAGATCCCAGCGCTGCTGCGCACCGGCGATTTTCCACGCTTCGCGTTCGGCCACCGTCTTCGAATACGAATACGGCTGGTGCGTGAGCGACGAACTGGTATTCCAGACGGCCTCTGCGAACACGCCGTTCGGCACGGCTGCGAGATCGGCGTTGTCGCCGTAGATTGCCGCGCAACTGCTGGTCAGTACGACGCGCCGCACCGACGGCGTGCGATTCACGGTCTCCAGCACGTTGCGCGTGCCGAGCAGCGCCGGATCGATCAGTTCTTTCTGAGGATCGCGAACGTTCACCGTGAACGGCGACGCGGTATGGAATACGGTGCCGCATCCCGCCATCGCTTCCGCATACGAGCCCGGTTCAAGCAGGTCGGCGCGGAAATAGCGGATCTTGCCCGGTTTGCCGGCCGCGATGCGCTGCAAATGCTTGAGCTTGTCAGCGTCGTCGGGGTTGCGCACGGCCGCGTGGACCGTCACGCCGGCCTCGAGCAAGCGCTGCACGAGCCAGCCGGCGACGTAGCCGGTGGCGCCGGTCACCGTCACCGGCAGGTCGGTATCGATGTTCATCATCCTGGGTTCCGTTGCGGAAGATGTTGAGCATGATGCCGCTTTTCCGATGCCGAGTAACTCGCAAAGCGCGCCAATCGGTATG
>NZ_JAULUC010000023.1:0-115742 GCF_052851275.1 Burkholderia sp. SR8
CGCAAACGCATCCTGCGCCCGCGGGCGCGAACGAACCGGAGTGAGACGATGAGCAATGCAGCGAAGGAAGTCGTGGTGGTGAGCGGTGTCCGTACCGCGATCGGCGATTTCGGCGGGAGCCTGAAGGATTTCTCGCCGACCGATCTCGGGGCGAAGGTCGTCGGTGAAGTGCTGTCGCGCGCGAACGTGCCGGGCGATGCGGTCGGCCATGTCGTGTTCGGCCACGTCGTGAACACCGAGCCGAAGGACATGTATCTCGCGCGCGTCGCGGCGATCAACGGCGGCGTCGCGCAGCACACGCCGGCGCTGACCGTGAACCGCCTGTGCGGCTCGGGGTTGCAGGCGATCGTGTCGGCCGCGCAGACGATCATGCTCGGCGACGCCGACGTCGCGATCGGCGGCGGCTCGGAGAACATGAGCCGCGCGCCGTACAGCGTGCCGTCCGCGCGTTTCGGCCAGCGCATGGGCGACGCGAAGCTCGTCGACATGATGCTCGGCGCGCTGCACGACCCGTTCCAGACGATCCACATGGGCGTGACGGCCGAGAACGTCGCGAAGAAATACGGCATTTCGCGTGACGCGCAGGATGCGCTCGCGCTCGAATCGCATCGTCGCGCGGCTCGGGCGATCGCCGAAGGCCGCTTCAAGGACCAGATCCTGCCGATCTCGATCCGCACGAAGAAGGGCGAGGTCGCGTTCGATACCGACGAGCACGTGCGTCACGATGCGGGCCCGGACGACTTCACGAAGCTGAAGCCGGTGTTCGTGAAGGAGGACGGCACGGTGACGGCCGGCAACGCGTCGGGCATCAACGACGCGGCTGCCGCGGTCCTGATGATGAGCGCGGATGCCGCGCGCGCGCAGGGCGTGAAGCCGCTCGCGCGTCTCGTCGCCTATGCGCATGCGGGCGTCGACCCGGCATACATGGGTATCGGCCCGGTGCCGGCCACGCAGAAGGCGCTCGAGCGCGCCGGTCTGAAGATCACCGATCTCGACGTGATCGAGGCGAACGAGGCGTTCGCGGCGCAGGCCTGCGCGGTCACGCAGGAACTCGGCCTCGATCCGGCCAAGGTCAACCCGAACGGCTCCGGCATTTCGCTCGGCCACCCGATCGGCGCGACGGGCGCGTTGATCACGGTCAAGGCGCTGTACGAGCTGAAGCGCATCGGCGGGCGTTATGCGCTCGTGACGATGTGCATCGGCGGCGGCCAGGGCATTGCGGCGATCTTCGAGAACATCTGATAATCGACCGCTCAGCATCCGAATACACAGGAATCGTCATGGCTATCGAAACCGTCGGCGTCGTGGGCGCCGGAACCATGGGCAACGGCATTGCGCAGACCGCCGCCGTTGCAGGACTGAACGTCGTGATGATCGACGTCACCGATGCGGCGCTCGACAAGGGCGTCGCCGCACTGAAGGGCAGCCTCGAGCGGCTCGTGTCGAAGGAGAAGCTCGACGCCGGCGCACGCGACGCCGCGCTCGCGCGCATCACGACGTCCACCGATTACGCGAAGCTTGCCGCGGTCGACATCGTGATCGAAGCGGCGACCGAAAACGTCGAGCTGAAGAGCCGCATCCTGAAGCAGATCGAGTCGGTCGCACGGCCCGACGCGATCATCGCGACCAACACGTCGTCGATCTCGATCACCGCGCTCGCGGCGCTGCTTGCCGATCCGTCGCGCTTCGTCGGCATGCATTTCTTCAACCCGGTGCCGCTGATGCCGCTCGTCGAGATCATCCGCGGGCTGCAGACGAGCGACGCGACCGCGGCGGCCGTGCGCGCGCTGACCGAGCGTTTCGACAAGTCGCCGATCGGCGTGCGCAATGCGCCGGGCTTCGTCGTGAACCGGATCCTCGTGCCGATGATCAACGAAGCGTTCTTCGTGCTGGCCGAAGGCATCGCGTCGGCCGACGAGATCGACGCGGGGATGAAGCTCGGGGCGAACCATCCGATCGGGCCGCTCGCGCTGGCCGACCTCGTCGGGCTCGACGTGTGCCTCGCGGTGATGGACGTGTTCCTGAAGGACTTCGGCGACCCGAAGTATCGTGCTTGCCCGCTGCTGCGCGAGATGGTGTCGGCCGGGCGGCTGGGGAGGAAGACGGGGCGCGGGGTGTACGACTACAGCAAGTAAGCGGCGCAGCGGTGCCTGTTCGCGCGGCCGCCTTCGGGCGGCCGTGTGCTTTCGGCGGTGCGCGCGCGTGTCGGACACCGCCGCGCATCGATGCGCATCGATGCGCCTGGTCGCGACCGCAAGCGGTTCGCTCCGCTCTTCATCCATCATCGATCATTCGGTCCCACGCAGGTTCGACGGCCGTTCGCGCCGTCGTCAACGCGATTTCTCGGTAGTTTCCCTTAAGTCCCGTCGTCGGGATTTTCCCCTAGCGCACCGTTCCACGCGCCGCGCGCGCCCGCGCGCCGCCATCCGCACAAAATCCCGCCCAGCCGCGCCGGCATTGCCTTTCACGCGATTCTGCCGGTTTCGGCGCAATCACGCCTTTTCGCCCGAATTCGATGCATTACCAAAGGTATGGAAAAGCGCACAGAAAATGTATCTGGAGCGACGAAATTGGATTGATACGCTGCAATCACTGCATCAGCGCCGTCAACCACGCAGGAGCGGCATCGGGCCCACGCGGCAAGCGTGGCAATCGATGGCGATTCAGACGAAGTTCGCGGCTTCCCTTACCAGTTAGTCGGGATGACAGAATGGCTCCAAATCTGACGTTTGCGCCGGGCGACGTACTTCCCCCCGGAGCAATCCACACCGACGGTGCGCCGTCGATCGCCCGGTCGAATATCGCGACCGGAACCGACATCCTGACCGTCAAGCACCTGTCGAAGATTTTCGGTCCGAAGCCCGAACGTGCGATCGAGATGATGAAGCGCGGCGTCGGCCGCAACGAGATCTTCGCGGAAACCGGCAACATGGTGGCGGTCGACGACGTGAGCCTGAGCGTGCGCGCCGGCGAGATCTTCGTGATCATGGGGCTGTCGGGTTCCGGGAAATCGACGCTCGTCCGGCTGCTGAACCGCCTGATCGAGCCGACGTCCGGGCAGGTCGTGCTCGAAGGCCGCGACATCGCCCCGATGTCGACGCCGGAACTGCGCGACGTCCGGCGCCAGAAGATGGCGATGGTGTTCCAGTCGTTCGCGCTGCTGCCGAACCGCACCGTGATCGACAACATCGCGTACGGGCTCGAAGTCGCGGGAATCAAGAAGGCGCAGCGCTACGAGCTCGCGCGTGCGGCGCTGGAGCGCGTGGGTCTCGGGTCGTACGAGAAGCTGCTGCCGAGCGAGCTGTCGGGCGGCATGCAGCAGCGCGTGGGCCTCGCCCGCGCGCTGGCGGTGAATCCGTCGGTGCTGCTGATGGACGAGGCATTCTCCGCGCTCGATCCGCTGATCCGCTTCGAAATGCAGAACGAGCTGCTGCGCCTGCAGAAGGAAGAGCAGCGCACGATCGTGTTCATCTCCCACGATATCGAGGAAGCCGTCAAGATCGGCGGCCGCATCGGCATCATGAAGGACGGCTGCCTGATCCAGGTCGGCACGCCGGCCGAACTGATCCAGACGCCGGCCGATGCGTACGTGCAGGACTTCTTCCGCAACGTCGACGTGTCGCGCTTCCTGAAGGCGTCGAGCATGATGACGCAGGTCGAGCGCGGGCTGCTTCGCTGCGATGCGGGCACGCCGTCCGACCGCTACCTGAACCAGCTGATCGACAGCGGTGCGGAGTGCGGCTACGTGTGCGACGAATCCGGCCGCTACCTCGGCTGCGTCACGCCCGCCACGTTGCACCGGTCCGGCACGAAACCGATTCGCGACGCATTCCTGAACGACTTCAACGCGGTGTCGATCGATACGGACCTGCATCGGCTCGCGTCGATCGCGCTGACGCAGCAGCACGACGTGCCGGTGACGGACGCGGCGGGACAACTGGCGGGCGTCGTGTCCTGCCGGACGATACTCAAGCAGATGATGCAACGGAGGGCAGCATGAATTCGTCGGTGATCGGGAAGTTCGCGGAGAATTTCGTCAACTTTCTGTTTCTGCATTTCCGTGGCGGCTTCGACACGTTCTCGGCCGGACTCGGCGCGGTCGTGAAGCTGCTGGAGGACGGCCTCGCCGCCGTGCCGTTCATCGCGATGGTCGTGATCCTGGTCGGTCTGGCCTTGTGGCGCCGCGGCGTCGTGTTCTCGATCTTCGTCGGCTGCGCGCTGCTCGTGATCCACTACATGGGCCTGTGGGCGCAGACCGTGTCGACCCTCGCGCTCGTCACCGCGGCGACGTTCTTCAGCCTCGTGATCGGGGTGCCGCTCGGCATCTGGGGCGCACGCAACAACCGGATCGGCATGATCCTGCGCTCGCTGCTCGACTTCATGCAGACGATGCCCGCGTTCGTGTACCTGATCCCGGCCGTGATCCTGTTCGGGCTCGGACGCGTGCCGGCGGTGATCGCGACGATCGTGTTCGCGATGCCGCCCGTCGTGCGGCTGACGACGCTCGGCATCCGGCAGGTGCGCGAGGAACTGATCGAAGCCGGCCGTTCATTCGGCAGCACCGACTGGCAGCTGCTGTGGAAGATCCAGCTGCCGAACGCGCTGCCGTCGATCATGGCCGGCGTGAACCAGACGATCATGATGGCGCTGTCGATGGTGGTGGTCGCATCGATGATCGGCGCGGGCGGCCTCGGCGAATACGTGCTGAGCGGCATCCAGCGTCTCGACATCGGGATCGGCTTCGAAGGCGGACTCGGCGTCGTGCTGCTCGCGATCGTGCTGGATCGCCTGACGGAAAGCTTCGGCGTGAAGGCGAAGAAGAAGGTGAAGAAGCCGATCGCGCGTGCCGGCAAGGCCGGCGCGCAAGGCGCGGCACGGACGTGACAGGTGCGGCAGTCGGAGGTAATCGAAGGACGATGAAGCGCCGCGGCCACGGTGCCGCGGCGGAACCGGTGTAGCAGTGCGTGGAGACCAGAAACGCCGATCGAAGGCGTTCCTCACCCTTGAAAGACTCGCGTGATTAAAAAGGAGTACTAGATGAATACCCATACGTTCAAGTCGCTTCTGGCGAAACTTGCGGTATCGACGGTGGTTGCCTGCAGCGCAGGTGTGGGCGCGGCGTCGGCGGCCGAGCCGGTGAAGATCGCGGTCACCAACTGGGCGGACGTGCTCGCGGTGGCCAACGTCGCGAAGTACGTGCTGGAGACGCAACTGAAGCAGCCGGTGCAGTTCGTGCAGGCCGACATCGGCATCCAGTACCAGGGCGTCGCGCGCGGCGATCTCGACATCATGGTCGGCGGCTGGCTGCCGGTCACCCACGGCACGTACTACGCGAAGTACAAGAACGACCTCGATGACGTCGGCATCATCTACACCGGCGGCAAGAACGGCTGGGCCGTGCCGACCTACGTTCCGGAATCGGAGCTGTCGTCGATCGCCGACCTGAACAAGCCGGAAGTCAAGAGCAAGCTGAACGGCACGATCCAGGGCATCGAGCCGGGCGGCGGCCTGATGCAGGCGTCGGAGAAGACGATCAAGGCCTACAACCTCGAAGGCTACAACCTCCAGGCATCGAGCGAGGCCGGCATGCTGGCCAGCGTGTCGCGTGCGTACCAGTCGAAGCAGTGGATCGTCGCGACGGTCTGGAGCCCGCACTGGCTGTTCCAGAAGTGGCAGATGCGTTACCTGAAGGACCCGAAGGGCACGCTCGGCGGCGAAGAACAGATCCACGCGTTCGCGTCGAAGAAGTTCGCCGCCAAGTTCCCGCGCGCCGACGTGTTCTTCAAGCACCTGAAGCTGACGCTGGCCGATGTCGAGGCGATCGAGTTCGAAGGCAACAGCACGAACGACTACGCGACCGCCGCGAAGAAGTTCGTCGACGCCCATCCGGACAAGCTGAAGGCCTGGCTGCAGCAGTAAGGCCAGGCGCCGGCCGGGCGGACGACGAGATCGGTGTCGTTTGCGCGAGCCGGACGCGCGAGCCGGCCGATGCCGGTGGCCGGGGCCGTCACGGCGGCGCCGGCCTTGCAGTGTGCGGTGCCTGAAATCCATGCAGCACGTAACGAACCGCGTCGCGGAGTCACCCAGTGAACGAGAACGCCCGCTTTTTTGCCGAAACGCTCCAGAGCCGCGATCCGGTGATCGCATCGGAAATCGCGTTGGAGCTGCGTCGACAGCAGACGCAGATCGAACTGATCGCGTCCGAAAACATCGCGTCCGCGGCGGTGCTGGAAGCACAGGGCACCGTGTTGACGAACAAGTACGCGGAAGGCTATCCGTCGCGCCGCTACTACGGCGGTTGCGACCATGTCGACCGGATCGAGGCGCTCGCGATCGACCGCGCATGCGCGCTGTTCGACGCGAGCCACGCAAACGTGCAGCCGCATTCGGGCGCGCAGGCCAACGGCGCGGTGATGCTCGCGCTCGTCAAGCCGGGCGACACGGTGCTGGGCATGTCGCTCGATGCGGGCGGCCACCTGACGCACGGCGCGCGACCCGCGCTGTCGGGAAAGTGGTTCAACGCGGTGCAGTACGGCGTGAACCCGGACACGCTGCGCATCGACTACGACGACGTGCGCCGCCTCGCGCAGCGTCATCGCCCGAAACTGATCATCGCCGGCTACTCCGCATATCCGCGCGCGCTGGATTTCGCCGCGTTCCGCGAGATCGCGGACAGCGTCGAGGCGAAGCTGATGGTCGACATGGCGCATATCGCCGGCATCGTCGCGGCCGGCCGGCACCAGAACCCGGTGCCGTTCGCCGACGTCGTGACCTCGACCACGCACAAGACGCTGCGCGGCCCGCGCGGCGGGTTCATCCTGACTAACCACGCCGACGTCGCGAAGCAGATCAACGCGGCGGTTTTTCCGGGGCTGCAGGGCGGCCCGCTGATGCATGTCGTCGCCGGAAAGGCGGTGGCCTTCGCGGAAGCGCTGCGCCCGGAATTCACCCGCTATATCGACCAGATGCTGCGCAACGCGCAGACGCTCGCGCAAGTGTTGACGGCCGGCGGCCTGACGCTCGTCACCGGCGGCACCGACAACCACTTGCTGCTGGTCGACCTGCGCGCGCGGCGCATTACCGGCATGCAGGCCGAGAAGGCGCTGGAGCGCGCCGGCATCACCTGCAACAAGAACGGGATTCCGTTCGATACGGAAAACCCGACCGTCACGTCCGGGATCCGGCTCGGCACGCCGGCCGGCACGACGCGCGGCTTCGGCCCCGCGCAGTTCGAGCAGATCGGCGAATGGATCCTCGAAGTGCTGGCCGCGCTCGAGCGCGATCCGAACGGCAATGAAGCGGTCGAGCGCGCGGTGCGGACCCGCGTGCGCGACCTGTGCAACCAGTTTCCCATCTATGCGCATGCGGAGGCGTTCGCCTGATCCCGGCTGCGGATCGCGCACATCGTCCCGATATCGCAGCAAATCGATCGGCGTGGCTCACGAACGCAGTGCCATGCCGACGACCTTGAGTCGAATCGCCGGTTTCCTGCCTGAACGGGCGAACCCGGCCCACCTACCTGAATGAGGAATCGAAATGAGCTTCGAGGGCGTACACACACCGCTGGTCACCCCGTTCGACGCGGACGGCGAAATCGATCACGCACTGCTGGGCCGGCATGCGGCCGATCTCGCCGGCCGCGTGTCCGGTCTCGGCATCGGCGGCACGACGGGCGAATACTACGCATTGAGCTTCGACGAGCGCGTGCGCACGTTCGACACGGTCGCGGCCGCAGCCGGCGGCAAGACGTTCCTGACCGCGGGCATCAACGCGACGACGACGAAGGAGGTGCTGCGTCTCGGCCGCGAAGCGAAACGCGCGGGGCTGGACGCGCTGCTGGTGGCCGCGCCGTACTACGCGCAGCCGACGCAGCAGGAACTGCTCGCGCACCTGCTCGCCGTCGACGACGCGCTCGACATGCCGATCATGCTGTACAACTTCCCGGCGCGCACCGGCACCGAAATCGGCGACGGGATTCTCGAAACGCTGCTCGAGCGCAAGAATTTCGTCGCGATGAAGGAAAGCACCGGCGACATCGCGCACCTGCATCACCTGTCCACGCATGTCGGCGGCCGGCTCGTGCTGAGCTGCGGGATGGACGACCAGGCACTCGAATTCTTCGCGTGGGGCGCGCGCAGCTGGGTCGGCGGCGCGTCGAACTTCCTGCCGGAAGCGCACACCGACCTGTTCGACGCATGCGTGACGCGCGGCGATTTCGCGACGGGCCGCAAGCTGATGGCGCAACTGCTGCCGGTGCTCGAACTGCTCGAGCGCAGCGGCAAGTTCATTCAGTACGTGCGTTACGGCTGCGAGCTGGCCGGCCTGCCGGTCGGCGTCGCACGCGCACCGCTCGGCGCGCTGTCGGGCGACGAGCGTGACGCGTTCGCGAAGCTCGTGAAGCCGCTGCTGCGCGACGGCCGGTAAGCGATCATGCGTTCGAATCTGGAATTCGCGCGGTTTCCTGCGCCGGACGGAATGAACGGCTGGTGGGAGAGCCTGCCGCCCGCGCCGGATGCGCGCACCGTCACGTCCGACGGCCGGTTCGACTGGGTCGTCGTCGGCGGCGGCATCACGGGGCTGTGCGCGGCGCGCCGGCTCGCGGAGCTTGCGCCCGGCGCGTCGATCGCGCTTGTGGAGGCCGACCGGATCGGCCGCACGACGGCCGGGCGCAATTCCGGGTTCTTCGTCGACCTGCCGCACGACATCAGCAGCGAAAGCTATTCGCGCAGCATCGACGAGGACCGCGCCGACGTGCGGTTTCAGCGGCACGGCATCGACTATGTGCGCGACATCGTGCGGCGCTTCGGCATCGATTGCGACTGGCGCGACGACGGCAAGTTCCACGCGTCGGTCAACAGGAAGGGCACCGCCGCACTCGCGCATTTCGCGGACGGCCTGTCGCGCATCGGCGAAGCATTCGAATGGCTCGACCAGCCGGCGATCCGGGCCGTGACCGGCACCGACTTCTACACGGGCGCGCTGTTCACGCCCGGCTGCAGCACGGTGCAGCCGGCTGCGCTGATGCGCGGGCTCGCGGCCACGCAACCGGACAACGTGACGGTGTTCGAGCTCAGCCCCGTCACGCGGATCGAGCCGCGCGGCGACATGCGCGTGCTGCATTTCGCCGGCGGCACGATCGTCGCGAAGCAGGTGATCCTGTGCACGAACGCGTACGCGGCGACCTTCGGCATGCATTCGAACGGCTTGCTGCCGGTCTATACGTTCGCGTCGCTCACGCGCCCCATGAATGCCGACGAAGTCGCGAAGCTCGGCGGCACGCGCTCGTGGGCCGTGATTCCCGCCGATCCGATGGGCACGACGGTGCGGCGCCTGGTCACCGATCGCATCTGCGTGCGCAACCATTTCGCGTTCCGGCCGGACGTGAAGGTGTCGCCCGCGGACCTCGCGAAAGCGCGGCACCTGCATCAACGCTCGTTCGAGCGCCGCTTCCCGATGCTCGGCGGCGTCGAGCTCGAATATACGTGGGGCGGGCCGCTGTGCCTGTCCGCGAACAACGGCGCGCTGTTCGGCAAGCGCGACGACGGTCTCTACGAGGCGATCGGCTGCAACGGTCTCGGGCTGAGCCGCGGCTCGTCGTCCGGCAAGCTGATCGCCGAATACGCGCTCGGCGAATCGAACAGTCTCGTGCAGCAGTTGCTGAAGCAGCCGCATCCGCGTCCGCTGCCGGTTCGGCCGCTGGTCGATCTGGCCGTGTCGGCGACGATCTGGGCGAAGGAATTCTCGGCCGGTGCCGAGCTTTGATGATTGAGGAAACGACATGACGACCCATCAGGATTGGAAGCAGAAGGCGAATGCGCTGTCGCTCGACGGTCGCGCGTTCATCGCGGGGCAGCGCAGCGCGGCGGCGTCGGGCGAGACGTTCGCGACGCTGAACCCGGCGTCCGGCAAGGTGCTTGCCGAAGTGGCGCGCTGTAACGAACGCGACGTCGATCGCGCGGTCGCGGCCGCGCGCGACGCGTTCGAGTCGGGCGTGTGGTCGAAGGCCGCACCGGCGCATCGCAAGGCGGTGCTGCTGCGCGTCGCGCAGCTGATCGACGAGCACGCGGAGGAACTCGCGCTGCTCGAGGCGCTCGAAGCCGGCAAGCCGATCGGCGAATGCCTGGGACTCGACATTCCCGAGTCGGCCGCGTGCATCCGCTGGCACGCGGAGGTGACCGACAAGCGCTACGACGCGTTGTCGCCGTCCGGCGCGGGCGTCGTCGGCATGATCACGCGCGAGCCGATCGGCGTCGTCGGCGCCGTGCTGCCGTGGAATTTCCCGGCGCTGATGCTCGCGTGGAAAATCGGCCCCGCACTGTCGGTGGGCAACAGCGTGGTCGTGAAGCCGGCCGAGCAGACGTCGCTGTCGACGCTGCGCATCGCCGATCTCGCGCTGGAAGCCGGTGTGCCGCCGGGCGTGTTCAGCGTCGTCACCGGGTTCGGCGGCGAGGCCGGCGAGGCGATCGGCCGCCATCCGGACGTCGATCTCGTCGCGTTCACCGGATCGACCGCGACCGGCAAGCGCTTCCTGCACTACTCGGCCGACACGAACCTGAAGCGCGTCGTGCTCGAATGCGGCGGCAAGAATCCGCAGGTGATCCTGCCGGACGTCGCGAACCTCGACGCGGTGGCCGAACAGGCGGTCGCGGCCGCGTTCTGGAACATGGGCGAGAACTGCAGCGCCGGCTCGCGGATCCTCGTGCCGTCGAGCCGCAAGGCGGAACTGCTGGAAAAGGTCCAGGCGGTGCTCGCCGGCTGGAAGACCGGCGATCCGCTCGACCCGGACGTGAAGCTCGGCGCGCTGATCGAGCAGAAGCATTACACGAAGGTGCTCGGCCATATCGAGAAGGCGAAGGCGGAAGGCGCGCACGTGGTGTGCGGCGGTCGGGCGATCCTCGCGGAAACCGGCGGCTGGTTCGTCGAACCGACGATCTTCGACCAGGTGACGCCCGAAATGAGCATCGCGCGCGACGAGGTGTTCGGGCCGGTCGTGTGCTTCATCGAGTACGACGACGTCGACGACGCGGTGCGGATCGCGAACGACACGTGCTACGGGCTCGCCGCGTCGCTGTGGACCGACAACGTGAACAGCGCGCACAAGGTCGCCGCGCGAATTCGCGCGGGGACGGTCACGGTGAACTGCTTCGGCGAAGGCGACCTGTCGACGCCGTTCGGCGGCTTCAAGCAATCGGGGTTCGGCGGCCGCGACAAGTCCGTGTACGCGCACGATCAATACTGCGAACTGAAGACGACCTGGCTGAAGCTCGACTAAGCGGCGGCGTCACGCACGCGGCACGCGGGCCTGCGCGGCCCGGCTTGCGGGTTGGCGCAACCGTTGCGGCGGCTTGCAGCTCGAGCCGCCGATTTGCCGCGATGTTGTTCTGCACCATGTCGCGCGAGCATGGCCGGCCGCCGAGGATCGCGCACGCGGCGCGCGACGGCACGAACGACGCGACGTCCGGCGGCGTGCCGCGAAACCGTGTCGGCATGGTCAATGGTGCGCTGCGTGAACGCGCAGCGCGGCGGCCCGGTGCGGGGCGGAGGCGCGACGCCGACGTGCGCGTTGCAGTCGCCGTCATCGCTTCCGATAATAGCGATGCGGTGCACAATCGATCGAAAATGGCGTCATCGTGACGCCGTTGCGGCGGCTGTGTTGCTGTTGCCGGCCGCCCGACCGACTCGCAAGCTGCAATATTCAGATAATTGAAAGGTTTGCGACGAGACTGCCTGCGGGCAGCCGGCGGGACTGACGTCGACGCGTTCGTCGGCGCAGCATCCGACCTCCGTTTTGAGAGTGAAAGCCATGTTGAAGAAGCAATTGTTCGCCGACCGACTTCTCGCGCAGATGCCGTCGCTTCGCGCGCTGCGCTGCTTCGTGACGGCGGCGCGCTACGAGAGCTTCACTCAGGCAGCCGAGGTGCTGTGCGTGACGCAGGCCGCGATCAGCCGGCAGATCAAGGAGCTCGAGGATTCGCTCGACGTCGCGCTGTTCGAGCGCACCGGCCGCCATATCGCGCTGACGGATGCCGGGCGGATCCTGTACAACGCGTCGTACCTGTCGATCATGAACATCGCCGAGGCGGCGGAGGCCGTGCGCCGGACCGACAAGCACGCGCTGATGGTCTGCGTGTCGCACACGTTCTCCGCGCTGTGGCTGTCGTCGCGGCTGCCCGCGTTTCGCGAGCGGTTTCCGGATATCCAGTTGCACGTGATCGTCACCGAGCATTTCATGGAGCTCGACGGGCTCATCGAGCCTGATGTCATCATCACGAAGAACCCGCCGCGCGAGCCGGAGTTCGAGGCCGAGCCGCTGTTTCACGACATCGTGTATCCGGTGTGCAGCCCGTCTTTTCACGAGCGGTATTTTCACGCCCGGTCGCTGAAGCCGCTGGACCTGCTGTCGTGCCCGACGCTGAACCTGTCGATGCTCGGCCGCGCGCAGGTGTGCGAGCACGTCGACTGGCGCGTGTGGCGAAACTGGTTCCAGCAGAGCGACGGCACCGATACGCTGACCGAAAACAAGTATCTGGAAAGCAACGACTACCGGCTGCTGGTCGCGCAGGCCGAGGCCGGCGAGGGCACGCTGCTGGGCTGGCACCACCTCGTGCACCGGCAGATCGAGCAGGGCGTGCTGGTCCGGCCGGTCCAGGACGTGCTCGTGTTTCGCGATCGTCATCACTACCTGATCACGCACCGGAATGCGCAGCCGCGCGCGGAGTACCGGCTGTTCCGCCAGTGGCTGCGCGACGAGGTCGGCGTGATGATGCGCGGCTGGCTCGACGCCGGCGTCGAGATCGACCGGTAGCGCGCCGCGCAATTCGGCCGGGAAGCGGGGCGTCGGGGCGCGATGCGAGCCGCGTCGGCAACCCGGTACGGCCTTGGGCGGCGCATCCCGCCGCCGGTGCCGGCGCTCGCCGAATGCGCGGCGCTGCACGTCCAAGGCCCGTGGCATTTTTCGACCGAATACCGGGCTTGCGATCCGGTGCTTATTCACGGTTGGCGGTTCAATACCATTCGTCGTCGCGACGGTTATAGCGGCGAGCGGGCGATATCGCGAACATGTCGACTGGCGAAAGCCGGGACGATGCAACCGCGCATCACCGACGCAACGATCCGCACGCCGCCCGATTACGCAAGCGGGTGGAGGGCGCTGCGTCGGCGAGCACACTTCAACCCTTCACTATCCATGGCTGCCGTGACGCCCACTCCCATCCAGTCCATCCTGATCGCGAACCGTTCGGAAATCTCGATTCGCGTGATGCGTGCCGCCGCCGAACTGAACATGCGTACGGTCGCGGTGTATTCGAAGGAAGACCGCCTCGCGCTGCATCGCTTCAAGGCGGATGAAAGCTACCTGATCGGCGAAGGCAAGAAGCCGCTCGCCGCGTATCTCGACATCGACGACATCCTGCGCGTGGCGCGCCAGGCGAAGGTCGACGCGATCCATCCCGGTTACGGCTTCCTGTCCGAGAATCCCGATTTCGCGCAGGCCGTGATCGATGCGGGCATCCGCTGGATCGGCCCGTCGCCCGACGTGATGCGCACGCTCGGCAACAAGGTGGCCGCGCGCAATGCGGCGATCGCGGCCGGCGTGCCGGTGATGCCCGCGACCGCGCCGCTGCCCGACGATCTCGACGCGTGCCGCGCACTGGCCGCGGACGTCGGCTATCCGCTGATGCTGAAGGCGAGCTGGGGCGGCGGCGGACGCGGGATGCGCGTGCTCGAAAACGCACAGGACCTCGAAACGTTGCTGCCGGTCGCGCGTCGCGAGGCGCTGGCCGCGTTCGGCAACGACGAGGTGTACGTCGAGAAGCTGGTGCGCAATGCGCGGCACGTGGAAGTGCAGGTGCTCGGCGATCTGCACGGCACGGTCGTGCATCTGTACGAGCGCGACTGCACGGTGCAGCGGCGCAACCAGAAGGTCGTCGAACGCGCGCCGGCGCCGTATCTCGACCACGACGGCCGTCACGCGCTGTGCGAATCGGCGCTGCGCCTGATGCGCGCGGTCGGCTACACGCACGCGGGCACCGTCGAATTCCTGATGGACGCCGACACCGGCCAGTTCTACTTCATCGAGGTGAACCCGCGGATCCAGGTCGAGCACACGGTGACGGAGATGATCACCGGGATCGACATCGTGAAGGCGCAGATCCGCATCACCGAAGGCGGCCGGATCGGCCTCGCCGAGGACGCGACGGACGGCGACGGCGCGCTCGTCGCGCGCGCGGCCGGCGTGCCGGAACAGCACGCGATTCCGCTGAACGGCAACGCGCTGCAATGCCGGATCACGACCGAGGATCCGGAGAACGACTTCCTGCCCGACTACGGGCGGCTCACCGCGTATCGCAGCGCGGCGGGCTTCGGCGTGCGGCTCGACGCCGGCACCGCGTATGGCGGCGCGGTGATCACGCCGTACTACGACTCGCTGCTCGTCAAGGTGACGACATGGGCGCCGACGGCGGCCGAATCGATCCACCGGATGGATCGCGCGTTGCGCGAGTTCCGGATTCGCGGCGTCACGTCGAACCTGCAGTTCCTCGAGAACGTGATCAATCATCCGGCGTTCATCGCGGGCGACGTGACCACGCGCTTCATCGACAAGACGCCCGAACTGCTCGCATTCGCGAAGCGCGGCGACCGCGCGACGAAGCTGCTGCGCTATCTCGGCGAGCTGAACGTGAACGGCAACGCGGAGATGAAGGGCCGCACGCTGCCGGCGCTGCCGTTGCCGAAGCCGGTGCTGCCGAAGATCGATACGGCGGTGGCGATCCCGGCCGGCACGCGCGATCGCCTGCGCGAACTCGGCCCGGAGAAATTCGCGAACTGGATGCTCGACCGGAAGCAGGTGCTGCTGACCGACACGACGATGCGCGACGCGCACCAGTCGCTGTTCGCGACGCGCATGCGCACGGCCGACATGCTGCCGATCGCGCCGTTCTACGCGCGCGAGCTGTCGCAGCTGTTCTCGCTCGAATGCTGGGGCGGCGCGACCTTCGACGTCGCGCTGCGCTTCCTGAAGGAAGACCCGTGGGAGCGGCTCGCGCTGCTGCGCGAGCGCGTGCCGAACATCCTGTTCCAGATGCTGCTGCGCGGCTCGAACGCGGTGGGCTACACGAACTACGCGGACAACGTCGTGCGCTTCTTCGTGCAGCAGGCCGCGAGCGCGGGCGTCGACGTGTTCCGCGTGTTCGATTCGCTGAACTGGGTGCGCAACATGCGCGTGGCGATCGATGCGGTCGGCGACAGCGGAATGCTGTGCGAAGGCGCGATCTGCTACACCGGCGACCTGTTCGATTCGTCGCGCTCGAAGTACGACCTCAAGTATTACGTCGGCATCGCGCGCGAGCTTCAGCAGGCCGGCGTGCACGTGCTCGGCATCAAGGACATGGCCGGCATCTGCCGCCCGCAGGCGGTCGCGACGCTCGTGAAGGCGCTGAAGGAAGAAACCGGGCTGCCCGTGCATTTCCATACGCACGACACGAGCGGGATCGCCGCGGCGTCGGTGCTCGCGGCAATCGGCGCGGGCTGCGATGCGGTCGACGGTGCGCTCGATGCGATGAGCGGCCTCACGTCGCAGCCGAACCTGTCGAGCATCGCGGCCGCGCTGGCCGGTAGCGAACGGGACCCGGGGCTGAACCAGGACCGCCTGCACGAAGCATCGATGTACTGGGAAGGCGTGCGCCGCTATTACGCGCCGTTCGAATCGGAGATCCGTGCGGGCACGGCCGACGTCTACCGGCACGAGATGCCCGGCGGCCAGTATACGAACCTGCGCGAGCAGGCGCGCTCGCTCGGCATCGATCATCGCTGGACCGAGGTATCGCGCGCCTACGCGGACGTGAACCGCCTGTTCGGCGACATCGTGAAGGTCACGCCGACGTCGAAGGTCGTCGGCGACATGGCGCTGATGATGGTCGCGAACGATCTCGGCGTGGACGACGTGCGCAACCCGGACAAGGACATCGCGTTCCCCGAGTCGGTCGTGTCGCTGTTCAAGGGCGAACTCGGTTTCCCGCCGGACGGCTTCCCGGCCGAGCTGTCGCGCAAGGTGCTCAAGAGCGAGCCGCCGGCGCCGTATCGTCCCGGCGACCAGATTCCGCCGGTCGATCTCGATGCGGTACGCAAGCAGGCCGAGGCCGCGTGCGAGCAGCCGCTCGACGACCGGCAGCTGGCGTCGTACCTGATGTATCCGAAGCAGACGATCGACTACTACGCGCACGTTCGCGCGTACAGCGATACGTCGGTCGTGCCGACGCCGGCGTTCCTGTACGGGCTGCAGCCGCAGGAGGAAGTGGCGATCGACATCGAGCCGGGCAAGACGTTGCTCGTGGCGCTGCAGGGTCAGCATGCGGATGCGCAGGACGGGATCGTGAAGGTGCTGTTCGAACTGAACGGCCAGTCGCGTTCCGCGCTGGTGGAGCAGAAGAGCGTCGTGCAGGCGGGCACCGCGCGCCACGGGCTGCAGCGCGCCGATCCCGCCAATCCGCTGCACGTCGCCGCGCCGATGCCGGGCTCGGTGGTCACGGTTGCCGTGCAGCCGGGGCAGCGCGTGACGGCCGGCACGACGCTGATCGCGCTCGAGGCGATGAAGATGGAAACGCACATCGCGGCGGAGCGCGACTGTGAAATCGCGGCCGTGCATGTGAAGCCCGGCGAGCGGGTGGCCGCGAAGGATCTGCTGATCGAGTTGAAAGAGCCGCAGCAGTGACGGTTGCCGCGATCGCAACCGGCGCGTCGGCCGTCCGCGTGACGGCCGAACCGTTCGGTACCGGCTGCCTGCACGCCTTGTGACCTGATGATGCGCCGGCGGCGGTCCGCCACGCGGTCAATACGCCGCGTCGCTGCCGCGCTGATCGGTGACGATCGCGACGCCCGAACTCGTGCCGAGCCGCGTCGCGCCGGCCTCCAGCATCGCGAGCGCGGTCGCGCGGTCGCGCACGCCGCCCGACGCCTTCACGCCGAGCGTCGGGCCGACCGTGCGGCGCATCAGCGCGACGTCCGCGAGCGTCGCGCCGCCGTGACCGAAGCCGGTCGACGTCTTCACGAACGCGACGCCGAGGTCGCGGCACATTTCGCACACGTGCACCTTCTCGTCGTCGGTCAGCAACCCCGTTTCGAGGATCACCTTCAGCGGCACCGCCCCGCACGCGCGGTGCACGGTGTCGATATCGGCCTTCACGTCGTCGGCGCGGCCGCTCTTCAGCGCGCCGACGTTGATCACCATGTCGATCTCGCGCGCGCCGGCCGCGATCGCGGCCGACGCCTCGAACGCCTTCGCGGCGGACAGGCCCGCGCCGAGCGGGAAGCCGACCACCGCGCACACGAGCACGCTGGTGTCGGCCAGCTCGCGCGCGGCGAGCGGCACGTTCGCCGAATTCACGCAGACCGAGTAAAAGCGATGCTCGGCCGCCTGGCGGCAGAGTTCGCGGATCTGCGCGTCGCTCGCGTCCGGCGCGAGCAGCGTGTGATCGATGGTTTGGGCGAGTTGGGCGTTGGAAAGCGGCATGTGTCAGGACTCCACGGATCGTGTGCGGAAACGGCACACGGAAAGTTGATGTTTTCACATCGGTTTGTTACAAATACGACATTCCGGCCGGGCCCGCGCGCCCGGCACGGCGAGCGACGCGGGCAGCGCGTGTGACGGGCAGGCAGGATACAGGCATGGAAACGAAGAAGGGCGAACGGATCAAGACGCTGATGAACGTGCTGCAAGGGCAGAACGCGATTCATCTGAAGGAAGTGGCCGATCTGTTCGGCGTGTCGGAAATGACGATCCGGCGCGACCTCGCAGACAACCCGCACGGCCTCAGCCTGATCGGCGGCTACGTGACGCGCCATTTCGCCGCGCAACGCAGCGACATCGGCGAATACCTGATCAGCGCCGAGAACAACCGGCAGATCGAAGAGAAGCGCCGCATCGGCAAGCTCGCCGCGCAGTTCGTGAAGACGGGCGACACGATCTTCGTCGACTGCGGCTCGACCACGCCGTTCATCGTCGACTTCATTCCGGACGACCTCGAATTCACCGCTGTCTGCAATTCGCTGAACGTGTTCGCGAAGCTGCAGCAGAAGCCGCATTGCAGCGTGATCCTGTGCGGCGGCGTGTATCACCGCAAGAACATGGTGTTCGAGTCGGTGGCCGAGACCGGCATCCTCGATACGGTGCGTGTGTCGAAGGCGTTCGTCTCGGCGGCCGGCGTCAGCGATCGCTGCGGCGTCACGTGCTTCAACTTCCACGAAGTCGATGCGAAGAAGAAGGTGATGGCCCGGGCGCAGAACCGCTTCCTGCTCGTCGATCACACGAAGTTCGACGAAGTGCGCGCCGCGTACTTCGCCGACCTGACCGACTTCCATTACGTGATCTCCGACGGGCAGTTGAGCCGCCGCTACGAGACGGCGATCCGCGAGCACGGGATCGCGCTCGTGACCTGAGGTTGCGCGGCGGCGCGGCGCGTCATGCATCGCGCACTTCCGTTGCATTCAGGTAGCCGGTGACGACCTCGAAGCGCCGTGTCGCACCGGGCGCGAGCGTCGCAACGTGCCCCTTGCGGCGCTCGGCTTCATAACCTTCCGGCTCGCACGTGGACGGCAGCGCGAACGCGGCGACCTGCTGGTCCGCGTTGTGCAGGATCCAGCGCGCCGCATGCGGAAACTGCTCGGGACGATAGGCGGTGTGGAACGCGCCGCCGTCCGGATGCGCGAGCACGAAATGCGCGACGCCGTCCGCATCGGTTTCGACACCGTTCATGAAGAACACGATTTCCGGGTCGTACAGCGCGGGCGCATCGAGCGTCGCGAGCCGTTCCGGTTCGCGGGCGAGCGCGGCCGTGTAGTCGCGCCACGCGGCGGTCGGCTTCACGTGCGCGGGCACGCTGCCGCGCAGCCGCAAGCCGCCGCGCGGCAGCGACTGCACGAAACGGCCGCCCGGCACGTACGCGTAGTTCAGATGCGCCATGTACATCAGGTCCATCGGCGTGCCGCCGAGATTCGTCACGTCCATCCCGATCGTCATTCGCGCGTCGTGTTCGGCGAGCCGCACCGATGGACGCGCGACGTAGTGGCTGCCGAAGCCTTGCACGTATTCGTACTCGCCGGTCACTTCGACGCGCGCGCCGCGCGCATCCGCGCCGACGACGAGACTCGCGCGGTCCATCGGCGCGCACGGCATCTCGCCGTGCAGCGCATGCGTGTCGTCGGGCGCCGGGCAGCCGTTGCGCAGCAGCCCGCTGTGGAACATGAAGCAGCCGTAGGTATCGACGATCGACGTCGCGCGCTTCGGCTGCCGGAACATGTGCTTCATCGTCAGGTCGCGGCCGTCGAACGCGGCGGCCCAGATCATCTGGCCGAGATACGGCAGCACGACGATATGGCCGCGCCGGTTCTCGACCTTCAGCGCCTCGACGCCGGACGGATACGCGAACGCGGTGACGGTCATGCCGTCCGCGCGATACAACGTGCGCGGCGTTTCGCGAAAGTCGTCGCGGCGCAGTTCGATCTCGCCTCGCATCGTCATGCTCCCGACGTGTTGCGCGAGTCGACGTAGCGCGCAGAAGCGCTGCCGTCGGTGGCCGCGGCGGGCGTTGCGGCCGGCAGGTGGCGCAGGCAGTAGAACCCGTAGTAGACGATCACGACGAAGCACGCGAGCGGCACGACGAACGCAAGCTGCATGTTGCCGCCGGTGCGATCGGAGATCAGCCCCTGGATCAGCGGCACGACCGCGCCGCCGACGATGCTCATCACGAGGATCGAGCCGCCGTATTCGGTGTCCTTGCCGAGGCCGTCGATCGTCAGGCCGTAGATCGTCGGCCAGCACGGGCCGAGGAACACGCTCACGCATACCGCGGCATAGACGGCCGTGATGTTGTGCACGCCGATCGTGTACGCGAGCAGCGCGATGCACAGCACGCCGTACGCGATCAGCACCTTGGCGGGGCCGACACGCTTCATCACGAGCGTCGCGACCAGCTTGCCGACGAAGAACGCGAAGAACGTCGCGAGCAGGTAGTGCGATGCGCCGCGCTCGTTCAGGCCGCCGATCTGCATCGCGAGCCGGATCGTGAAGCTCCACACGCCGACCTGCGCACCCACGTACAGAAATTGCGCGACGACGCCCGCGACGAAGCGCCGGTTGCCGAACAGGCGCGCGAGCGTGCCGCGTGCGTCGATCCGGTGCGTGGCCGCATTGGAACCGTTGCCCTTGCAGGCGGGATACGGCGTCAGCGCGAACACGACGAACACGGCCGCGAGTACGACGATCAACCATTTGTACGGCTCGAGCGTCGCCTGGATCATCGCGAGCTGATGCCGGTGCGCGTCGGCCGCCGACATCGCCGCGAGCTGCGCGTGCGACGCGTCGCCTTCCTTGAAGATCAGGAAGCTGCCCATGTAGACGCCGGCCATCGCGCCGAACGGATAGAACGTCTGCGAAATGTTCAGCCGGCGCGTGCTCGTGTCGCGCGGGCCCATCAGCGTCGAATACGAGTTCGATGCGGTCTCGAGGAACGACAGGCCGGCCGCGATCACGAACAGCGCGACGAGAAACATCCCGTACTTCGCCATCGACGCGGCCGGGAAGAACAGCAGGCAGCCGGTCGTGTAGAGCAGCAGCCCGATCAGGATCGTCGTCTTGTAGCTGAACTTCTTCACGACGGTCGCGGCGGGAATCGCGAGGAAGAAGTAGCCGAGGTAGAACGCGGACTGCACGAACGCCGATTCGAAGTCGGACAGGAAGAACGATTTCTTGAACTGCGCGATCAGCACGTCGTTCAGGTTCGCCGCGGTGCCCCACAGCGCGAACAGGCAGCACAGCAGCGTGAACGCGAAGAGCGGCGTGCGGTTCAGGTAGTAGCCGTCGGGGGTGTGTTCGATTCTGGCTCGGCTCATGGGTGTCTCCTTCCGGATTGTCTCGTCGAGGGGCGGCGCCGTTCAGCGGCCGGCGTCGCGGAGGAAGCGTTCGAAGGTCGCGGCGTCGGCGTACGACTTCTGCGTGCCGAGGCCCGTGACCGAATGCGCGGCGTAGGCCGACGCGTAGCGCATCGCGTCGATCGCGTCGCGCGACGCCGCGTAGCAGCGCGCGAAGCAGCCGATGTACGCGTCGCCGGCGCCGGTCGTATCGCGTGCGTCGACCGGCACGCCCGGCACGTGCCGCGCGCCGTCGCGCGACACCAGCAGCGAGCCGTCGCCGCCGAGCGTGACGAGCACGTGCTTCAGCCCGCGCGCGATCAGCGATTCGGCCGCGCGGGTCGCGCTGTCGCGCGAATCGACCGGCATGCCCGACACGATCGCGAGTTCGGTTTCGTTCGGCACGAAGAATTCGACGGAACGGATCCGCTCGAAATCGAGATCCGCGACCGCGGGCGCGGGGTTCAGCAGCACCGGGATGCCGTGCCGCGCGCCGAACGCGATCGCGTGATAGACGGTGTCGAGCTCGATCTCGAGCTGCAGCACGATCAGCGCGCATTCGACGAGCTTCGGTGCGGCCGCGTCGATGTCGGCCGGCCGCAGGTGACGGTTCGCGCCCTTGACGATCAGGATGCTGTTGCTCGAATCAGGCTCGACGAAGATCGGCGCGACGCCGCTCGGCACGCCGGCGACCTTCCGTACGTGCGTGGTGTCGATGCCTTCGCGCTCGAAATTGCGGATCGTGTTGTCGGCGAACACGTCGTCGCCGACTTTCGTGACCATCACCACGCGCGCGCCGAGGCGCGCGGCTGCGACAGCCTGGTTCGCGCCCTTGCCGCCGCAGCCGAGCTCGAAGTTCGGCGCTTCGAGCGTCTCGCCCCGGGCGGGCATCCGTGCGACGTAGGTCACGAGATCGACCATGTTGCTGCCGATGACGGCGATTGTCTCCATATGCGTCTCTTCCCTGGAATGGGCGGTCCGCACACGCGAGTTGCTGGCGGCCGCAATGGATGATAATAAAATCACAAAGAATGTGAGAATGCAATCTTGTGATGTTAGGTGAGTCACTATGTGGGAGCGGCCACGAGGACGCGCATCTTCGGCGTTCAGACGGCCGCAGTTGTGGGATGTCGCATGAGGCGTGCGCAGAATTTCCGCCGAATTTTGGGGTTATAGCAGCCGCAGATTGCGTTCTCATGATTCATGTCATACGATGACTGATAATAATTCCGGCTCGATGTGCCCTGACCGACGTCGTCTATTGCCGTCGCCGTCACATCGCGCCTTCCGCCGTCGGCCGTCCCCGCCGCCGACCCGCCGTCCCGGGAATCCGTTCGTGAAAATCGTTGCCATCGAAGTCATCCGCCTGTCGCTCGCATTCGATGCGGGCCGCCGTCCCGCCGCCGCTGCCGAACCGGCCGCCGCCGACACGTACAACGCCGCGGACCGCTCGCTGCGCCGCATGGAGTCGCTGCTCGTCAGGCTCACCGACGACGCCGGGCGCGTCGGCTGGGGCGAGGCGTTCGGCCACCTCGTCAATCCCGTCACGTTCGCCGCGCTCGAAGGCCCGGTCGGCCGCTGGTTCAACGGCGCCGAATTCGAGCCGACGCGGCGCGGGATCGCCGCATTGCGCGACGCGGCCGACCGCGCGCTGCATGCGTTCGGCCGCACGGGGCCGGTGCTGTACGCGCTATCGGCGATCGACACGGCGCTGCACGATCTCGCCGCGCAGGCGGCCGGCGTGCCGCTGTATCGCTGGCTCGGCGGAAATCGCGACGAGATCGACGTGTATGCGAGCCTCGTCAGCTACGACAACGACCCCGGCGAAGTCGCGCGCCACGTGCGGCGCGCGTCGGACGAAGGGTTCCGGCGCATCAAGCTGCACGAGACGCAACGTGCGGCCATCGCGGCCGCGCGTGCGGCATTGCCGGCCGGCAGCGAACTGATGGTCGACGTGAACTGCCCGTGGAGCGCGAACGACGCGCTGCGGCACGTGAGCGAGCTGGCCGACCTGCGGCTCGGCTGGATCGAGGAACCGGTGTGGCCGTGCGACGACGTGCACGGCATCGCGCGCGTGCGCGGCACCGGCGTGCCGGTCGCGGCGGGCGAGAACGCGTCGGGCGTCGCGGGGTTTCGCGACCTGTTCGAACACGGCGCGCTCGACGTCGCGCAGCCGAGCATCGCGAAGATCGGCGGACCGACCGGCATCGCGGACGTGATCGCGCTCGCGGCGGAGCACGGCGTGCGCGTCGTGCCGCACTGTTTCTATTACGGAGCAGGGCTGCTGGCGACCGCGCACGTGGTCGCGACGCTGCCGGACGACGTCGCGCTGGAAATTCCGTATCTCGACTGGCCCGAGCGGCTGCACGACGCGCAGCGGCCCGGCGCGCGGCTGCGCTTGCCCGATGTGCCGGGGCTCGGCTTCGTGCCCGACGAAGCGGTGCTGGCACGCAACACGATCGCGCGCGCGACGATCGGTTGAACGCAGGCACGGTGTGCATGGCGCACACGTGTGAAACCGTCGCCGGTATGGCGGCGCAATCGGAAATCAGGAAGCCGGGCGGATGCGCACGCACGTGCCCGGCTCGACAGGAGACACCATGAAAACGCGTTACCGCTGGTGGATCGGCGCGCTGCTGTTCGGCGCCGGCATGCTGAACTATCTCGATCGCGCGGCGCTGTCCGTCGTCGCGCCGATCATCAAGCGCGAACTCGGCATCGACGACGCGCAGATGGGCATCCTGTTCAGCAGCTTCTTCATCGGCTACTGCGTGTTCTGCTTCGTCGGCGGCTGGGCCGCCGACCGGTTCGGGCCGCGTCGCGTGTTCGCGTGCGCAGCCGGCGTGTGGTCGCTGTTCTGCGGCGCGACCGCGCTGGCCGGATCGTTCGCGCACCTGCTGGTCGTGCGCGTCGCGTTCGGGATCGGCGAAGGGCCGATGGGGACGACTACCAACAAGGCGATCTCGAACTGGTTCCCGCGCCGCGAAGCGGGGCGTGCGGTCGGCTGGACCAACGCGGGGCAGCCGCTCGGCGCGGCGATCGCGGCGCCGATCGTCGGCCTGGTCGCGCTGCAGTTCGGCTGGCGCGTGTCGTTCGTCGTGATCGCCGCGCTCGGCTTCGTGTGGCTCGCCGCGTGGTGGGCGTTGTTCCGCGACGATCCGGCGAGCCACCCGCGCGTGTCGCCGGAAGAGGTACGCGAGATCGCATCCGACCGGACGCTCGACGTCGCACCGGATGCGCATGCACACGATCGCACCGCGCGTCCGCTGCTGCGCGATCTGTTGTCGCGGCCGGTGCTCGGCGTCGCGCTCGCGTTCTTCAGCTTCAACTACGTGCTGTATTTCTTCCTGTCATGGCTGCCGAGCTACCTGACCGACTACCAGCATCTGAACATCAAGCAGATGAGCGTCGTCGGGATCCTGCCGTGGCTCGGCGCGACCGTCGGGTTCGTGGCCGGCGGCACCGTGTCGGATCGCATCTACCGCCGCACCGGCGACGTGCTGTTCGCGCGCAAGATCGTGATCGTCGTCGGGCTCGCGGTCGCGGCGGCCTGCGTGCTGCTGGCGTCGCGCGTGAGCTCGCTCGGCGCGGCCGTCACGCTGATCGCGATCGCGAGCCTGTTCGCGTTCATGGCGCCGCAGGCGTGCTGGTCGCTGCTGCAGGAAATCGTGCCGCGCGATCGGGTCGGCTCGGCGGGCGGGTTCGTGCACCTGCTCGCGAATCTCGCAGGCATCCTGTCGCCGAGCGTGACCGGCTGGCTCGTTCAGTATGGCGGCGGGTATGCGAGTGCGTTCGTGCTCGCGGGCGCGTCGGCGCTCGCCGGTGCGGTGATCCTGACGTTCGCGGTGCGCGCGCGGGCCGTTGCGCAGATGCGTGGAGCGGTCTGACCGCGCAGCGGGAGGCCGCGCGTCACGCAGTCACGCGAAAGCGCGGATCAACGCATCGAGATTGCGTCGCGCGCTCGGTTCGAGCGGCGCGAATTCCGTCGATTGGAACAGCCGGGCGGGCATGCGCCGAGGATCGCGCGCGTACCACGTTGCGGCGCGCCGCACCTCCGCCGATATCTCCTGCGCCCGTTGTTCGGCGTGTCGCCGCGCGGCAGGCAGGCATGCAGATTGCGCGTCGCCACGCACGAACACGCTTCGGAGGTCTCCCATGAACCGATTCTGGCCGCGGCGCCCGGTGCTCGCACTCGGTGTATTCGCAACGTTCGCGCTTGGCGCGAGCGCCGCATCGGCGGCACCCGACGTATCGATCAGCCGTGCCGATTACGGCACCACCGCGGCCGGGCAGGCGGTGAGCCAGTACACGCTCGCCAATGCGCACGGCGTGACGCTGAAGATCATCACGTACGGCGGCATCGTGACCACGCTCGAGGTGCCGGACCGCGCCGGCAAGGTTGACGACATCGTGCTCGGCTTCGATTCGCTGCGCGACTACGAAGCGCACAACGGCAACATCCATTTCGGTGCGCTGATCGGCCGCTATGCCAACCGCATCGCGCACGGCCGCTTCACGCTCGACGGCAACACGTGGACGCTGCCCGTCAACGATCCGCCGAATACGCTGCACGGCGGTCCCGCCAGCTTCGACGCGAAGGTCTGGACGGTGACCGGCACGCACAGCGACGGGAACGGTTCGAGCGTGACGCTGCGTTACGTGAGCCCCGACGGCGAGAACGGCTTCCCCGGCACGTTGACGACGGACGTGACCTACACGCTGACGCGCGACAACCTGATCCGCATCGACTATCGCGCGACGACGGACAAGGACACGGTCGTCAACCTGACGAATCACAGCTACTTCAACCTGGCTGGCCAGGACGCCGGCAGTGTCGAGCGGCAGCTGATCGAGATCGCCGCGTCGCGCTTCACGCCGACCGATGCGACGTCGATCCCGACCGGGCAGCTCGCCAGCGTAACCGGCACGCCGATGGACCTGCGCGAATTGACGCCGATCGGCGCGCATCTGCGCGACGGGTATGCGCAGCTCGTGCTCGCGCACGGCTACGACCAGAACTGGGTGCTCGATCAGGGCGGGCAGGCCGCGCCCGCGTTTGCCGCGCGTACGTACGACCCGGCATCGGGCCGGTTCCTCGAGGTGTATACGACGCAGCCGGGGCTGCAGTTCTATACGTCGAACGGGTTGAACGGCAGCGTCGCGGGCAAGGGCGGGACGGTTTACCGGCAGACCGACGCGTTCGCGCTCGAAGCCGAGCACTTTCCCGACTCGCCGAATCATCCGTCGTTCCCGACGACGGTGCTCAAGCCGGGACAGACGCTGCACGAGGTGACGGTGTGGAAGGTGGGCGCGCGGTGACGCGCCAGCGAAGCGGCAAGCGGCGTGTCAATGCGACGACACGTACACCGCATCGTCGAACGCCGCCGGAATCGCGAACTGCGCGCGCATGCGCGTCGCCTCCTGCGCGGGCGTCAACCCGAACAGCCGCTTGAATTCGCGGCTGAACTGCGACGGGCTCGTGTAGCCGACCGCATGGGCGGCCGCCTCGGCGCTCAGATCCTGACGCACCATCAACAGGCGCGCCTGATGCAGCCGCGTCGACTTCAGGTACTGCATCGGCGACACCCGCGTGATCGCCTTGAAGTGGCTGTGAAAGCTCGGCACGCTCATCCCGGCTTCGGCGGCCAGTCGCGCGACGTCGAGCGAGCGCGCGTAGTCGGCATGGATCAGCCGCAGCGAACGGCCGATCCGGCCGAACTGTCCGCGCATCGCGAGCGCGCTTCGCATCGCGCTGCCCTGCGCGCCGGTGAGCACGCGGAAATACAGTTCGCGCAGCAGTGCGGGGCCGAGCACCGCCGCTTCGAGCGGCCGATGCATCGCATCGACGAAACGCAGCACCGTCGCCTGCATCGCATCGTCCATCGGCGTCGACATCATGCTCTTCGGCGGCTGTACGGATTCGGCGATGCCCACGCGATCGATCTGCTCGGCCAGCTCGGCCGCCAGCGTGAAATCGAGGTGCAGATACAGCGCGAGCAGCGGACGCTCCGCTGTTGCGTCGGTTTCCATGCTGAACGGGACGGGCACCGACACGGCCAGATAGTGGTCCTCGTCGTACAGATAGCGTTCGCCGCCGAAATAGCCGCGCTTGCGGCCCTGGCACACGATCACGATGCCCGGGTCGTACAGCACCGGCGTGCGCGACAGCGCGCGGTTCGAACGCAGGATGCGCACGCTCGGCAGCGCGGTCAGGTTGTAGCCTTCGTCCGGCGCCAACGCATGCAGCAGCGCGATCAGGCGTTCGCGGCCGCACGCGGGCAGCGCGGGCGATCGGGGCGAGGACGGCGCGGTGCTCATAGTTTTGTGCAAGAAAATCAGCGGAATCGGCCTTATTCGGCGTCGTGGGTCAGACTAGTATGCACGCTTCGATCGACATTCGGGAGAAGCTCACATGGCATCCGGAAACATCATGCTCATCACCGGCGTCAGCAGCGGCTTCGGTCGCGCGCTCGCCGAGGCGGCGCTGGCCGCGGGTCGTACGGTGGTCGGCACCGTCAGAAGCGAAGCGGCAAGACAGGCGTTCGAAGCGCTGTCGCCGCGGGCCGCGATCGGGCGCGTGCTCGACGTGACGGACTTCGAGCGCATCGACGGCGTCGTCGCCGACATCGAGGCGCGCGTCGGGCCCGTCGACGTGCTGGTGAACAACGCCGGCTACGGGCACGAAGGCATCGTGGAGGAGTCGCCGCTCGCGGAGATGCGCCGGCAGTTCGACGTGAACGTGTTCGGCGCCGTCGCGATGATGAAGGCCGTCGTGCCGTTCATGCGCGAGCGGCGGCGCGGCCGCATTCTGAACATCACGTCGATGGGCGGCCACATCACGATGCCGGGCATCGCGTATTACTGCGGCAGCAAGTTCGCGCTGGAAGGCATTTCCGAAACGCTCGGCAAGGAGCTCGCGCCGTTCGGCATCGCGGTGACGGCCGTCGCGCCCGGTTCGTTCCGCACCGACTGGGCCGGCCGGTCGATGACGCGCACGCCGCGCTCGATTGCCGATTACGACGCGATCTTCGATCCGATCCGCCGGGCGCGCGAGGAGAAAAGCGGCAGGCAACCGGGCGACCCGGCCAAGGCCGCGCGCGCGATGCTGGCGATCATCGACGCCGAACATCCGCCCGCGCATCTGCTGCTCGGCAGCGATGCGCTTCGGCTCGTGCGCGAGAAATGGACCGCGCTGGAACACGAGATTCGCGCGTGGGAGGCCCTGACCGTGTCGACGGACGGCTGACGCAGGAGATGCCGTGCATGGCGACGAGCATGGTTAGTTGCGTTACAGCCGTCCGCAGCGGCGGGATCGACGCCAACGGGTCATCGGCTTCATGACACGGACGCGGATTTCCGCTACAACGAGGCGTGCAGCGTCGACCGGCGCGATGTGCCACCGCGCCGCCGTTCGTCGCCGACGCCTTCCGGGCGTCGGCCGGCACGCGATGTTCATCCACCCCAAAGGAGCCTACCGCCATGCCGTACATCACCACGAAGGACAACGTCGACATCTTCTACAAGGACTGGGGCCCGAAGGATGCGCAGCCGATCATGTTCCACCACGGCTGGCCGCTGTCTTCCGACGACTGGGATGCCCAGCTGCTGTTCTTCGTTCAGAAAGGCTATCGCGTGATCGCGCACGATCGCCGCGGCCACGGCCGCTCGGCGCAGGTGTCCGACGGCCATGACATGGACCACTACGCGGCCGACGCATTCGCGGTGGCGGAGGCGCTGGACCTGCGCAATGCGGTGCATGTCGGCCACTCGACCGGCGGCGGCGAAGTGGCGCGCTACGTGGCCCGCCACGGCGAGCCGGCCGGCCGTGTCGCGAAGGCGGTGCTGGTCAGCGCGGTGCCGCCGCTGATGCTGAAGACGGACGCGAACCCGGAAGGCCTGCCGCTCGACGTGTTCGACGGCTTCCGCAAGGCGCTCGCCGACAATCGCGCGCAGTTCTTCCTCGACGTGCCGTCCGGCCCGTTCTACGGTTTCAACCGGCCCGGCGCGGTCGTGCATCAGGGCGTGATCCAGAACTGGTGGCGTCAGGGGATGATCGGCAGCGCGAAGGCGCACTACGAAGGCATCAAGGCGTTCTCGGAAACGGACCAGACCGATGACCTGCGGTCGATCTCGGTGCCGACGCTCGTGCTGCACGGCGAAGACGACCAGATCGTGCCGATCGCCGATTCGGCGCTGAAGTCGGTCAAGCTGCTGAAGAACGGCACGCTGAAGACGTATCCGGGCTTTTCGCACGGGATGCTGACGGTCAATGCGGATGTGCTGAACGCGGACCTGCTGGCGTTCGTGCAGGCGTAACGGTGTAGCGATGTAACGCGGCGGCGGCGCGGGCCGGCTTCGGCGGACTGCGTCGCGCCGGCCGTGCATGCCGGTCGGCTGCGTTCGACTTTGCTTCGGTATCCTGTTCGTCAGGTTTCGCGAACGCCGCGCGGCAATCTGCGGCGGCCCGTTTCACCGGCGAATCGGCGCGCCTGCGTCAGCCATCGTTCGCGACGCTGTCGCCCACGTCGCCTTCGATTGCCGCCATCAGATCGTCGACACCGACCATCAACGCCCGTACCTGCCGCAGCGATTCGTATTGATGCAGCACCGTGCGCCATGACGGCAGTTCGAGCAGTGCGTGCCAGACGACGTTAAGGACGTGCAGATCGGCATCGTGGTGCTGTGCCAGCGCGCTCGCATAGTCGAGGCTTGCCGGCGCGGACAGCAGCTGCATGCGGCTTGCCGCACCGAGCAGGCGCGGTGCCGGATCGGCCGACGCGTCGCAGCAATACAGCACTTCGCGCTGGAGGGCCGCGTCGTCGGTCGTCAGCGCGTGCAGCGACGCGCCGTGCAGGCGTACCGTGCCTTCGCGCGCGTCGAATGCATAGACGGTGTTCGCGTCGGCTTGCGCGAGGAGAGTCAAGCCGCGCAGCAGGCGCGGCAGATCGGTCGTCGCGGCATCCGCGGACGCCTTCGCCTCGACGAGGAACCGGACGTGCCACGCGGCCGATGGGTCGTCGCCGCGTGCGCGTTCGAGCAGCACCGCATCCCACTCCGTCTTCGCGCGGTCGTGCTTGCCGGGAATCGATGCGGGCACGCGCATCGACGTGACCACGCGATACGTGCGGTCTGCATCCTGCGCATCGAGTTGCGCGGCCAGTGCGTGGAGCGCCTGCGCGGCCAGCGCCTCGACGGCGGCGCCGCGCTGCTGCGACGTGACGCCTTGCGCGACGGCCAGCGCACTGCCGACGAGCGGGCCCTGGCGTCCCCACAGCGTGCGGTACCGGCGGACGTCCGGATCCGGCGACAATGCATCGAGGCGCTGCAGCCGGGCGAGCGCGGGGCTGTCCTTCAGTTTGACGATGTCCTGTTCGAACGCGCGGTCGGTGGCCATCTCCGATTGCGCGAGCAGGTGCCGCAGCGCCGCATCGACTTCGTTCCACGACGCGCCGGCCGCGGCCGCATGCAGCCGCGCGAGCGGCTCGCGTTGCCACGCCTGCGCATGGCGTTCGAGCCGCGCAGGATGCGCGATCGTGTTGATGGCCGAGCGCAGCGTGCGGCGATCCTGCTCGGCATGCGCGGCGAGCGACGCGTATTCGCGTACGGCGGCCGCGCGATGCCGCAATACCGCGGCCTGGAACGCGGGGTCGCCGGCGTGCGGGTTCATCGCATCGCCGATCATCCGCGCGAGCGCGCTGACGAAGCGGTGTTGCAGCGCCGGGTCGGGTGCTCGGCCGTCGGCGTGCATCCGGCGCGCTTCCTCGATCACGACCGCGATGACGGTGGCCGGATTCGCGGCGTCGGTCAGCGACGCCGCACGCACGAGCGGCGGCAGCCGGAAGCGGCGGTCGACGGTGCGCAGGACTTCGTCCAGCAGGGCGGGCAACGGTGTCGGCGGCATGGCGAATGACGGGAGTGAACGCGGGTTGCGCGTGTGACGGGCCATGTGCAACGGTATCACGCGGTGCCGGCCTGCTGCATGGCGCGCCGCGCGCAGGCGCCGTTCGCGCGGCGCCGGCCGTGCGTGCTGCGCACGATTCGCGCAGCGCGCCGACCGATCGCGGGCGTCGGCCGCCGGTGTCGACCGACGGCGGCGATCCGGCGTCGACCGCGCACGCGGCACTGCACGCGGACGGCGAGAGATGCGCTCCGCCGCCGAACGTCAGGCCGTCAGCGTCACCGACAGGCTGCCGAGCTCGCCGAAGCGCACCGTCAGCGCATCGCCGAGCGGCACTTCGATCGCGCCCGCATACGAGCCGGTCGTCACGATCTGGCCGGCGCGCACGCCGTCGCCGCGCGATGCGAGGAAATTCACGAGCCACACGAGCGGCTTGAGCGGATCGCCGTCCGGATGGCGGCCGTCGATCGTGCGATTCAGCGCACCGTCGAACGACAGCGCAAGCGTTTCGAGCGGCACGTTCAGGCCGTCGGGCACGACGGGCCCCACACACAGCCCCTGGTTGAACTGCCCGTCGGCGAGCAGCTCGAACTTCGACGCGCGCGCCGGCTCCGCATAGCGGCAGCCGAGCACCTCGAGCACGATGCGCACCTCGCGGATCGCTGCGCGCACGTCGGTCTCGACGTACGGCCGCGCACGGGCGGGCAGGTCGCGATCGAGCACGAACGCGATTTCCGGCTCGATCCGCACGATCGGGCCGCCGACGACGCGGTACGGCGCATCGGCTTCGCGGATCGTCGACGCGAAGATCGGCGCGACGATCACGCGATCGGGCGGCGGCAACGCGCATTTCCATCCGCCGATGGCTTCGCCGAGCAGGTCGGCGACGCGATGCTGGATCGCCAGCGCGGTATCGACGCTCTCGGGGCGGAAGGCGTCGGGCAGCAGCGGGCCGGGCACGCCGGCATGGCGGGCGGCGACGAGATGCTGGGCGGCGCCGTCCACGCGTTCGGTAGTCGTTGTCATGTCGGTTGAGCGAGTTGAAAGTGAGCCGGCAAAAAGGGGCCGGACGAAGGTCGGATATCCGATGATAGCGCCTTCGGCGGGCGGCCCGCTCGGTTCGCGTCCGCGGCCGGTCGTGCGGCGTCGATTGCGCGGCGCTTTGCCGCACGGCCGGGCTCCGGCGAACCTTGACCGTCGTCAAGCTGCGGGTGCGCGATCCGCCGATGATGACGACATGGCCGCACGCGCTACCGCGCGCGGCCGCTCACCCCAACGAGGTTCGCATGTACGAGAAGATCATGGTGGCCGTCGACGGCAGCGCTTCGTCGAAGCAGGCGCTTGCCGAGGCCTTGAAGGTCGCGCGGGCGTCCGGCGCGCACGTCGACGCGGTGTATGTGGTCGACAAATCGGTGCTGTTCACGTACGCGGGCCGGTTCGACCCGCATGCGCTCGTCGAGGAAATCCGCGACGACGGCCGCAAGGTGCTGCTCGACGCGGAACGGACGATCGCGCTGGCCGGCGCCAAAGGCGAGGGCGAACTGGTCGAGACCGAAAGCATCGGCGAGGACATCGCGGAACGGCTGCAGCGCTACGTGAAGGAGCGTGACATCGATCTCGCGGTAGTCGGCACGCATGGGCGGCGCGGGATCAGCCGCGTGTTGCTCGGCAGCGTCGCCGAGCGCTTCGTGCGCGGATCGAACTGCCCGGTGCTGCTGATTCGCGGCGGCGATGCCGGCGTGCCGGCATCCGCGGCGGCGTGACGCGGCGCGCGCGATGATACGTCGACAGTCGCGGATCGTCGTCGCGGCGATTGCCGTGTTCGTATCGCTCGCGGGGATGATGGCCGTCGTCACCGGCTTGCTGTTCGACGAAGCGACTGCGCTGCGCGGCGGTGCGGTCGCGTTGATCGCCGGTGTCGCGGCGTTCGTCGCGATGCTCGACCCGGGGCGGACAGGCGACGGGTGACGGCGTGCATCGCCGGTTTTGATGCGACGGCGACGCCGAGCGTTGCGGTACCGCAGGCGCGTCGGCTTTCGTTCCGCTTCCGGTGCGTGCGGCATCCGGTACCCGCGAGATTGGCATCCTGGGCCGCGCCGATGCCGCATTCATCACCTTCAGCCCTTTGGGCACTTGCGGCATCTTCCGCACCTTCAGCACCTTCAGCCCTCCCCGTCGGTCGAACGGCTGCCGAATGTGCGCCCACGCCGGTGCGCCCTTCATCTGGCCGGCCTATTCCTCCTCGCACCGCTTTCCTCGGGCAGCATGCCTGTAGTCCTCCTCGCGTGATGGCAGTTGCAGAGAACGCGCAGGCGGCACCGGTTGTGCAACGAGAAAGCGGCACAGCCTCCTTTCCGGACGATACCGCCGTCGCGAAGACAATCGCCGTGAAAAATCGCAATGTCACAAAAATGCGGTTCTTATATGTAAAGGTGCGCTCGAGCGCCGGCCCGAATATGTCGAATGCGTTTCGCGGTCTCCGATAAACAGCGGGCCGCGTGCGGGCCGGCGATTCCGGCGGGCATTACCGGCATCGCCCGGCGCCATTCAATACGGGCGCTGTCCGGCGTCGCGATTTGCGGAGAAGCCGCCGGAGCGAAACCGGGTATCGGCCACCCGATTCCCCACCGCGCGGCATCGACGCCCCCGTCCCCATTTAGCGCCGTTGCGCGCCGATGAACGATACCGTGATTTGTATCAAGCCGTGATATGTCGATCCGAAAGACAATTCATTGGACCCGGACGAAAAGGGCGAAAGGGCCGGATACGGTCGAATCAAGTCGAATCCGATCGTCCTTTACAACCGGTATTTCACCTCCTTAAATAATCAGGGTCTGCCAAAAGACCGGAAAAACGAGATCCCCATGAGCCATTTCCTGGATAGATTGCGTTATTTCTCCACCACGAGGCCAACCTTCTCCGACGGCCACGGTGCCGTCACCGACGAAGACCGCAAATGGGAAGACGCTTATCGGCTGCGCTGGCAGCACGACAAGATCGTCCGCTCGACGCATGGGGTGAACTGCACGGGTTCGTGCTCGTGGAAGGTCTACGTGAAAGGCGGGATCGTCACGTGGGAAACCCAGCAGACCGATTACCCGCGCACGCGCCCCGACATGCCGAACCACGAACCGCGCGGCTGCTCGCGCGGCGCTTCGTACTCCTGGTATCTGTACAGCGCGAACCGCCTGAAGCATCCGATGGTGCGCAGCGCACTCGTGAAGCTGTGGCGCGAACGCCGCCGCACGCTTGCGCCCGTCGACGCATGGCGCTCGATCGTCGAGGACGACGATGCGCGGCGTTCGTACCAGAGCCGGCGCGGGCTCGGCGGCTTCGTGCGCGCGAGCTGGGACGAGGTCAACGAGATCGTCGCGGCCGCCAACGTCTACACGGTCGCGCGCTACGGCCCCGATCGCGTGGTCGGCTTCTCGCCGATTCCGGCGATGTCGATGGTGTCGTATGCGGCCGGTTCGCGCTATCTGTCGCTGATCGGCGGCGTATGCCTGAGCTTCTACGACTGGTATTGCGACCTGCCGCCCGCGTCGCCGCAGACCTGGGGCGAACAGACCGACGTGCCGGAATCGGCCGACTGGTACAACTCGACGTTCATCATGATGTGGGGCTCGAATGTCCCGCAAACCCGCACGCCCGACGCGCACTTCCTCGTCGAGGCGCGCTATCGCGGCACCAAGGTCGTGTCGGTGTTTCCCGACTACTCGGAAGGCGCGAAGTTCGGCGACCTGTGGCTGCATCCGAAGCAGGGCACCGACGCGGCGCTCGCGCTCGCGATGGGCCACGTGATCCTGAAGGAATTCCACCTGGCCGGCAAGAGCGACTACTTCATCGATTACTGCAAGCGCTATACCGACATGCCGGCGCTCGTGCGTCTCGTCCCGCACGGCGACGGCTACGTGCCCGAGCGCCTCGTGCGCGCGTCCGACTTCGACGATGCGCTCGACGAGGCCGCGCATCCGGACTGGAAGACCGTGATGATCGACGACGCGAACGGCGAGTTCGTCGTGCCGGTCGGCTCGATCGGTTTCCGCTGGGGGCAGCAGGCTGACGCCGACAAGGGCAAGTGGAACCTGCGCGGCGAGACGTCGAAGGGCGCGGCGCTGTCGCCGCGGCTGTCGTGCACGGCCGAGCATGACGACGTCGTCGACGTGCTGTTCCCGTACTTCGGCAACCAGCCGCACGCGCACTTCAATTCGACCGGCCACGGCTCGACGCTGTCGCGCCGGATCGGCGTGCGGCGCGTTGCGACGCGCAACGGCGACATGCTGGTCGCGACCGTCTACGACCTGTTCGTCGCGAACTACGGGCTCGACCAGGGGCTCGGTGGGCGCGACGTGGCCGCGAGCTACGACGACGATCTGCCGTACACGCCGGCGTGGCAGGAAACGATCACCGGCGTGAAGCGCGCGGACGTGATCGCGGTCGCGCGGCAGTTCGCGGAGAACGCGCACAAGACGCAGGGCAAGTCGATGGTGATCATCGGCGCGGGGATCAACCACTGGTTCCACATGGACATGTCGTACCGCGCGATCATCAACATGCTGATCATGTGCGGCTGCATCGGCAAGCCGGGCGGCGGCTGGTCGCATTACGTCGGCCAGGAGAAGCTGCGTCCGCAGACGGGCTGGACCGCGCTCGCGTTCGCGCTCGACTGGAACCGGCCGCCGCGGCACATGAACGCGACGTCGTTCTTCTACGCGCACACCGACCAGTGGCGCTACGACACGATGGACCCGGGCGCGCTGCTGTCGCCGCTCGCGGACCGCACGCAGTTCCATGGCTCGCCGATCGACTACAACGTGCGCGCGGAACGGATGGGCTGGCTGCCGTCCGCGCCGCAGCTCGCGGTGAATCCGCTGAAGGTCGGCGCGAGCCTGGGCGACCCGTCGCAGGCCGGTGCCGACGTCGCGCGACAGTTGCAGGCCGGCACGCTGAAGATGGCGTGCGAGGACCCGGACGCGCCAGACAACTTCCCGCGCAACCTGTTCGTGTGGCGCTCGAACCTGCTCGGGTCGTCGGGCAAGGGCCACGAGTATTTCCTGAAGCACCTGCTCGGCACGACCAACGGCGTGCAAGGCGAGGACCTCGGCGCGACGGGCGGCGCGCGCCCCGACGAAGTGACGTGGCGCGACGACGCACCGCGCGGCAAGCTCGACCTGCTCGTCACGCTCGACTTCCGGATGTCGACCACCTGCATGTATTCGGACGTCGTGCTGCCGACCGCGACGTGGTACGAGAAGGACGACATGAACACGTCCGACATGCACCCGTTCATCCACCCGCTGTCGGCGGCGGTCGATCCTGCGTGGGAATCGAAAAGCGACTGGGAGATCTTCAAGGGCATCGCGAAGCGCTTTTCGGAGTTGTGCGATGGACATCTCGGCGTCGAACGCGACGTGGTGCTCGCGCCGATCGCGCACGATACGCCGGGCGAGCTCGCGCAGCCGTTCGACGTGCAGGACTGGAAGCGCGGCGAATGCGAACCGGTGCCGGGCCGCACGATGCCGGCGGTGATCGCGGTCGAGCGCGACTATCCGAACACGTATGCGCGCTTCACGTCGCTCGGCCCGCTGATGGACACGCTCGGCAATGCGGGCAAGGGCATCGGCTGGGATACGAAGGACGAAGTGAAGCTGCTCGGCGAACTCAATTACAAGGTTGCCGACGGCGCCGCGCAAGGGCGCCCGCGGATCGACACCGCGCTCGACGCGGCCGAGGTGATTCTCGCGCTCGCACCCGAAACCAACGGCGAGGTCGCGGTGAAGGCATGGCGTTCGCTGTCCGGCATCACCGGCATCGATCACACGCATCTGGCCGTCGCGCGCGAGGACGAGAAGATCCGCTTCCGCGACATCCAGGCACAGCCGCGCAAGATCATCTCGTCGCCGACGTGGAGCGGGATCGAATCCGAGCACGTGTCGTACAACGCGGGCTACGTGAACGTGCACGAGCTGGTGCCGTGGCGCACGCTGTCGGGCCGCCAGCAGCTGTACCAGGATCACGCGTGGATGCGCGCGTTCGGCGAGTCGCTGTGCGTGTACAAGCCGCCGATCGACACCGGCAGCTACGAGCACATGGTCGGCAAGCGTTCGAACGGCAACCCCGAGCGCGTGCTGAACTTTCTGACGCCGCACCAGAAGTGGGGGATCCACAGCACGTACACGGACAATCTGCTGATGCTGACGCTGTCGCGCGGCGGCCCGATCGTGTGGATGTCGGAGGACGACGCGAAGGCGATCGGCGTGGTCGATAACGACTGGATCGAGTGCTACAACTCGAACGGCGCGTTGTGCGCGCGGGCCGTCGTGAGCCAGCGGATTCCGTCGGGGATGGTGATGATGTACCACGCGCAGGAGAAGATCGTGAACACGCCGGGCTCCGAAATCACCGGCACGCGCGGCGGCATTCACAACTCGGTCACGCGCATCGCGCTGAAGCCGACGCACATGATCGGCGGCTATGCGCAGCTGTCGTACGGTTTCAACTACTACGGCACGGTCGGCTCGAATCGCGACGAGTTCCTGATCGTGCGGAAGATGAACAGGATCGACTGGCTCGACGGGGAAGACGCCGCGGCCGATCCGACAACACAGGCTGTACGCGAAGGAGAAGCATCATGAAAGTACGCGCACAGATCGCGATGGTGCTGAACCTCGACAAGTGCATCGGCTGCCATACCTGCTCGGTGACCTGCAAGAACGTGTGGACGAGCCGCGAAGGGATGGAATACGCATGGTTCAACAACGTCGAGACGAAGCCGGGCATCGGCTACCCGAAGGACTGGGAGAACCAGGACCGCTGGCGCGGCGGCTGGCAGCGGCGCACCGACGGCAGGATCGAGCCGCGTCTCGGCGGCAAGTGGCGGTTGCTCGCGCAGATTTTCGCGAACCCGCATTTGCCCGAGATCGACGACTACTACGAGCCGTTCACGTTCGACTACGGGCATCTGCAGGAAGCCGGCAACACGCGCGCGATGCCGGTCGCGCGGCCGCGCTCGCTGATCAGCGGCCAGCGGCTCGAGAAGATCGAGTGGGGACCGAACTGGGAGGAAATCCTCGGCGGCGAGTTCGAGAAGCGCGCGAAGGACTACAACTTCGAGAACGTGCAGAAGGAGATCTACGGGCAGTTCGAGAACACCTTCATGATGTACCTGCCGCGCCTGTGCGAGCACTGCCTGAATCCGGCGTGCGTCGCCGCGTGCCCGTCGGGCTCGATCTACAAGCGCGAGGAAGACGGCATCGTGCTGATCGACCAGGACAAGTGCCGCGGCTGGCGCATGTGCGTGTCGGGCTGCCCGTACAAGAAGATCTACTACAACTGGCAGAGCGGCAAGGCCGAGAAGTGCATCTTCTGCTATCCGCGCATCGAGGCCGGCCAGCCGACGGTGTGCTCGGAAACCTGCGTGGGCCGCATCCGCTACCTCGGCGTGCTGCTGTACGACGCCGACCGGATCGGCGAAGCGGCCAGCGCGGAGAACGAGCAGGATCTGTACGAAGCGCAACTGTCGCTGTTCCTCGATCCCGACGATCCGGCCGTGATCGCGCAGGCCGAGCGCGACGGCGTGCCGGCTGCGTGGATCGACGCCGCGCGGCGTTCGCCGACCTACAAGATGGCGATCGACTGGAAGATCGCGTTCCCGCTGCATCCGGAATACCGGACGCTGCCGATGGTCTGGTACGTGCCGCCGCTGTCGCCGATCAACGCGGCCGCGAACAGCGGCGACCTCGGGATGAACGGCTACCTGCCGGACGTCGAATCGCTGCGCATTCCGCTGCGTTATCTGGCGAACCTGCTGACGGCCGGCGACGAGGCGCCCGTGAAGCTCGCGCTCGAGCGGCTGCTCGCGATGCGTGCGTTCATGCGCGCGCGCCACGTCGACGGCATCGATGCGCGCGGCGTGCTCGACCAGGTCGGGCTGTCGCTCGCGCAGGTCGAGGAGATGTACCGCTATCTCGCGATCGCGAACTACGAGGATCGCTTCGTGATCCCGACGACGCACCGCGAGTATGCGGAGAACGCGTACGACCTGCGTTCGTCGTGCGGCTTCTCGTTCGGCAACGGCTGTTCGGACGGCCGTTCGTCGGCCAGCCTGTTCAGCGCGAAGAAGGAGAAGGGCACACGGACGATTCCGATCCGCGAGGTATCGCGATGAGCACGGCACCCGATCCGACCTATGCGGCGTTCGCGATGCTGCTCGACTATCCGGACGACGCGCTCGTCGACGTGCTCGATTCGATCGAGACCCACCTGCGCGACGCGGCGCGTTTGCCGAAGACGGTGCGCGCCGGGCTCGACCGGTTCTTTGCGTACGTGCGCGAGCGCGACCTGCTGACGCTGCAGGAGAACTACGTCGCGCTGTTCGATCGCGGCCGCGCGACGTCGCTGCACCTGTTCGAGCACGTGCACGGCGAATCGCGCGATCGCGGACAGGCGATGGTCGACCTGCTGCAGATGTACGAGCGGCATGGGCTCACGTTGAACGCGGGCGAACTGCCCGACTACCTGCCCGTGTTCCTCGAATATCTGTCGCGGCTGCCGGCGGCCGATGCGCGCAACCTGCTCGCCGAGACCGGCGACATCCTGCGCGCGCTGGCCGGCCAGCTCGCGCAGCGCGGCAGCCATTACAGCTTCGTCGTCGGCGCGCTGTTGCCGATGGCGGGGCTCGCACCGGCCGACGCGCCGGCCGCCGCGGACGACGACGTCGCCGCCGAGAGGCCGAGTGCCGACGACTACCGCGCGCTCGACGCGTCGTATGCGGACGAAGCCGTGCGCTTCGTCGGCGCTGCAACACCGGCCGAGCAGACGGTCCGGTTCCACGACAAGCGGCCGGCCCGCGGCGCGTAAGCGCGGGCCCAACTGGGGAAACACATGAACGCATATCTGCATCAGTTCCTGTTCGGGATCTACCCGTACATCTGTGTCGCGGTGCTGCTGGTCGGCAGCCTGATCCGCTTCGACCGCGAGCAATACACGTGGAAAAGCGATTCGTCGCAGCTGCTGCGCCACGGGATGCTGCGGCTCGGCAGCAACCTGTTCCACTGGGGCGTGCTCGTCGTCGTGCTCGGCCACTTCGGCGGCTTCCTCGCGCCGCACTGGCTCGTGTCGCCGTTCCTGTCGGCGTCCGCGCACCAGCTCGTCGCGATGGTGGCGGGCGGCGCGGCCGGCGTCGCCGCGATCGTCGGGCTGACGATCCTGATCTGGCGCCGCCTCGGCGATGCGCGCATCCGCAAGAACAGCCGCACGTCCGACATCGCGATCGTGCTGATGCTGTGGGTGCAGCTCGCGCTCGGGCTCGGCACCGTCGTGCTGTCGACGCGCCACATGGACGGCGTGATGTTCGAGCAGCTCACCGACTACGTGAAGGGCGTCGTCACGTTCCGGCCGGACATCGCGAACCTGCTCGTCGGCGTGCCGCTCACGTACCGGCTGCACATCCTGCTCGGCTTCACGATCTTCCTCGTGTCGCCGTTCACGCGGATGGTGCATATCTGGAGCGGCATCGCATCCGTCGCGTACCTGATCCGGCCGTACCAGCTCGTGCGCAAGCGCTGAGGAGCCCGCATGAACGACGTTCTCTCCGAAACCGTGACGGCGCCGCTGACGATCAACGGCGTCGCGATCGACGACGAGGCCATCGCAGCCGAAGCCGAGCATCACGGCGATGCGCCGGATCCGCTCGATGCGGCACGGCATGCGCTCGCGGTGCGCGAGCTGCTGCGGCAGCGCGCGGTGTCGCTGTCGTTGCTCGACGAACGTGCGCCGCTCGACGACGCGGCCGTCGACGCGCTGCTCGAACGCGAACTCACGCACGTGCCCGAACCCGACCGTGCCGACTGCGAGCGCTATTACGCGCAGCATCCGGCGCGCTTTCGACGCGGCGACATCGTCTGCGCGAGCCACGTGCTGTTCGCGGTGACCGACCGCGTGCCGCTCGCGCCGCTGCGGCAGCGCGCGGAACGTGCGCTCGCCGACGTGGTCGCCGCGCCCGATACGTTCGAAGCGGTGGCGCGCGCGTCGTCGAACTGCCCGTCGGCGCAAGTCGGCGGCAGCCTCGGGCAACTGTTGCGCGGCGACACCGTGCCGGAATTCGAGGCCGCGCTGTTCGATACCGACGGCCTCGGCGTGCTGCCGAAACTCGTCAACACGCGTTTCGGCTTCCACATCGTGCGCATCGAGCGCCGCGTGCCGGGCGACGCCGTGCCGTTCGACGAAGCGGCAGGCCAGATCGCCGCCTACCTGTCGGAACGCGTGCGGCAGCGGGCGATGCGGCAATACGTGGCGATACTCGCGGGCGGCGCGCGCCTCGAAGGCGTGACCTTCGACGGCGCGAACGGGCCGCTCGTCCAATGAAACGGGGTTTTGCGTATGGCAACTCAGCAAGGTAACGTCGGCGTGGCTGCGGATTCGCAGGCCGTTCCGCTGCGCGCGTGGTCGGTGCTCGCCGCGAGCACGTTCGCGTTCATGGTGTGTTTCGTCGTATGGATGATGTTCGGCGTGCTCGGCGTGCAGCTGCGCACCGATCTCGGCCTGAACGGCACCGAGTTCGGGCTGCTCACGTCGACGCCCGTGCTGACCGGCGCGCTGATGCGCTTGCCGCTCGGCACGTGGACCGACCGCTTCGGCGGGCGCATCGTGATGACGGTGCTGCTCGTCGTGTGCGCGATTCCGGTCTACATCGTCAGCTACGCGACGCAGCTGTGGCAGTTCCTGTTCATCGGGCTGTTCCTCGGCTGCGTCGGCGCGTCGTTCGCGGTCGGCACGCCGTATGTCGCGCGCTTCTTCCCGCCGAAGCGGCGCGGGCTCGCGATGGGCGTGTTCGGCGCGGGCACGGTCGGTGCGGCCGTCAACCTGTTCGTCACGCCGCTGCTGCTCGACGCATACGGCTGGCGTTTCGTGCCGCGCGTCTATGCGATCGCGCTGCTGGTCACGGCCGCGATCTTCTGGTTCGCGTCGGCGCCCGATCCGGGCGCGGGCAAGCGCGGCGGCTCGTGGCTCGAATCGTTCAAGGTGCTGCGCGATCCGCGCGTGTGGCGGCTGTGCCAGTACTACTCGATCACGTTCGGCGGCTTCACCGCGCTGTCGCTGTGGATCCCGCAGTACCTGAAGAACGAATACGGGATGTCGCTCGTGATGGCGTCCGCGTTCGCGGCCGGCTTCTCGCTGCCGGGCTCCGTGCTGCGCGCACTCGGCGGCGCGCTGTCCGACCGCTTCGGCGCGCATGCGGTCACGTGGTGGGGGCTGTGGGTCGCATGGATCGCGCTGTTCCTGCTGTCGTATCCGGCGACCGACTTCGCGATCCACACGATCGACGGCACCGCGACGCTGAACGTCGCGATGCCGGTGGCCGGCTTCGTCGCGCTGACCTTCGTGCTCGGTGCGGTGTTCGCGCTCGGGATGGCGTCGACGTTCAAGTACGTCGCCGACGATTTCGCGGACAACATGGGCGTCGTCACCGGCATCGTCGGCCTCGCGGGCGGGCTCGGCGGCTTCCTGCTGCCGATCCTGTTCGGCGTGCTGCTCGACCTGCTGCGCGTGCGCACGACCTGCTTCATGTTCCTGTACGGGATCGTGTGGGTGTCGCTGATCCTCATCTACCTGTCCGAGGTGCGGCGTACGCCCGTTGCAGGCTGACGGTTGCCTTGGCCGACAGGTTGGCGCGATGCCGGCAGCATCCGGCATCGTGCCGGCATTTTCGGCGGCCGCCGCCGTTTTCGGCCGCTCGCGCTTCTGTCAAACTGGCGCCCATGACACCGCGCCTCGCCTTACCGCCTTCTTCCGATCCCGCGCCTGCGCCCGCAGGCTTTCCCGACGCCGACGAACTGGCCGCGCTGCGCGCGTGGTACGCGGGCATGACCGTGCGCCAGGCCGTCGAGCGCTATCTGCCCGACCGGCTCGGCGAAGGGCGGTCCGCGCGCGGCGTGATCGGCGCAATTCGACGGCGCGTCGTGCGCGTCGCGCGGCAGGCCGGGCGGCCCGATCTGGTCGAGCAGCTCGGCCACGCCGACGGCGAACGCATGCAGATGGCCAAGGCAGCGGCCGACGCGATCGGCCTGCTGCGCCATGCGCGGCCCGCGGTGCCGCAGATCGGCGACGATGTCGGCCTGTGGCTGCCGGCGCGCGCGGTCGTCGCGCTGCGGGCGCACGGAATCGCGACGCTCGCCGACCTGACCGTGCGGATTCCGCGCCGGCGTCAGTGGTGGCGCGCGATCGCGGGGCTCGGCGTCGCGAGCGCGCGGCATATCGAGGCGTTCTTTTCTGGACATCCCGACCTTACCGAGCGGGCGCGCGCATTGATCGCGGCGACGCCGCGCAGCGGCATCGTGCCGTGGGAGCAATTGAAGCTGCCGCACGAAGTCGACGGGTCGGCCGGCACGTTTCGTGCGCCGCGTGCCACGAGCACGCTCGACGCGGACAACGATTACGCGGCCGTGCAGGCATGGCTGTCGCTGCATGAATCGGCCGCGACGCGCCGCGCGTACCGGAAGGAGGCCGAGCGGCTGATTCTGTGGGCGATCGTCGAGCGCGGGCGGGCGCTGTCGTCGCTGACGACCGAGGATGCGGTCGCGTATCGCGCGTTCTTGCGCAACCCGACGCCGCACGAGCGCTGGGTCGGGCCCGTGCGCCCGCGCGGCGCGCCGGACTGGCGGCCGTTTTCGGGCGGGCTGTCCGCGCGTTCGGCCGCGTACACGCTGTCGGTCCTCGGCGCGTTGTTCCGCTGGCTGATCGAGCAGCGCTACCTGCTCGCGAATCCGTTCGCGGGCGTCAAGGTGCGCGACACGCGCGGCGCGAACGCGCTCGACACGTCGCATGCGTTCACCGAAGGCGAGTGGCTGCTCGTGCGCACCATCGCGGACGGGCTCGAGTTTCGCAAGCCGGCGTCGACCGGCGCACCGCCATCCGGCTGGACGCCGGCCGCTGCGCAACGATTGCGTTTCATTCTCGATTTCGGCTACGCGACGGGGCTGCGCGCGAGCGAACTGGTCGGCGCGACGCTCGGCGGCATCGAGACCGATGCGCACGGCGACGCGTGGCTGAAGGTGATCGGCAAGGGCGGCAAGGCGGCACGCGTCGCGCTGCCGCCGCTCGCGCGCACGGCGCTCGACCGCTATCTGGTCGCGCGGCGGCTGCCGGTGACGCCGGTGCGCTGGCGGCCGGACACGCCGCTGATTCCGAGTCTCGCGGAAGACGGCGCGGCCGGGATCACCAGCGTGCGGTTGTGGAAGGTGATGCAGCGTTTCTTCGCGCAGACGGCCGCGCGCGTCGACGACGACAACCCGGCGCTCGCGCAGAAGCTGCGGCAGGCGAGCCCGCACTGGATGCGTCACACGCATGCGACGCATGCGCTCGCGCGAGGCGCCGAGCTGACGACGGTGCGCGACAACCTGCGGCATGCGTCGATCTCGACGACGTCGATCTATCTGCACGGAGACGACGTGAAGCGGGCACGGCAGATGTCGACTGCGTTTTCGGCTGACAAATAGGGACGCACGATCAGGGACGCACGACAGGGACGCACGAGCGGTTGCGTACGAATCGAACGGAACGCCACGGTGCGGATCGCGGTCTGACGGTTTATCCGCTAACGGCACGGGCCGCAACGATCGCGCACCTCGTTGGAGAACACGAATGGAGACATCCGCACACCTGCGAGCACGGCACCGTGCACGCCGCGCCTGGCACACCGTCATTGCCGCGTTTTGCGTCGGCTGGAGCGCGCTGTCGTTCGGCGCGGACGGCGCGGCCGCGCTGCTCGACCGCTATCGCAGCCTCGGCGAGCAACTGAAGAACAACCCGTTTCACCGCCCGCTGTACCTCGAATCGTCCGAGGCATCGTCGTCGCTGAAGGGCGATATCTATGCGGTCGTCGACTACCCGTTCTCCGTCGTGAACGGCAAGCTCAACGATCCCGCGCAGGGCCCCGCGAACTGGTGCGCGGTGCTGATCCTGCACCTGAACACGAAGTACTGTCATGCATCTGCCGGCACCGACGGCCCGGTGCTCGACGTGAACGTCGGCCGCAAGATCGAGCAGAAGCTGTCGGACACCTATCGCGTGCAGTTCCGCTATCGCGTGGCCGCCGCGACGCGCGACTACTTCCAGGTCGACCTGACCGCCGACAGCGGCCCGATGGGCACGAAAGACTACCGGATCGCGCTGGAGGCCGTGCCGGTCGGCGCATCGCGCACGTTCCTGCATCTGACGTATTCATACGGGTTCGGCACGGTCGGCCGCATGGCGATGAAGACCTACCTCGCGACGGTCGGCAGCGACAAGGTCGGGTTCACGACCGTCGGCGGTGCAGCGGCCGCGCAGCCGCAATACATCGGCGGCGTACGCGGCTTGCTGGAGCGCAACACGATGCGCTACTACCTCGCGATCGACACGTATCTCGCGACGCTCGACAAGCCGCTCGACCAGCGCCTCGCGCGCTGGTTCGATGCGACCGAGCAGTATCCGCAGCAACTGCACGAAGTCGAGCGCGGCGCGTATCTGCAGATGAAGGCGCAGGAAGTGCAGCGGCAGCAGACGGCGCGATGACGCCGCCTGCTCCCGGGCTGCCCGGCGTCGATCAGTTCGACGCGCCGCCGACCGTGCGAATGCTGTGCCACTGCCCCTGTTCGACGCGGAACAGCGTATAGGGCGGCTTGATCAGGTCGCCGCGTTCGTCGAACGAGATCTTGCCGGTCACGCCGGTGACGGACACGCCCGCGAGGCTCGCGACGATCTTGCCGCGGTCGGCCGAATCGGCCTTGTGCACCGCCGCGATCATCGCGAGCGCCGCGTCGTACGCGAATGGCGCATACAGCTCGACGTCCTGGTTGAAGCGCGCCTTGTAGCGCTGCGCGAACGCGACGGCCGACGGCAGCTTGTCGAGCGCCGGGCCGGGTTCGAGATCCTGCGTGCCTTCGCCCGCGGTGCCGGCGATCTTCACGAACGCATTGCTCTTCAGCGCACCGGCGCCGAACAGCTGCGCGCGAATGCCGAGCGAGCGCATCTGCTTGACCAGCATCGCGCCCTGCTCGTCGAGACCGCCGAAGAACAGCAGGTCGATGTTGTTGCTCTTCATCGTCGTCAGGATCCCGCGGAAATCGACCGCCTTGTCGTTCGTGTATTCGCGGCCGACGATGCTGCCGTGCGCGTCCTTCACGCCTTTCTCGAACGCGTCCGCGAGCCCCTGGCCGAATGCGGTGCGATCGTCGATGATGCCGATCCGCTTGGCCTTCAGCTGCTCGACCGCGAAGCGTCCGGCGACCACGCCGCCGACGCCGTCGTGCCCCATCGTGCGGAACACGTTCTTGAAGCCCTGCATCGTCAGCTGCGGATTGGTCGAGCCGGGCGTGATCATCGCGACGTTCGCCTGCTTGTAGACGGCCGACGCGGGGATGCTGCAGCCCGAGTTGTAGTGCCCGATCACGCCGACCACGCCGTCGTCGACGAGCTTTTGCGCGACCTGGATCGCGATGCGCGGATCGGCCTGGTCGTCCTGAACGTCGAGCACGAAGCGCACCGGCTTGCCGCCGACGGTCGGATGTTTCGCGTTCTCCTCGTCGAGCGCGAGTTGCGCGCCGTATTGCAGATCCTTGCCGACCCGCGCGACCGGCCCCGTCAGCGGGCCGGCGAAGCCGATCTTGATGGTTTCCGGGTCCGCGGCCTGCGCGGACGCCGCGGCCGTGCCGATCGAGCAGACGGCCAGCCATGCCAGCCAGTTACGACGATTCATGATGCCTCCTTGCAGGGTGAAAGATGCGGCGCGCGTCGGAAGCGCGTGGCGCGATACGGTGCGAGGTCGAGCGGCGGCGCGCGCTGCGCGACGAGGTCGGCGACGATCCGCCCGGTGATGCCGGCGAGCGTGACGCCCAGATGCTGGTGGCCGAATGCATGGATCACGCGCTCGCTGCGCCGTGCGCGTCCGATCACGGGCACGCCGTCCGGCAGCGTCGGCCGGAAGCCGAGCCAGCTGCGCGTCGGCGTGCCGAGCGACGGCAGCGCTTCGCGTGCGGAGCGCGTGAGCAGCGCGATCAGCGAGCGGTTCATGCCCGCGTCGAAGCCGCCGAGTTCGACGGTGCCTGCCGCGCGCAGGCCTTCGTCGAGCGGCGTCATGTAGAAACCGCGTTCGGCCCAGCCGACCGGCCGCGTGACGACCGGTTCGGGTGCGCCGAACTGCACGTGGTAGCCGCGCTCGGTGTCGAGCGGCACCGTGTCGCCGCACGCCGCGGCGAACGCGCGCGAATGCGCACCGGCGGCGATCACCACGTGATCGAAGCTGCGCACCGTGGGTCCCGCATGCAGGTTCACGCCGTCGCCGGCCGGCTCGATCCGGTCGACCTGCGCGCGCTCGAGCGTCGCGCCATCCGTTGCCAGATGCGCGAACAGGGCGGCGAGAAACCCGCACGGATCGGAGAAATGCCAACTGCCATGGAACAGCACGCCGCGCGCGAAGATCGGCGCGAGCGCGGGCTCGAGCCGCCGAATCGCGCTCGCGTCGAGCGTGTCGAACGGCACGCCGAACCGGCGTCGCAGCGCAAGCGACGGCTGCGCGGCGTCGAACGATGCCTGCCGCGCGTACAGATACAGGCACTCGCGCGGCCGCACATAGGCAGCGAGCCGCGACGACGCGAGCAGCGGCGCATAGCCGTCGGCGGCGCGCGACAGCAGCGCGGCCAGCGCTGCGGCGCTGCGCACGTGACGCGCCGGCATCGAGGCGGCAAGGAACCGCGCGAGCCACGGTGCGCCGCGCAGCAGGTAAGGCCAGCGAATGCGCAGCGGGCTGTCGGCGGCGCACAGGAAGTGCGGGATGTCGCGGAACACGGACGGGCCGTTGACGGGCACGCAGCCATACGGCGCAAACGTCGCGGCGTTGCCGAACGACGCGCCTTGCCCGACGCCGGCCGGATCGAACAGCGTGACGCGATGGCCGTCGCGCTGCAGCCAGGCCGCCGCGCCGAGCCCGATGAAACCTGCACCCACGATGGCGACGTTCGCCATGACGCTCTCTCCTTCGGCACGCCGGATTCATACAAAGATGGGATCAAGAATCACACAGTAAATTTTTGTGTGCAATCAAAAAACGATTGTGTGGCGCTAGCGTTTACCCGATTCCAACCGGCTGATTCCATAGACTTTTCGGCGGAGGTTTGATCGGAGTGGGATGTCATATACAATCGCTGGACGAGTCAAACCGGCAGACAAACGCTTTTTGTGTGGGCACAGGCGATACATGGCAGCAGACAAACTTTCCGGCGAGCGCGAGAGCGGTGCGCCAGCGCAGGCGAAGCGGCCGACCTATGTCGAGGTATCGAGCTCGATCGAGGCGGAAATCCGCAACGGCATGTATCCGCCGGGCAGCCGCCTGCCGCCGCAGCGCCAGCTCGCGACCGAACTCGGCATCAACGTGTCGACCGTGTCGCGTGCGTACAAGGAACTGCAGTTGCGCGGCCTCGTGATCGGCAGCAAGCGGCGCGGGTCGCTCGTCACCGGCGGGGCGATGCCGAGCATCGAGCCGGTCCGTGCGTCGCTCGCGGCCGGCAACGGCGTGATCGACCTGACGGTGAACCGGCCGGCGACCGGCGAGTTTCTCGCGAGTCTCGCGCAGACGTTCGGCGCCCTGCCGGCCGATCCGCGGTTCGCGTCGCTGCAGGAATACCAGCCGCCGCAGGGCCCCGACTGGGCGCGCGCGGCCGGCGCCCTGTGGCTGGCCGCGCCCGGCTTCACGCCGTCGCCCGACCAGGTGGTCGTCACGAGCGGCGCGCAGCACGGGCTTTATGCGGTGCTGAACAGCCTGATCGGCACCGACGGCGTGATCGTCGCCGACCGGCTCACGTATTACGGGCTGAAGGCGCTCGCGCCGGTGTTCCAGTTCGAGATCGTCAGCGCGGCGGCCGACGACGACGGCCTGCTGCCCGACGAGATCGAACGGATCTGCCAGCGCATGCCCGTCAAGGCGATCTTCGTCGTGCCGAACCTGCAGAACCCGACAGTGACGACGATGAGCCTCGCGCGCCGCATGGCGCTCGTCGATATCGCGCGCCGCCATCACGTGACCATCATCGAGGACGACGTGTACGGGCCGCTCGTGCGCGACCGTCTGCCGGCGATCGCCGGGTTGTGTCCCGAGCTGACGTTCCATATCGGCGCGACGTCGAAGATCCTCGCGCCCGGGCTGCGCCTCGGCTATCTGAGCTGCCCGCGCGACAGCGTCGCGCTGTGCGCGGAAGCCGTGCGCACCACCGCGTGGATGCCCGCGCCGACGTCGATGCTGATCGCGACGGTGTGGATCGAGAACGGGACCGCCGAACGGATCATGGGCGCGCAGCTGGCGGAAATCCGTGCGCGCGTCGATCTTGCGCGGGAGTTGCTGCCGGCCGGCCAGCTGAAAGCCGATCCCGCGTGCATGTTCGTGTGGCTGCGGCTGCCGCCGCCGTGGCGCGCCGACGACTTCGCCGCGAACGCGAAGGCGCGCGGCGTGATCGTGATGCCGTCGTCGACGTTCGCCGTCGATCGCGCCGAACTCGAGCACGGCGTGCGCATCAACCTCGCGTGTCCGGCGACGCGCGACGAACTGGTGAACGGGCTGCGGATTCTCGCCGGCACGTTGAAGGACCGGCCGCGCGCGCTGTTCGGTTCGATCTGACGTTCGCCGTTCACGGCGGTTTCTTCTTTGGCGATCTCGTTGATTCGCCGCGGCAGAATGGTTCGTCGTAACGCGGGCCACGCCACGGTGCGCACCGGCGGTGGTGACCGATCCGTCGCTCGCGCTCGTATCCGGCAGGGCGGGCATTCAGCTCTTACACGGGCCTCGATCAAACAGCCGGAGCGCCGTTTTCCAAGGAACAGCATTTGCGCACAGCGATCCATGCGGGCCTGACGCAGCGCGATAGCCTGCACGTTCGACGCGGCGGAGGAAAGCGATCGCGCGTCTGCCGCGCTGAATCCGGAGCGCGCGAGTCGCGCGGGCGGAATGCCATGTCGTTCCAACGCCATTTTCGTGGCAGCCCGCGCACCGGCCGCCCGCAGCCCCAGCGGGCCGACCCTCATGCGTTAATCGCGCGGTCCGAGCTTCCATCGGCCACCGCACCCATTCCTAAGACGTACAGTTCGCCGCACGTCTCGAATTCGCGTCGAACTGTACTCTTGTACGCATATCCGATGTGTGTACTCCTCGCCAACTGTTCTGCTCTTAAGATGCGATCGTAAAGTGCACAGTGCCGCAGGCCCAGACGTCACGGGCCTTCCGGCGCATCTTCAAGAGCGAGCCACTGCGATGGAAAAGGCAAAACCGGAGGGAGCAATCAGGCGTCACGACAGCCCGGTCGGCGGGCGGAACATGCGCGCATCGGACGCACCCGGAGCGGCGGTGCGCATGCTTCGGCCGGCGGGGAGCACGCGATGAAGCTCTATGAAAAACTCGCGGACGACATCGAGCGCCTGATCCGGCAGGGCGTCTACCGTCATGGCGACCGGATTCCGTCGGTGCGGCAGGCGAGCCAGCAGCACCGGATCAGCATCACGACCGTGCTGCATGCGTACCTGCTGCTCGAAAGCCGCGGGCTGCTGGAGAGCCGTCCGCAATCGGGCTACTTCGTGAACCTGCGGCGCGACGACAACCACGCGCCGGTGCGCGAGCTGCGGCCGTCGAAGCCGATCGCGATCTCGTCGTCGGTCGACATGAGCCGGCTCGTGCTGTCGACGCTGCGCTCGATCGGGACCGACGACGCGGTGCCGCTCGGCTCGCCGTATCCGGACCCGAGCCTGTTCCCGTTCGAGAAGCTGAACCGCTATGCGTACGCAGCCGGCCGCGACAAGTCGCTGTGGGGCGTGACGGACGGATTGCCGCCGGGCCATCCGCGCCTGATTCGCCAGATCGCGCGACGCTACCTGGAAAACGGCATGTCGGTCGACCCGAACGAGATCATCGTGACGGTCGGCGCGACCGAGGCGATCAATCTTTGCCTGCAGGCGGTCGCGAAGCCGGGCGACACGATCGCGGTGGAGTCGCCGACGTTCTATGCAATGCTGCATGCGATCGAGCGGATGGGGATGAAGGCGATCGAGGTGGCCACGCATCCGGAGTACGGAATCGACATCGCGGCGCTCGCGGCAATCGCGAAGTCGCAGCCGATCGCCGCGTGCATGGCGATGCCGAACTTCCAGAATCCGCTCGGATTCCAGATGCCGGACGAGCGCAAGCGCGACCTGGTTGAGTTTGCAACCAAAGCAGACATGCCGATCATCGAAAACGGCGTGTACAACGAACTGTATTTCGGCAATGCGCATCCGAGCGCGCTGAAGGCCTATGACCGCAACGGCATCGTGCTGCACTGCGCGTCGTTCTCGAAGAGCCTGACGGCGGCCTACCGGATCGGCTGGGCGTTGCCGGGCCGCTATCGCGAACAGGTCGAGAAACTGAAGTTCCTGAACACGCTCGCGACGCCGTCGCTGCCGCAGCTCGCAATCGCCGAGTTTCTGGAACGCGACGGCTACGAGCATCACCTGCGGCGGATTCGCAAGGCATATGCGCAGCAGGCGAACCTGACGCGCGCAATGGTGTCGCGGTTCTTTCCGGAGGGCACGCGCATCTCGAGTCCGGCGGGCGGCTACGTGCTGTGGGTCGAGTTGCCGGCGCAGGTCGACGCGATGCGGCTGTACCAGCTCGCGCTGGAGCAGGGGATCACGATCGGGCCCGGCTACATGTTCTCGATCGCCGATACCTATCGCAACTTTATCCGGCTGAACTACAGCAGCCCGTGGTCGCCGGAGATCGAGCGCGCGATCGTCACGGTCGGCAAGCTCGCGACGGGCTGCATGAATTGACGGCGGAGGCTGTGCATCATGTGCAGTGGCGTGCGGCGCGATAGCGGACTTGCTCGTGAGCGGCAGGCGTGCGGCCGCCGCGGCGTTTCCGGTGACGAAACGAACGCCGCTCGGGGCACGCGGCTTGCTTGCGACGCGAGACACCCGCGCACGCGCAGTCGCCCGTGTTGCGCCGCAACGTCGATGCGGCGCTGCGCCGGTCACGGTTCGCGTCCCTGCGACAGTCCGTGTTTGCGTGCACTGCGGGGGCGTCCGCACCTGTTCTTTTCGGGCACGACGTCGATAATGGGATCGTCACCTCAGCTCGGGAGCCACGCCATGTCCGCAACCCGCCACTCGTCCTCACGTCCCGATCTCGCGCAAGGCATCGCGCTCGACGACATCGCCGACGGCGCGATGATCGAGGGCCAGGTCGGCGACGCCACGGTGCTGCTGGTGCGCCGCGCCGACGAACTGTTCGCCGTCGGCGCGCAATGCCCGCACTACGGTGCGCGGCTCGCCGACGGGCTGCTGGTCGGCGACACGATTCGCTGTCCGTGGCATCACGCGACGTTCTGCCTGCGCACCGGCGAGCTGTTGCGCGCGCCGGCGCTCGACGGTCTGACGTGCTGGCGCGTCGAACGCCGCGACGGCCGGGCGGTCGTGCTCGATGCGCGGCCCGCGGCAGCGCCGCCGGTGTCGAAAGCGGCCGGGTGGCCCGAATCGGTGGTGATCGTCGGCGGCGGTGCGGCCGCGATCGCGGCCGCCGTGACGCTGCGGCAGGAAGGCTATCCGCATGCGATCACGCTGCTGAGCGCGGACAGCGAGCCGCCGTACGACCGGCCGAACCTGTCGAAGGACTATCTGGCCGGCACGGCCGAAGCCGACTGGCTGCCGCTGCGCGGCGAGTCGTTCTATACCGACGGGCGCATCGACGTGCGCTGCGGCACGCGCGTCGCGCGGCTCGATCCCGCGCAGCATGCGGTCGAACTCGCGGACGGCAGCCAGGTCGGCTACGGCAAGCTGCTGCTCGCGACCGGCGCCGAGCCGAACCGGCTGACCGTGCCGGGCGCCGATCTGCCGCACGTGCGCGTGCTGCGTTCGCGCGCCGATTGCGATGCGCTGATCGCCAGGCTGAAGACGGCGCAGCGCTGTGTCGTGGTCGGCGCGAGCTTCATCGGGCTCGAAGCGGCCGCCGCATTGCGCACGCGCGGGCTTGACGTGACGGTCGTCGCGCCCGATGCGCATCCGATGGCGCGCGTGCTCGGCGACGCGCTCGGCGACACGATTCGCGCGCTGCACGAGTCGCACGGCGTGACGTTCCACCTCGGCGCGACGCTCACGCAAATCACGCAGGACCATGTGACGCTGTCGAACGGCGACGTGCTGCCGGCCGACGCGGTGGTGGTCGGCATCGGCGTGCATCCAAACGTCGCGCTCGCCGAGGAGGCCGGTCTCGCGATCGATCGCGGCGTGACGGTCGACCGTTTCCTGCAGACGAGTGCACCCGACGTATACGCGGCCGGCGACATCGCGCGCTGGCCGGATCCATTGACGGGAGAACGCATTCGCGTCGAACACTGGGTCGTCGCGGAGCGGCAGGGCATCACCGCCGCGCACAACATGCTCGGACAGCAGCGGCCGTTCGACGCGGTGCCGTTTTTCTGGACCCAGCACTACGACCTGACGGTGCGTTATGTCGGACATGCGGAGCACTGGGATCGCGTGGAAGTCGACGGCGACCTGCGTGCACATCAAGCGTCCGTCACGTACTGGCGCGGCAATGTGCGGCTGGCGGTCGCGACGGTCGGCCGCGATCTCGACTGCCTGCGCGCGGAAGAGGCGCTCGAGCAGCAGCGTGCGCCGCACGCGTGAGCGCGGGCTTCATTGCGCAGCCGTGCACGGTGCGGCGCGCGATGGCGCGCGGATTCTCGCGCGACACCGGAACGCCGCTAGCGATCGCGCGTGCGGATCATCACGCGGCCCTGGTCGATGCCGCCGCGCAGCGCTTCGTCGCAGGTGAGCCATTCGGGCGTGACGAGTTCCGGCGCCGGCAGGTCCACCGGCTCGCCATCGCGGAAGATCCGCACGTGCGCGACCCATGCGCCGTTCGCATTGCGGGTCGCTTCGACGCGGATCTCGTGATCCAGGTACGTATCGCTTGCTTGCATCGGTCAGGGCCCTCCGTTGCAGGTGAACGATCAGGCGGCGGCACATTCGACCATGCGGCCACGGCCGCACCGCCGCACCGCCGCGCGTGCCGCCGGCAGCGCTGCATCGATCGTAGCAGCATCGACCGGATCGCGCAGTCAGTGCGCGGCCGCGCCCGGCTGCGCGCCGGCCTTGTCGTGCGTCGCATACCGTTCGATCATCGTCGCGCTCGCGCGATTGAGCCCGCTGACCTCGACGTCGATCCCGTTGCGGCGGAACTTGTGCACGATGCGGTCGAGCGCATCGATCGAGGTGATGTCCCAGAAGTGCGCGTGCGACAGGTCGAGCCGCACGCGCTGCACGCGCTCCTTGAAATCGAACGCCGCGACGAACGCTTCCGACGACGCGAAGAACACCTGTCCGCGCACCACGTAATGGCGTTCGCCGCGCGTATCGTCGAACGTCGATTCGACGCGCAGCACGCGCTGCACCTTCGATGCGAAGAACAACGCGCTCAGCAGCACGCCGACGCCGACACCGATCGCGAGATTGCCGGTCGCGACGACGACCGCGACGGTCGCGACCATCACGAACGACGAGCGCTTCGGATGCGTGCGCAGGTTCGCGAGCGAGCGCCAGCTGAACGTGCTGATCGACACCATGATCATCACGGCGACGAGTGCGGCCATCGGAATCTGCCGCACCCACGGGCCGAGGAACACCACCAGCACCAGCAGGAACGCGCCGGCGACGAACGTCGACAGCCGCCCGCGGCCGCCCGACTTCAGGTTGATCACCGTCTGGCCGATCATCGCGCAGCCCGGCATCCCGCCGAGCAGGCCGGCCGCGATGTTCGCGATCCCCTGGCCGCGGCATTCGCGGTTCTTGTTGCTCGGCGTGTCGGTGAAGTCGTCGACGATCGCGGCCGTCATCAGCGACTCGAGCAGGCCGACCACCGCGACGCCCGCCGCGTACGGGAAGATGATGCGCAGCGTATCGAGCGTGAGCGGCACCTGCGGCAGCCCGAACGACGGCAGCCGGTCCGGGAACGCGCCCATGTCGCCGACGGTCGGCACCTGCAGGTGCAGCGCCAGCGAGATCGCGGTGAGCACGACGATGCATACGAGCGGCGACGGCACCGCGCGCGTCACGCGCGGCAGCAGGTAGATGATCGCGAGGCCGCCGGCGACCATCAGGTACACGTAGTGCGGCACGTCGTGCAGCTGCGGCAGCTGCGCGAGAAAGATCAGGATCGCGAGCGCGTTGACGAAGCCGGTGATCACCGAGCGCGACACGAAACGCATCAGCGCGCCGAGCCTGAGCAGGCCGGCCGCGATCTGCAGCAGCCCCGCGAGAATGCCGGTCGCGAGCACGTATTCGACGCCGTGCTGTTTGACGAGCGACGCGATCACGAGCGCGACCGCGCCGGTGGCCGCGGAAATCATCCCGGGCCGGCCGCCGGCGATCGCCGACACGACGGCGATGCTGAAGGCTGCATAGAGGCCGACGCGCGGGTCGACGCCCGCGATGATCGAGAACGCGAGCGCTTCGGGAATCAGCGCGAGCGCGACGACGGTGCCGGCGAGGATGTCGGCGCGGACGTTGGAGAACCATTCGTCGCGAAGGGAACGAGTCTGCATGGCGAAAGCAAATGAATGAAGGACGAAACAGGCGAGCGTCGAGGGGGCGCGATCCGGGGCGAAGCGTGCGTGCCGCACGGCGAAGTGCGGCGAAGTACGGCGAACTGCGGCCCGATGAAATACGGGCGCGACGGCGCGAGCGGCTTCGGAAACGGAAAGGCGATGCGCGGCCGGCGCACGAGAACGCGCGGGCACGCACAGCGGGTACGCGAACCCCCTGTCGGTCAGGCTGGATGACGATGGGCGGTTCGCGAGGCGCTACATAGGAAGCTCGGGGGAATTCGGCGGAAGAAGAAAAGAGCGCAGCGCACGGCTGCGGCGCGAAGCTTACAGAATTATCGCCCGCAAGTCCAGCGTGCGCCGCGCCGACGGGCGCGCGCATTGCTCGAACAGCGCGACGGTCATTCGCACCGTTTCCGCTTTCGACAAGGAGGGCCTGACATGAAAGCAGTGGTATTTCACGGCATCGGCGACATTCGCATCGATACGGCACCCGACCCGGAAGTCGCGCAACCGACCGATGCGGTCGTGCGCCTGACGGCCAGCGCGATCTGCGGCACCGACCTGCACATGGTGCGCGGCACGCTCGGCGGGATGAAGCCGGGCACGATCCTCGGGCACGAGGGCGTCGGCATCGTCGAGACGGTCGGGCGCGACGTGCGCAACCTCAAGCGCGGCGATCGCGTGCTGATCCCGTCGACGATCGCGTGCGGCAGCTGCGTGTACTGTCGCGCCGGCTACACCGCGCAATGCGACGTCGCGAACCCCGGCGGCCCGCGCGCGGGCACCGCGTTCTACGGCGGCCCGGCGGACACCGGCCCGTTCGACGGGCTGCAGGCGGAATACGCGCGCACGCCACTGGCGAACGCGAGCCTGATCCGGCTGCCCGACGCGATCGACGACGACCGCGCGATCCTGATGTCCGACATCTTTCCGACCGGCTATTTCGGCGCGCAGCTCGCGGAAGTGAAGCAGGGCGACACGGTCGCCGTGTTCGGCGCCGGGCCGGTCGGCCAGTTCGCGATCGCGAGCGCGAAGCTGATGGGCGCAGGGCGCGTGATCGCGATCGACCGCATCGCATCGCGGCTCGAGATGGCGTGCGCGCAAGGCGCCGAGACCGTCGATTTCTCCGAGGAAGACCCGGTCGACACGGTACTGCGGCTCACCGGCGGGATCGGCGTCGATCGGGTGATCGATGCGGTAGGCGTCGATGCGATGCGTGCGACGCACGGGCCGGCCGCGGCCGATCAGGACGCCGCGCGCGCATTCGATGCGGAGGTCGACGCCGTGGCGCCGCGCCGCAAGCCCGATGGCCGCAACTGGGTGCCGGGCGACGGACCGTCGCAGGTGCTGCAATGGGCGGTGCGCGCGGTCGCGAAGGCCGGCACGGTCGCGGTGATCGGCGTGTATCCGCCGCAGGCGCGCGTATTCCCGATCGGCGAGGCGATGAACCGCAACCTGACGATCAAGATGGGCAACTGCAATCACCGGACCATCACGCCGCATCTGCTCGAACTGGTGCGCAGCGGCGCGTTCGATCCGGCGTCGGTGCTCACGCGCTGCGAGCCGCTGACCAACGCGATCGACGCGTATCGCGCGTTCGACGTGCGCGAGCCCGGCTGGATGAAGGTGAAGCTGACGCCGTGACGATGCGAACCCGATGAGGAGCAACGCGATGAACCAGATGAACGAACGCTACGACAACTGCATGGCCGCGTGCGACGCATGCGCACATGCGTGCGATGCGTGCACGGCCGGATGTCTCGCGGAACCCGATGCGCAAAAACTGACCGAGTGCATCGCGCTCGACATCGAGTGCGCGCAGCTGTGCCGCTTCGCGTCGGGCGCGATGGCTCGCCGCAGCGTGCTCGCGCCGCAGATCTGTGCGCTGTGCGCGTATGCTTGCGACCGGTGCGCGGCCGAGTGCCTGCTGCATGCGCACGATCATTGCCGGCGCTGCGCGCTCGCCTGCGACGCGTGTGCGGCGATGTGCCGGGCGATGGCCGAATGAGCGGTGGCGCGCGTCTACCGCGCGCCGTGGACCTTGCGGGCGACGCGCTGCAACAGCGCGTCGAGTACCGCCATCTCGACGGGCTTCACGAGGTGATCGTCGAAGCCCGCGCTCGCGGTGCGCGCGCGATCGGACGGGCGTGCATGACCCGATAGCGCGGCGCACGTCATTCCGGCGAGCGTGTCGATCGAGCGCAATTCGTGCAGCAGCGCGAAGCCGTCGATGTCGGGCATCGACAGGTCGATCAGCATCAGGTGCGGAACGGTGTCGCGTGCGACCGCGAGCGCTTCGTCGGCATCGTAGGCGACGCGCGCCGCGTGTCCCTTCACCTGCAGCAGCACGGCGAGCGTGTCGGCCGAATCGCGGTTGTCGTCCACGACGACGACGCGCAGCGGTGCGAACGCCGGCTGTTCGGGCTTGCGCGGTGCGGGCGCGTCGACGTGCGGGGTGTGATCGACCGGCAGCCGCACGGTAAACGTCGAGCCCAGGCCGGGGCCGTCGCTTTCCGCGGAGATCATTCCGCCGTGCAGTTCGACGAACGACCGGCAGATCGCGAGGCCGAGCCCGAAGCCGTCGGACGGGCGCCGTCCCGGCGCGCTTCCCTGCTCGAACAGGTCGAAGATCGTTTCGAGCGACCCGGAGGCGATCCCGACGCCCTGATCGCTCACGCGAATCGACACGATGGAATCCTCGACGCTCGCGCCGACGTCGATGCGCGCGCCGCGCGGCGAGAATTTCGATGCGTTGTCGAGCAGGTTGTGCAGCACCTGGACGAGCCGCGTCGCATCGCCGCGCACGACGACCGGGTCGGCCGGCAGGTCGACGCGGATGTGCTGTTCGCGCGCGGCCAGCTTCGGCTGGATACTCTCGACGCCGCGGCACACGAGGTCGCGCACGGTCACCGGCGCGTTATCGAGCTGGATCTTGCCGGCCGTGATCCGGCCGACGTCGAGCAGATCGTCGACGAGGCGCGTCAGCTGCCCGACCTGGCGATGCACGGCGTCGCGGCACTGCGCGAGCGCCGGCGCCGGATCGGGCAGGCTTTGCAGCACCCCGACCGAGTGGCGCAGCGGCGCGAGATGATTGCGCAGTTCATGCGCGAGCATCGCGAGGAACACGCTGAGCCGGTGCGTCGACGCTTCGAGCTCCGCGAGCCGCTTGCGCTCCGTCATGTCGCGCGTGATCTTGATGAAGCCGGCCAGTTGGCCCGTCGCGTCGCGCACGGCCGTGATCGTCACGCTCGCCCAGAACAGCGTGCCGTCCTTGCGCACGCGCCAGCCTTCGTCCTCGAAGTGACCGTGCGCGACGGCCTCCTGGAGCCCGAACGCGGGGCGGCCGGCGGCGATCGCGTCGGGCGGATAGAAACGCGAAAAGTGATGGCCGACGATTTCGGCGGCGCTGTAACCCTTGATGCGCTCGGCGCCGCGGTTCCACGTCGCGATGTTGCCGTGCGGGTCGAGCATGAATACCGCATAGTCGGTGATCGCGCCGACGACCGTCTCGAAGCGGAATTCGGCGAAGCGGTGCAGCAGGTCGCGCGCATCGGCTGGGCCGAGCGGCGGGTGCGGATCGGTAATGGCGTCGTCTTTTGTCATCGGCGGCAAGTCGAAGGGGAGCGGACGGGAGCCGCTCCGCCGCCCGCCAGCCGGGCCGGCGGCGGCAATTCGAACCGGATTGACTCCCTCGAAAGGATACGGGAACTCAATTCACCTGATCAATGGGTGCGCATTGCGCGTGCCTCGCCGGCCGTCGTGCCGGAATGCCCGTTCACGCCGGCTGCGCGGCGACGACGTGGCACGCCGATTGCATCGCAGGCCTGTCCGCAGGCCGCGGCCTACCGGGCGGCATGCCCGTCGCGGCGGCGACCCGGCGCTACACGAGGACATCGACATGAACAGCACCCTGAACCCCGACAACGAACCGGCCGGCCCGGACGACGACAACGCGCGGCGCGGCCGCGACGGCCGCGCGCTGGGGCCCAGCGACTCGTCCGACAGCGGCAGCGACACGGCGGGCGCCCGGCGTCATCCGTTCGACGTCGATTCGCCGCTCGACGAACACGCGCTGGAGCGCGGCGACGCGTCGCTCGACAGCGATACGGACCGCGCGGGCACCGGCGAACGCGCATCCGCGGACGGCGATGCGGGGCTGGAGGAAGGGGCCGACATCGAGCCCGACCGCACCGAGCGGCTGAGCGAGCCGGGCAGCACGGAAGACCCGGATGCACCGGAGGAACCGGGCGCGGGTGGTGCCTAGGCGCCCGATACCGGGCCGGCAGGGCAAAAACTGCAATCGCGTTGCAGATAGGGACGAGGTTCGGCTGCGCAGGCCCCGCGCGTGCTCCTGTCGTGCCCGTGCTTGATATCCCGGCCGCCGCGTCGACGGGAAGTGTGCGGAACCGCGCATTCGACGCGTCGGCTCACGGCGCCGTGCCGGTTTGCGCGCGGCTGTACCGGCTGCGAACGCGGCACGCGATTTGCAATGATTCGACGAACGCACACCGCGTCGCGACATGGGGCCGTACGCGGCACAGGCGCGATCAAGGAGGGACACGACGATGCAACGACGATATCCCGGACGGCAGGGCGAACGTGGCGGCCCGCCGGACTGGCAGGAACGCGGCGCACGCGGATACCGCGACGCCGGCGAGCGCGACTTCCGGGGCGGCGAATCCGAGCGGCATGACGCTGATTACGAGTCCGCCTATCGGCGCTTCGCGAGCGAAGACGTCGGCCCGGAAGATTGGGGCAGCGAATGGAGCGAGCGCTCGGCGCGCTCGGCGGCCGAGCAGCGCCTGCGCGGCGCGCCCGAGTGGCGCGATGCGCCGACCGGTGCACGCGACGCCGCGTGGGAAGCCGAGCGCGGCTATGGCAATCGCGGCAGCGCGGACCTGGCGCGCGCAAGCGGCGAAGGTCGGTATGGCGGTGAAGCGCGCTACGGCGGCGAAGGCCGTTACGGCGGCGAAGGGCGCTACGGCGAGGAAGGCCGCTACGGCGGCGACCGGCCGGGTTTGCGCGGCCATCACCGGATGGGCTGGTACGGCGGCGAACGCGACTACGATCCGCGCCGCGCCGACGCGCCCGACCTGTCGCGTTTCGGCGGCGATCCGCGGCGCGAGGCAATGCATCAGCCGCGCGGCCCGAAAGGCTATACGCGCTCGGACGAGCGGATCCGCGAGGACGTTTGCGAGCGGCTTGCGCATGCGCTCGAAATCGACGTGAGCGACGTCACCGTGCAGGTGCGCGACGGCCGCGTAGAACTCGACGGCACGGTGCCGTCGCGCTGGATGAAGCACGACATCGAGGACATCGCCGACAGCTGCATGTGCGTGCGCGACGTCGAGAACCGCGTACGCGTGCGCCGCGACGGCGAGCACGACACCGGCATGGTGCTCCATCCGTCGCAACGCACCGTCACACCGACGCAGCCGCCCGCGCGCGATCCGGAACCCGGCAGCGGCGCCGGAGGCGGCACCGGCACGGGCACCGGCGCTGCATCCGCAAGCGGCACTGCGAACGAAAGCGGCTCCGGCCGCGAATCGCGCCATTGACGGCCAATGCGCGGGACGACCCGACCACCCAGGAATCAGCCATCGCGCGCATGACGACCGGCACTGACGACCCGACGCGCGGCGAGCGCGAAGACCGCGACGATCGAGATTCACGCGGCGATCGCGCCCGCCGCCCCGCCGGCGGCGCCCGCACCGCATCCTTCGACGATCCGAAGCGCGGCCTGCGCCTGCGCATCGCGGGCGAGTTGTGGCGCGCGATCTGGCATTACCGCGCGCGCGTGCTCGCGGCGATCGTGCTGCTGATCATGGCGAAAGCCGCGGCCGTCTCGGTGCCGCTGCTGCTGAAGGAGATCGTCGACGGGCTCGGCCGCGCGGCCGGCCAGCCGATCGCGCTGCCGGTGCTGCTGCTGTTCGCGTATGCGGTCGTGCGCTTCGCGGCGAATGCGCTGAACGAAGTGCGCGACATGACCTTCGTGCAGGTCACGCAGCACACGGTCGCCACGTTTACCGTCCGCACGTTCGGCCACCTGCACCGGCTCGGTGCGCGCTTCCACTCGCAGCGCGAGACCGGCGCGGTCGTGCGCGATCTCGAGAAAGGCACGGCCGGGATCGGCTACCTGCTCGGCGTCGCGGTGTTCACGGTGGTGCCGACCGCGCTCGAGATCGGCTCCGTGCTGGTGATCGTGATCAGCAAGTACGGCGGCGGGTTCACCGCGATCATCCTGATCACGTTCGCCGTCTATGCGGCATACACGGTGGTCTTCACGCGCCGGCGCATGCGTTATCAGCGCCGCGTGAACGCGCTCGAGGCCGAATCGAATTCGCGCGTGGTCGACAGCCTGCTCAACGTCGACACGGTGAAGTACTTCGCGCGCGAGGACGTCGAGCGCGACCGGCTCGAGCGCGTGCTCGACGAATGGCGCGACGCCGGCGTCGACAACCAGTACGCGCTGTCGGCGCTGCACATCGGGCAGAGCGCGTGCATCGGCGCGGGGATCGCGGCGGTGATGCTGCTCGCCGGCCAGCATGTCGCGCGCGGCACGATGACGGTCGGCGATCTCGTGCTGATCAACGCGTACATCATCCAGATCAGCCTGCCGCTGAACGCGCTCGGCTTCGTGTTTCGCGAGGCGAACGACGCGATGACGAACATCGAGCGCCTGTTCGGGCTGCTCGATGCGCGCGGCAAGCCGGGCGAGGACGGCGACGCGCCGGGCGCACACCCGCTCGCGGTGCGCGGCGGCGCGATCGAGTTCGAGCATGTCGACTTCGGCTACGAGCCGAGCCGGCAGATCCTGTGGGACGTGTCGTTTCGCATCGAGCCCGGGCAGTCGGTCGCGGTGGTCGGCGGCAGCGGTTCGGGAAAGTCGACGCTCGCGCGGCTCTTGTTCCGCCTGTACCAGCCCGATGCGGGCACGATCCGGATCGACGGGCAGGATCTTCGCCTCGTGACCGAGCGCAGCCTGCGCGACGCGCTCGGCATCGTGCCGCAGGACACGATCCTGTTCAACGACACGCTGGCGTACAACATCGCGTACGGCAGGCGCGACGCGACGCGCGCCGACGTGGTCGCGGCCGCGCGCGGCGCGCAGCTCGACGCGTTCATCGAACGGCTGCCCGACGCGTACGACACGCGCGTCGGCGAGCGCGGCGTGCGGCTGTCCGGCGGCGAGCGGCAGCGCGTCGCGATCGCGCGTGCGCTGCTGAAGGCCCCGCCGATCGTCGTGTTCGACGAGGCGACGTCGGCGCTCGACACGCGCTCCGAGCGCGCGATCCAGCAGGAACTGATGCGCGTCGCGCAGCACCGCACGAGCCTCATCATCGCGCACCGGCTGTCGACCATCGTCGACGCGGACCGGATCCTCGTGATGGAGCACGGCCGCCTCGTCGAGCAGGGCACGCACGACGAGCTGCTCGCGAACGACGGCGTGTATGCGCAGATGTGGTCGTTGCAGGCCAAGCAGCGCGAACTGGAGCGCACCGAAGCGAAGTTCGCGCGGCAGCCGGTGCGGATCAACCCGCTCGTTGCGCAGGTGCTCGATTCGCTCGCGGACGCCGCCGCGCAGCGCGGCGTGCCGGTGTTCCGCCAGCTGTCGGACGAGGATCTCGTCGTCAAGGCCGATCCGGCCGCGCTGCGGCGTTTCATCTGGGAGCTGTGCAGCGGCGGGATCGACGTGAGCGGCGGCGGGCAGGTCGAGGTGCGCACCGCTCGCCACGATCCCGACGCGCGGATCACGATCACGTGTGCGGGTGTCGAGGCGCCGGAACTGTCGCTGGTCGATCTCGAACTGCTGCAGCGCGCGATCGAGGAAGCGGGCGGCTACATCCTGCGCGAACGCGATGACGCCGGCGTGACGTTGCACCTGTCGCTACCGATGTGCGCGGTGGCGCCGGCATCGGCGCAACTGCCGGGCCCCGGCGTACCGGCGTCCGCTGCCGGCGCCACCGCGTCCGCCGGGGCGCAGCCGCTCGGCGGGCTACGCATCGCATGTGTCGACGATCACGACGAAGCGCGTGAAGCGCTTACCGCGCTGCTGCAGGTCGCCGGCGCCGAGGTCCAGGCGTTCGCGTCCGGCCAGGCACTGCTCGACGAGTTGTGGCGCACGCGGCGCGTCGACTGGCCGGCGCTGCTCGTGTGCGACATCGATCTCGGCGACAACGAGGACGACGGCTATGCGGTGATGAGCCGCGTGCGCCAGCTCGACGCCGCGCGTGCGCGCGAGGGCCGCGCGCCGCTCGAGGCGCTCGCGCTGTCCGGCCACGCGCGCGACCGCGACCGCACGCGCGCGGTCGAAGCGGGTTTCCATGCCTACCTGACCAAGCCCGCGGTAGCGGCCGACCTGATCGCGGCGCTGCGCGCGCTCGCTTTTTCTTCCGGAGAGATCCATGCCGAACCTTCTGAACCCGACGACCACCGAAGCCCTGACCGAGCGTCGCGGCGGTAGCGCGTTCGCCGACCGCCAGGCCGCGGTCGCGGCCGTCGAGCTGCTGCTGCCGACGTTGTCGGCCGCGTTGCAGAGCGACTTCGTCGGCGACAGCGGCTGCCTGCACATCGTGATCATGGATCCCGCGCTCGGGCCGCGCGATGCGGCGTTCGAGGACGCGATCCTGTACGAGTTCTCGCTGCCCGACCCGAAGGACTGGGACGCCGACTATCGCGCGTACGCGCGCGCGAAGGCGCGGCTGTCGTGGGAGACCGGCCGCGACGGCCATGTCGTGCAGGCGCTGGAGCCGTACCGGCTGCGCGCGGGCGACACGAACCTGTGGGGCGCCGTCGCGCAGCACGGGATCGTGGTCGGCGTATCGGGCGCGCAGCCGTGGTTCGACGAGGCGTTCGCGGGCTGCATCGCGCACTGCCTGCGCGCGCTCGCGAAGCACCGCGCGCAGGCGACGCCGGACGGCCTCGCGATCTGAGCGCGGGCGCGCGGGCACGTTTTTACAGCCGGTTATAAAAAAGCCAGCGGGCGCGCGCCGGCGCGCGCTGCGGCGCGGGCTTCCGCCGAGTGGCATGCTTTTCGCTGTACCCCTGTAGGACGCTTGTCACGACAAGTGTCATCGCCACGATTCTTCGGACGCTAACAGGAGGTGCATGTGAACGCGACTCACGATCCCGCCCGACCGCCGCTCGCCGGCCGTACCGCACTCGTCACGGGCGGCGGCCGCGGCCTCGGCGAGGCCATCTGCGAGGAACTGGCGCAACACGGCGCGCACGTGATCGTCGCCGATCTCGACGGCGATCGTGCGGCGGCCGTCGCGCAGCGGCTCGAACGGCACGGCGGCCAGGCGGTCGGCCGGCCGCTCGACGTGCGCGACGAGGCGTCGGTGCTGCAGGTCGTGCACGATGCGCGCGAGGCGCTCGGCGATCTCGACATCATCGTCAACAACGCGGCGATCGACGTGACCGCGCCGATCGACGACGTCAGCGTCGCCGCGTGGCAGCAGGTGATGATGACCAACCTGTTCGGCCCGTACCTGATGTGCCATGCCGCCGTGCCGATGATGAAGGCGCGCGGCAGCGGACACATCGTGAACATCGCGTCGACCGCCGCCAAGCGCGCATGGCCGAATGCATCCGCGTATCACGCGACGAAGTGGGGGTTGCTCGGCCTGTCGCACGCGCTGCACGCGGAACTGCGGCCGGCCGGCGTGAGCGTGTCGGCGATCGTCGCCGGCGGGATGCGCACGCCGTTCCTGCTCGACCGCTTCCCCGACATCGACGAGGACACGCTGCAGCCGCCCGAACACGTCGCGGCCGCCGTGCGTTTCGTGCTGACGCAGCCGCCCGGCACCGTCGTGCCGGAGGTGATGGTGCTGCCGATGAAGGAGACGTCATGGCCCTGAGACGCGAACGACGGCTGCCCGGCGCGGTGCTGCTCGACAAGGACGGCACGCTGCTCGAGAACGTGCCGTACAACGTCGACCCCGAGCAGATCCGGCTCGCGCCCGGCGCCGCGCGCGCGTTGCGCACGCTCGGCGCGACCGGCATGCCGATCGCGGTCGTGTCGAACCAGCCGGGCGTCGCGCTCGGCTACTTTACCGAACCCATGCTTGGCGCGGTCCGCCAGCGTCTGGCCGAACTGTTCGAAGCAAACGGCGCGGCGCTGGCGGATTTTTTTTACTGCCCGCATCACCCGGCGGGCAGCGTGCCGCGCTATACGTGCGACTGCGTGTGCCGCAAGCCGCGCCCCGGGATGGTGCGCCGCGCGCTCAACGCATTGGGCGCCGTTGCCGAATGGAGCTGGATGATCGGCGACATTCTCGATGACGTCGAGGCCGGGCGCCGCGCGCGCTGCAGCACGATTCTCGTCGACTGCGGCAACGAGACGGAATGGCGGCTCGATGCGGCGCGCACGCCGCATCACGTGGTCCACCGCCTCGATGCGGCCGCCGACATCGTCGCGCGCGAGGCCGCCCGCCGCCATGGTTTGTGGGGGCGGCGATGAGCGCCGCGTGGGAGCGTGCGCGCCGCATCCTGTGCGTGCGGCTCGACAGCCTCGGCGACGTGCTGATGACGACGCCCGCGATGCGCGCGCTGAAGGAGAGCGGCCAGGGCCGCCGGCTCACGCTGCTCACGTCGCGCACCGGCGCCGCGCTCGCGAACCACCTGCCGATGGTCGACGACGTGTGGACCTACGATGCGCCGTGGGTCAAGCATCCCGATGCGCGCGGCGATCCGGTCGCGGATCTCGACATGATCGACCAGCTGCTCGCCGGCCGCTTCGACGCGGCCGTGATCTTCACCGTGTACAGCCAGAGTCCGCTGCCGGCCGCGATGATGTGCTGGCTCGCGGGCATTCCGCTGCGGCTCGCGCATTGCCGCGAGAATCCGTACGAACTGCTGACCGACCGCGTGCCGGAAACCGAGCCGGATTCGCACGTGCGCCACGAGGTCGCGCGCCAGCTCGCGCTGGTGCGCACGGTCGGCGCGAAGACGTCCGACTGGCGCATGGCATTCGAGCCCGGCGCTACCGCGCGGCGCGCGCTGCATGCACGCTTGCGCGGCGCGTTGCAGCGCATCGGCGGCGCGCGCCGGCCGGGGCCTGCGCACGGGCGCTGGCTGGTCGTGCATCCGGGCGCGAGCGCGGCGTCGCGACGCTGGCCGGCCGAACGCTTCGGCGATGCGGCCGCGCGGCTCGCGCCGCTGTTCGACGGAATCGCCGTGACCGGCAGCGCCGGCGAGCGCGCGCTCGTCGAAGCGGTGTGCGAACGCGCCGGGCCGCGCGCGGTGCCGCTCGCCGGCGCGCTGCCGCTCGGCGAACTGGGCGCGCTGATCGAGACGGCCGACCTGCTGCTGTCGAACAACAGCGGCCCCGTGCATCTCGCGGCCGCGCTCGGCACGCCGGTCGTCGACCTGTACGCACTGACCAACCCGCAGCACACGCCGTGGCGTGTGCCGCATCGCGCGTTGAACGTCGACGTGCCGTGCCGCAACTGCTATCGCAGCGTCTGCAACCAGCCGGGCCATCCGTGCCTGCTCGGCGTGGGTGTCGACGACGTCGTCGCGGCGACGCACGCGCTGCTGCGCGGCAGCGAACGCCATGCGCAGCGCGCGGCCGCGCGGGCCGCCACCGCTGGCGGCGAGCCGGCCGCGGTGAACGCGTCGAACGTGATTCCCTTCGCGCACGTCACCACCAGGAGCTGACGCATGGCCGAACCGATTTATACGCTGGGCATCAACGCCGCGTTTCACGACAGCGCCGCCTGTCTCGTGCGCGACGGCGTCGTGGTCGCAGCGGCGGAAGACGAACGCTTCACGCACGTGAAGCATGCGAAGCGGCCGGTGCCGTTCTCGACGTGGGAGCTGCCGTTTCACGCGATCGACTACTGTCTCGCGGAAGCCGGCATCGTGCTCGCGGACGTCGACCACGTCGCGTATTCGTACGACCCGTGGCTCGAGCTCGATCGTCACGGCGATGCGGCCGAGCTGACGCTGCCGATGGCGCCGTCCGCGCACGCGCCGCGCGCCGACGGCGCGTCGCCGTGGCATCCGCTGTTCCTGTCGTCGATCGTGAACGCGCCGCGCCAGCTCGCGGGCGGCGCGCCGCATCACCTGCAGCGGCGCTTTCGCGGCGTCGCGTACGACGGGCCGTTCCGCTGGCACTTCATCGAGCACCATCTCGCGCACGAGGCGAGCGCGTTTCTCGCGGCGCCGTTCGAGCATTGCGCGGTGATGACGATGGACGGCCGCGGCGAACGCGCGACCACGAGCTACGGCGTGTTCGACGGGCAGTCGTACCGCCGGCTCGGCCAGGTCAACATGCCGCATTCGCTCGGGCTGCTGTACGAGCGCGTGACGAGCTACCTCGGCTTCCTGCATTCGTCCGACGAGTACAAGGTGATGGCGCTCGCGTCGTACGGCAAGCCGGTGTTCGCCGACGAGATGCGCAAGCTGGTGCGCTACGGCGGCGAAGGCCGCTACGAAGTCAGCGACGGCGATCTCGTCGCGCTGTTCGGCCCGGCGCGCGAACGCGGCGGCCCGATCGAGCCGCATCACTGCGACATCGCGCACGCGCTGCAGCTCGTGCTCGAGGAAACGACGCTGCAGGCGGTCGACTGGCTCGCGGCCGAAAGCGGCGAGAAGCAGCTCGCGATGGCGGGCGGCGTCGCGCTGAACTGCGTGATGAACGCGAAGATCCGCGATCGCGGCCCGTTCGACGACGTGTGGGTGCAACCAGCCGCGGGCGACGCGGGCACCGCGCTCGGCGCCGCGCTGTGGACCGACTTCCGGATGCGCGGGATGCGCGGCGACTGGCGGATGGACCATGCGTATCTCGGGCCGTCGTACAGCGACGACACGATCGAGGCGTTCCTGAAGGAAGCGCAGCTGCCGTACCGGCGGCTCGACGACGTCGCCGCGCAGACGGCCGCGCTGCTCGCCGCGAACCGCGTGATCGGCTGGTTCCAGGGCCGCATGGAGTTCGGGCCGCGTGCGCTCGGCGCCCGTTCGATCCTCGCGTCGCCGACCGATCCGCAGATGCAGCACAAGCTGAACCGGATCAAGGATCGCGAGGACTTCCGGCCCGTCGCGCCGGTCGTGCTCGAAAGCAAGGCGCACCACTGGTTCAACGGCGGCAAGCGCACGCCGCTGCGCGCGCCGTTCATGCTGTTCGTATACGACGTCGCGCCCGGGACCGAAACCACGATCCCGGCCGTGCGCCACATCGACGGCACCGCGCGCGTGCAGACCGTCGACGAGCACCAGCATCCGCTGCTGCATGCGCTGCTGTCCGAGTTCGATGCGCTGACCGGCGTACCGGTGCTCGTCAACACGTCGTTCAACACGCGCGGCGAGCCGATCGTCTGTTCGCCGCGCGACGCGATCGAATGCTTCTGGACGTCCCCGCTCGACGCGCTCGTGATCGGTTCGTTCCTGCTGGAGAAGCCGCGACATGAACATGCGTGACACGCAATTGCCGCCGGTGGTGTCGGTCGTCGTGCCGACCTACCGGCGGCCCGACCTGCTCGAACGCTGCCTCGACGCGCTGTGCGTGCAGGCATTCGATCCGACGACGTACGAGATCGTCGTCGTCGACGACGATCCGGCCGGCAGCGCGCGGGCCGTCGTCGACAGCTGTCGCACGCGCGTGGCCGACGTGCCGGCAATCCGCTACATGACCGCGCCCGACACGCAGGGGCCCGCCGGCGCGCGCAACGTCGGCTGGCGCAGCGCGCGCGGCGCGCTGATCGCATTCACCGACGACGACACGATTCCCGACCCGACCTGGCTGAAGCATGGCGCGGCCGCGCTGCTCGCCGAGCCGGCGGCCGTGGCGGCGGCGGGGCGCATCGACGTGCCGCTGCGGCCGCGCCCGACCGATTACGAGCGCGACGCGGCCGGCCTTGCGCATGCGGAATTCGCGACCGCGAACTGCTTCGTGCGGCGCACCGCGCTCGAACGCGTCGGCGGCTTCGACGAGCGCTTCACGCGCGCGTGGCGCGAGGATGCGGACCTGATGTTCGCGCTGCGCGAGCATGCGGGACCGATCGTCGAAGTCGATGCCGCGCGGATCGTGCATCCGGTGCGGCCCGCGCGCTGGGGCTCGAGCATCGGCGCGCAATCGAAGGTGTATTTCGATGCGCTGTTGTACAAGAAGCATCGCGCGACCTACCGGCGCCATATCCGGCCGATGCCGCCGTGGAACTACTACGCGGCCGTGCTGTTCGCGCTCGGCGCGCTCGGCTGCTTCGCGGCCGGCTTGCGCGACGCGGGCATCGCGTGCGCGGCGGCATGGGCCGTGATTACGGCGGCGTTCTGCGTGAAGCGGCTGCGCGGCACGCGGCTCACGCCGTCGCACGTCGCCGAGATGATCGTCACGTCGATCGCGATTCCGCCGGTATCGCTGTACTGGCGCGTGCGCGGCGCGCTTCACTTCCGGGTGTTCTTCCTATGATGCTCGATTCCGCTTCATCGTCCGGCCCGATGCGCATCGCGGTCTTTCGCGCGCTGCAACTCGGCGACATGCTGTGCGCGGTCCCCGCGCTGCGCGCGTTGCGGCGCGGCGAGCCCGACGCGCGCATCACGCTGATCGGACTGCCGTGGGCGCGCGAATTCGCGTCGCGCTTCTCGGATTACATCGACAACTTCATCGCGTTTCCCGGGGCGCCGGGTCTCGGCGAACAACCGGATGCCGACCCGGCCGCGCGCGAGGCGTTCATCGCCGAATGCCGCGCGCGCGATTTCGATCTCGCGATCCAGCTGCACGGCAGCGGCGCGCAGACCAACGCGATCGTCGCGTCGCTCGGCGCGACGCGCACGGCCGGCTTCGTGCCGCCCGGCGGCGGCACGACCGCGCTCGACTGCTCGGTCGTGTGGCGCGACAGCGAGCCCGAAGTCACGCGCTATCTGTCGCTCACGCGCAAGCTCGGCTACCCGGACTGGGGCGACTACCTCGAATTCCCGCTCGGCGGCCTCGACTACGCGCTGTGGCATGTGCTCTGCGACGAGCACGCGCTCGACCCCGGCCGCTACGTGATCGTCCATCCGGGCGCGCGCATGGCGTCGCGACGCTGGCCGGTCGAACGTTTCGCGAGTGCCGCGCGGCAGCTCGCCGACGACGGCTGGCAGATCGTGCTGACCGGCACGCGCGGCGAACTCGCGCTCGCCAATGCGTTCGCCGAGCAGCTCGGGCGGCCGTGCGTGAACCTGTGCGGCCGCACGCCGCTCGGCGCGCTGGCCGCGCTGATCGGCCGCGCGCGGCTGCTGTTGTGCAACGACACGGGCGTGTCGCACGTCGCGGCGGCGCTCGGTACGCCGAGCATCGTCGTCGCGTGCGGCAGCGACACGGCCCGCTGGGCGCCGCTCGACGCCGAACGCCATCGCGTGCTCGCGAACTACCCGGCCTGCCGGCCGTGCATGTTCGATACCTGCCCGTACGGACACGAGTGCGCGACGGCGATCGGCGTCGGCGACGTGATCGACCGGGCAGGCGAGCTGCTCGTGGAGGAGAGACGTCATGTCACGTAAGCGGTTGCGCGTGCTCACCTGGCACGTGCATGGCAACTATCTGTACTACCTGTCGCAGGCGCCGCACGATTTCTACCTCGTGACGAAGCCCAAGCATCCGCCCGGCTATGCGGGGCGGGTCGGCCACCTGCCGTGGGGCGACAACGTCATCGAGGTGCCGGCCGAATGCGTGCGCGACACCGAATTCGACTGCGTGCTGTACCAGCATCACAGCCACTACGAGCACGATCGGATGCGTTTGCTGAGCGAAGCGCAGCGCGCGCTGCCGACGCTGTTCGTCGAACACGATCCGCCGCGCGAGCATCCGACCGACACGCTGCATCCGGTGCAGGATCCGAACGTGTTGCTGGTGCACGTGACGCCGTTCAACGCGCTGATGTGGGACAACGGCGTCACGCCGATGCGCGTGATCGAGCATGGCGTGCTGGTGCCGGGCGACGTCGACTATCACGGCACGCTGCCGAAGGGCGTGACGGTCGTGAACAACCTCGCGCGGCGCGGCAGGCGGCTCGGCGCGGACCTGTTCGAGGACGTGCGTCGCAGCGTGCCGCTCGATCTGGTCGGGATGGGCTCGACCGAACTGGGCGGGATCGGCGAGGTGCCGAACCCGGCGCTGCCGCAGTTCCTCGCGCACTACCGGTTCTTCTTCAACCCGATCCGCTACACGAGCCTCGGGCTCGCGGTGATCGAGGCGATGATGATCGGCATGCCGATCGTTGCGCTCGCAACGACGGAGATGGCGCAGCTCGTGCGCAGCGGCCACAACGGCGTGGCCGACACGCGGCCCGCGGTGCTGATCGATGCGATGCGGATGCTGATCCGCGAGCCGGAACTCGCGCGCGAGTGGGGCGCGGCGGCGAAGCGCGACGCGTGCGAGCGTTTCGCGATCGACCGGTTCGCGCGCGACTGGGACAGCGCATTCCGTGACGTGACGTCGTAGGCCGCGTGGGCGCCGACGCGGCCACGCGGCGCGTTCACGGATTCGGCGGACTCGGCGGCGTGGCCGCGCTTGCGGAGCCCGTGGCGCCCGTGGTGCTCGACGCACCGGCCGCACCGCCGTTGCCCGCACCCGTCGCGGCCGCGCCGTTCGTCGCGTTGCGCTCGTGCTCGGGCAGCAGCGCGAGCCGGTTGTACAGCGTCTTCAGGCTGATGCCGAGCGCCTTCGCGGTGCGCGGCTTGTCGCCGTTGAAGTGCCGCAGCGACGCGACGATGAAGCGCTGTTGCGTATGCGCGAGCGTCGTGCCGATATGCAGCGTCATCGCGTTGTGTCGCACTTCCTCGCGCGGCGGCTGGCGGCGCGGCAGCTGCAGTTCGATCTGTTCGTCCGCGAGGATGAACGCGCGCTCGAGCGCGTTGCGCAGCTCGCGCACGTTGCCGGGCCACGTGTACGCGCGCAGGGCCTTCATCGCCTGCATCGACAGGCGCTTGCGCGTGCGGTGGCGTGCGTTCAGTCGCTCGACGATCTGCAGCGCGATGTCGCCGACGTCGTCCTCGCGCTGTCGCAGCGCGGGCACGTGCAGCGCGATCGTCGCGATCCGGTAGAACAGATCTTCGCGCAGCCGGCCGCTGCGCACGGCCTCGACCGGATCGTGATGGGTGGCCGCGACGATCCGCACGTCGAGCGGAATCGCTTCATGGCCGCCGACGCGGATGATCGTGTTCGACTCGAGCGTGCGCAGCAGTTTCACCTGCAGTTCCGCGGGCATTTCCGCGATTTCGTCGAGAAACAGCGTGCCGCCGCGCGCGGCTTCGAACATGCCCACATGTTGTGCAACGGCGCCGGTGAAGCTGCCCTTTTCATGACCGAACAAATGTGATTCCGCGATGTCTTGCGGAATCGCGCCGCAATTGACCGGAACGAACGGGCCGCGCCGACGCGGACTCATGTCGTGAATGAGCCGCGCGACGATGTCCTTGCCGGCGCCGCTTTCGCCGACCACCAGCACACTCACGCGGGTCGCGGCCACGCGCGATATTTTCTGCAGCAAATTCTGGATTGTTCGCGAGCGGCCGAACAGTCGCGTGCCGTCATCGTCGGATTTCGACATGGGTATGACCGAGTTGGGAAGTTTTGACCGAAACCGTCGAGACTAGATGAAAAAATGACGCGCTAAACGTCGTTTTTTGCATGGAAAGCATACCGTCTATACGCGCGCCGCAAGATTGAATCTCGCAATGCGACCTTCGCGCGCAGATAGATTTATTCGATGAAGCGCAACCGCACGACACGCTTCTTCTATACTGCTAAGCACGCGTTTGTCATGGCAGGACAGCTTGTCTGCTCATTCGCATGCAGTGCCGTGCGGCGCCCGTGCCCGGCGTCGTACCCCGCACCGCATGCCCGCCGCGGCCTCGGTCGAACCATGCGCCGGGCCGCATCACAAGGAGCTTCGATGCCTTACGTCCTGATCGTCGAAGACGATGCCGACACGCGCGCGATGCTCGCGGCGCTCGCGCAAGCCCAGCAGCTTGCGTGCGACACGGCCGCGACGCTCGAAGAAGCGCGCACGCTCGTTACGACGAATACCCCGGATCTCGTGTTGTGCGATCTCGTTTTGCCGGACGGCAACGGGATGGATCTGTTCGACGCGTTGCCCAAACGCGGACATTGCGAAATGGTATTGACCACCGGTCACGCGAGCCTCGAAACCGCGATCGATGCATTGCGGCGCGGCGCGACCGACTATCTGGTGAAGCCGCTGAACATGCAGCGGCTGAACAGCATCTTCGCGCGCGTGCCGCGCACCACCGCGCTGCACGAGGAAATCGCGGAGCTGCGCTCCGAACTGCAGCGTCTCGGCCGCTTCGGCCGCATGCTCGGCAGCTCGCCCGCGATGCAGGCCGTGTACGACGCGATCGGCCGCGTCGCGCGCACCGAGGCGTCGGTGCTGCTCACCGGCGAATCAGGCACCGGCAAGGAGCTCGCCGCGCAAACGGTTCACGACCTGAGCCTGCGCCGCCGCGGCCCGTTCCTCGCGGTGAATTGCGGCGCGATCGCGGCGAACCTCGTCGAGAGCGAGATGTTCGGCCACGACCGCGGCAGCTTCACCGGCGCCGAGCGGCAGCACAAGGGCTTCTTCGAACGCGCGGACGGCGGCACGCTGTTCCTCGACGAAATCACCGAGATGCCGGTCGAATCGCAGGTCAAGCTGCTGCGCGTGCTCGAAACCGGCCGGCTCACGCGGCTCGGCTCCACGCGCGAGATCGACGTCGACGTGCGGATCGTCGCCGCGACCAACCGCGACCCGGAAGCCGCGATGGCGGAAGGCAAGCTGCGGCCCGACCTCTATCACCGGATCAACGTGTTTCCGATTCCGCTGCCGTCGCTGCGCGAGCGCGGCGACGACATCCCGATGCTCGCCGACGCGTTCCTGCAGCGCTACAACGACGACAGCAGGCGCAACCTGCGCTTCTCGCCGGCCGCCCGCGAGGCGCTGAAGACCTATGCATGGCCGGGCAACGTGCGCGAGCTGCGCAACTTCGTGCAGCGCGCGAGCATCTTCAGCGACGCGGACGTGATCGACACGCTGCCGCCGCCGATCATGGACGAACTGTCGAGCATGGTCGACTCGCACGAAGATCGCGTGACGGTGCCGTTCGGCACGCCGCTCGAGGAAGTCGACCGCAAGCTGATCCTCGGCACGATCGCGCAATGCGGCGGCGTGAAGGCGCAAGCAGCCGAGGTGCTCGACGTCAGCCTGAAAACGATCTACAACCGGCTCGCGCAACTGGAAGAAGGCGAAGCGGAAAAACCGGATTCCTGATGCCGCGCGTGGCGCTCACGCGTGCCCGCCCGCACGGCGGCGCCGCTCGCCGTCGAGCTGCCGGCGCATGCGCTCGACGTGCGGCGGAATCGTGCGCCGCTCGCGCAGGATCCACGGCAGGCCGGCGAACGTGCGGACGATCGCGCGTTCGCGCCCCAGCTGCGGCAGCATGCGCACGGTGTGCGCGAGCGCGGCGCCGGCCGGCCAGCGCAGCCACGCCGTCCATACCGCATTGCGGGTCGACACACTCACGCGCGTCTTCACGTCGCGCTGCATCGAAGGGTAATGATGAACCGTCAGGTGCGGTGCATAGACGAGCCACATGCCCGCGCGATAGAGATCGAGCGCGAGCAGCGCTTCCTCGCCGCCGAGGAAATAGCGCGGGTGATAGCCGCCCGCGTTCAGGAACGCATCGCGCCGGAACGCGGTCGCGCCGGCCAGCAGCCCGAGAATCGGGCGGCCCGGCAGCGCGACGGGCGCGTCGAGCGGGCTGTCGGCCATCAGCCGGCAGGTCGGGTCTTCGCGTTGGTCCGGACCGACCAGCACGCGCGCGGTGACGGCCGCGACGTGCGGATAATCGTCGAGCAGGTTCGCGGCCGCGGCGAGCGAGCCCGGCGCCCACCACGTGTCGTCGTCGCAGAACGCGACATGCGGCGTGCGCGCGACGGCCACGCCGAGGTTGCGGCCGGCTGCGCCGGCGTTACCCGGCGCATGCACGAGCGCCGCATGCGGAAAGCGCTCGCGCACGAACGCGGCGGTCGCGTCGTCGGCGCCGTTGTCGACGACGACGATCGCCGGCCGGTCGGGCAGCTCGGTGAGCCGCGCGAGCGTGCGTGCCAGTTCCGCCGGGCGCCGGTAGGTCAGCACGACCGCGGTCACGCGCGCCTCGCGCGGCGGCAGCCGCACGCGCGGCGGCGTTACGCGGACGTGCTGCCGCATTCGAGCCGCCAGTACGATTCGGGTTCACGGAGATCGGTGCGCATATGACCCTCGAACAGCGCAATCTGACTCGCATACGCTTCGACCGCGGCGGCCTTCGCTGCCGCGCCGTCGGTGCGGTTGCCGGCCGGCGCGCCGACCGGATGGCCGATCCATCCGTTCTCGCGCCAGCCGATCACGCGCCTGGCCATCAGCCCTTCGATGCGTCGATACGGAACGTCTTCGTAGAAGCGCCACACGCGCGACGCATCGCCCGCGCGTTCGTGCTCGCGCAGCAGCGACAGTACGGCCTGTTGCACCTGCAGGTGATCGCGATGGAACAGGCCGGCCGGCGCGAGCACGCCGAACCCCGGATACGCATCGATGGTGTCGGCCAGCCGCGCGGCGATCGCGGTCGTCGCGGCAGGCGCGCCGTACTGGTCGTCGAGGAAGTCGAGCCACAGGGGGCGCGCATCGAGCATGTCGAGCGCGCGGCGGTCCTCGTCGCGGCGGCTGCGCATCGCTTCGTCGGCCGTGCGAAAGCCCGCGCGCCGATCCCACGGCGGCGCGGCCGTATCGCGCGCCGGAATGCCCGCGAACACCGTGACGACTACCGAGCCCGGCGCCTGCGCGAGCACCTGCCCGCAACTGAAGACGGCATCGTCGAGATGCGGCGAGATGACGAGCCAGCGTGTCGGAACGGTCATGTTTCGAAAGTCTCCGTGGTAACGAGCGTAAGCGGCCGAGCCGGCGGTGCCGACCGGCGAGCATGCGGCGTGCCTGCCTGTCCACCCGTGGCCGGCCGCCGCCGAGGCTTGCGGCAGGAGCGTCTCCGATGATCCAGATTGCACGGCCGCCGGCCGGAAATTACGCAACCGCCGTGATGCTCGTCGCGATCGCGACCGTGCTGCATGCGCTCGCGATCCGCTTCGGCGGCCTGAACCTGCCGCTCGTCCTGTATTACCCGATGCTGGCCGGTGCGACGTGGGCCACGTCGTTCCGGTTCGGGATCGCGTCGACCGCGGTCAGCGGGCTGCTGGTGTGGACGCTGTTCCTGTCCGACCCGGAGGCCTATAGCGGCCCGCTGCCGGACCGGCTCGTGCGACTCGGTATCTTTATCGTGGCCGGCGTGCTGGTGTGTGCGATCACGGCGGTGCTGCGCCACACGCGACTCACGAGCGATGTCGCGCGCCGGCGCGAAGCCGCCGCGCGGCGCCAGCTCGAAGCCGTGCTGCAGGCGCTGCCGCACGGCGTGATCGCGACCGATGTGCACGGCCGCGTGACCTACGTGAATGCAGCGGCCGCCGAACTGGCCGGCTGCGCCGCGGACGACGCGACGGGCCGGCCGGTCCGCGACGTGCTGCACGTGCTGGACCGCGACGACCGGCGCGTGGAGACGACGCCGCTCGATCGCGCACTCGGCGGCGCGCATGCGCGATCCGATCGTCACTGGCTGCACGGTGCGCCGGGCAGTGCGCCGGTACCGATCGTCGAGGTCGCGTCGCCGATCGCCGATGCGCACGGCAACGTCGACGGCGCGGTGATGCTGCTGCGCGACGGGAGCGCGGAGCGGGCGCTTGCCGATGCGTCGCGCCTGCTGCACGCCGTCGTCGACGCATCGCCGGACGCAATCGTCGGGATCGGCCGCGACGGCCGCATCGTCAGCTGGAACGCGGCCGCGCAACGGATCTTCGGGTATGACGAAACGGAAGCGCACGGGCGTGCGCTCGACACGCTGGTCGCGGCGCGCTGGCTGCGGCGCCATCCGCTCGTCGACGCGTTCGACGGGATGCGCGACGCGGTGGGCCCGCTCGAACTGCTGTGCATCCGGCGCGACGGCCGGCGCTTTCGCGCGGCCGTGTCCGCATGCCCGGTGAAAGGCGACGCGCGCAGCTGCGTCGCGCTGTCGCTGACGCTGCGCGAGACGGGCGCGCAGCGCCGCCGCGAACTGCGCGCACTGCGCTCGCTGCAGGGCGCGCGCAACGCCCGCGAACAGGCCGATACGTCGAACCGCCTGAAGGACGAACTGCTCGCGACCGTGTCGCATGAACTGCGTACGCCGCTGAACGTGATCTACGGCTGGATCGAGGTGCTGCGCAACTCCCGCGACGACGCGCTGCAGCAGCAGGCGATCGACGCGATCGACCGCAGCGCGCGCTCGCTCACGCGGATGGTCGGCGACATCCTCGATGCATCGTCGCTCGCGACCGGCAAGCTGCAGCTCGACGCGAGGCCGGTCGATATCGTGCGGCTCTTCTCCGATGCGTCGGCCGCGTTCCAGACGGCCGCATCGTCGGCCGGGATCGTGCTCGAATTCGACTGCACGGCGAGCACGTGCGTGATCTCCGGCGACGCGGAGCGCTTGCGGCAGATGCTGTGGAACCTCGTGTCCAACGCGCTGAAGTTCACGCCGGCCGGCGGCGCGGTGACCGTCACGCTGTCGCGCGACGACGCGCACGCGGCGCTGGTCGTCGCCGACACCGGGCAGGGCATCGCACCCGAATTCATTCCGCACGTGTTCGACATGTTCCGCCGCGCGGACGATTCGCCGGCGTCGCCGCGGCGCGGGCTCGGGCTCGGCCTGTCGATCGTGCGGCACATCGCGCAGCTGCATGGCGGCACGGTCGACGTCCACAGTGCGGGGCGCAATCGCGGCACCACGTTTACCGTGACGCTGCCGACCGGCTGGCAACCCGCAGGCACGATGGCGTGGAATGTCGCGCAGGCGGACCTGCCGCGCGACCGCGTGTCGCTCGACACGCAGCGGATCCTGATCGTCGACGACGACGCGACCACGCGCGCGAGCCTGACCGCCGCACTGACGACGTTCGGCGCGGCCGTCGCGATCGCGAAATCGGGCCGCGAAGCGCTCGCCGTGCTCGCCGACCTGCAGCCGACCGTCGTGCTGTCCGATCTCGCGATGCCCGATGGCGACGGCTTCTGGCTGCTCGATGCGCTGCGGCGCGGCGATGCGAACGGCGGCGTGCCGCCCGACCTGCGCGTGCTCGCCGTGACCGCGCACGCCGGCACGGCCGACGAGCGCCGCGTGCTCGACGCGGGTTTCGACGGCTACCTGTGCAAGCCGGTCGACGTGCGCGAGCTGGTGCACGAGATCGCGCGCGTGACGAAGCGCGACGGCTGATGCGCGGTGCGCACCGGCCGTCGCCGCGTCGTCGCCGTCACGTCGCCGTCGTCGGCCGGTTCTGCGTGCTGATCTGTGCGAGCATGTGCGACGCGATCTGCGTGCTGCGCACGAGATCGCCAGGCGTGTGATGCACCGCCTGCCGATGGATGAAATACCGCGCGGTGTGCGCGAGCCCGCTCGCGAGCGGCGTCGTCGCGCGCCAGCCGAGGCGCCGCTGCGCGGCCTCGAGATCGGGCCGCCGCTGGCGTGGATCGTCGGACGGCAGCGGGCAGAACTCGATCGCGACCGGCGTGCCGACGATCCTCACGACTTCGCGCGCGACGTCGATCATCGCGATCTCGTCGTCGCTGCCGAGGTTCACCGGTTCGCACGCGTCGCCCGACTCGTCCATCAGCCGGATCAGCGCGTCGACCATGTCGTCGACGTAGCAGAACGAGCGCGTCTGCTTGCCGTCGCCGTAGACGGTGAGCGGCTCGCCGGCCAGCGCCTGCGTGATGAAGTTCGACACGACGCGCCCGTCGGCCGGGTGCATGCGCGGCCCGTACGTGTTGAAGATCCGCGCGATCCGCACGTCGGTCCCGTACTGGCGGTGATAGTCCATGAACAGCGTTTCCGCGCAGCGCTTGCCCTCGTCGTAGCACGCGCGCACGCCGATCGGGTTCACGCGGCCGCAGTAGCGCTCGTCCTGCGGATGCACGTCGGGGTCGCCGTACACCTCGCTCGTCGATGCCTGCAGGATGCGTGCCTTCACGCGCTTCGCGAGGCCGAGCAGGTTGATCGCGCCATGTACGCTGGTCTTGGTCGTCTGCACCGGGTCGCGCTGGTAGTGCACGGGCGACGCCGGGCACGCGAGGTTGTATATCTCGTCGACCTCGACGTACAGCGGGAACGTCACGTCGTGCCGCATCAGCTCGAAGTTCGGCGCATCGAGCAGGTGCGCGATGTTGTCCTTGGTTCCCGTGTAGAAATTGTCCACGCACAGCACGTCGTGGCCGGCCGTCACGAGCCGTTCGCACAGGTGCGAGCCGAGAAACCCGGCGCCGCCGGTCACGAGTACGCGTTTGCGATCGTAGCCCTTCATCATGCATTCTCCTTGCGGTTCGCGAGGACACCCGGCGTGGTCGCGACGGGCGTGCGGCGGCTGGGCGCGGTGCCGGCACGCTGCGGCTGCGCGACGTCGCGGTAGATGTCGACGAGGCGGTCGGCCACGCCGCGCCACGTGTAGAAGCGGTGCGCGCGCAGATAGCCGGCGCGGCCGAGCGCGGTGCACAGATCGGGCTGCGCGCGCAGCTGCAGCAGCCGCGCGGCAAGCGCGGCCGGATCGCGCGGCGGCACCAGGTAGCCGGTCGTGCCGTCGTCGACCGTCGTGCGGATGCCGCCGACGTCGCTGCCGATCACCGGCGCCGCGCACGCCATCGCCTCCACCGGCGTGATGCCGAACGGCTCGTACCACGGCGTCGTCACGAACACGTCGGCCGCGCTGTAGTACAGGTGCAGCGCGTCGCGCTCGCGGCGCCCGACGAAGATCACACGGTCGGCGATGCCGGTGTCGTGCGCAAGCGCGGCGAGCCGCGCGAGCTCGGGATCGCGCGACGGGTCGGGGTCCGCCTGGCTGCCGCCGACGACGTAGAGCCGCGTCGGCCGTTGCGGGTCGCGCGGCATCCGGGCCACGGCGTCGATCACGTTGTCGATTCCCTTGCGCGGCACCAGCCGCCCGAGTTGCAGCACGATGAACGCGTCCTGCGGCCAGCCGAGCCGCGCACGCGCATCGACGCGCGGCACCGGCCGGAATTCGCGCGCGTCGAATCCGCACGGCACGATCTCGATGCGCGCGGCGTCCGCGTGATAGTGCGTGGTCAGGTCGAGCGCGTCCTGCGGGCATTCGGCGATCAGCTTGTCCGAGCGGCGCGCGAGCGTGTCCTCGATCGCGAAGCGTTCGTCCGGGAAGCCGTCGGCGGCGCCCTGGTGCAGCCGCCGCACGCGGCCGAGCGCATGGAACGTCGTGACGAGCGGGATGCCGAGGCGCCGCTTCACGCGCAGGCCGGCCTCGCCGGACATGAAAAAGTTCGCGTGCATCACGTCGACCGGATCGGGCTCGCGCCGCATGCGCGCGACCATGTAGTCGGCGAACGCGCCCATGTACGGCAGCAGCCGCTCCTTCGGCACGTCGGTGGGCGGCCCGGCCGGTACGTGGATCACGCGCATGTGCGGGCCGATCTGCACGACTTCGGGCAGGTGCGGATTGTCGCAGCGCGTGTACACGTCCACGTCGAGGCCGCGCTCGGCCAGCTGCTTCGCGACGTTCGCGACGTAGATGTTCTGGCCGCCCGCATCCACGCCGCCGATCACCCCCAGCGGCGACGCATGTTCACTGATCAACGCAATTCTTTGCATGGTGTTGCTCCCGAGGTCGGGGCCGCGCCGATGGGCCCCGTTGCGTCCCTGTCCGGCAAACGGCATGCCCGGCACTTTGCGGGGGAAACGGCCCTCCGGTGCGCCGAAAAAATTACAACGCGTTGGATGAAAGGGCGTCTGATCGCGGTCCCGCGCGCGCGCGCGGCGTGCCGGGCGCGGCACGCGGTTTGCGCCGCCCGGGATACCCGCCGGCCATGCCGGCACCACGAAAGGAGGTCACGATGAAGGTATTCCCGCTGCAAGCCCGCGCACCGCGATTCCGCCGTCATCCCGCCAAGCGTGTCGGCATGGCGATCGCGATCGCCGCGGCCGCCGCCTGCACGGTCGTCGCGCCGAACGTGTTCGCCGCCGGCGACGACGCGTCATCGTCGTCCATGTCGTCGTCGACGCATTCGAGCACCGGCACCAAGATCCGCGACGCGACCATCACGACCAAGGCGAAAGCCGAACTGGTCGGCACGAGCGGCCTGTCGGCCGGGGACATCCACGTGAAGACCCGCCACGGCGTCGTGATGCTCACCGGCAGCGTGCCCGACGAAGCGCAGCGCACGCAGGCGGTCGACGTCGTCCGGAAGATCGACGGCGTGCAGGACGTGCGCGACCAGCTGACCATCCGCCCGAAATAACCGCGGCCCCGTAAAAGGAGTCCCCCGATGAAGTGCATGCTCAAACCGGTCGGCGAACAGACGATCGTGATCACGGGCGCCACGAGCGGCATCGGCCTCGTCACCGCGCGCAAGGCAGCGCGGCGCGGTGCGAAGCTGGTGCTGTTCGCGCGCAACGAGGACGCGCTGAACACGCTGTGCGACGAAATCCGTCAGCACGGCGGTCTCGCGGTGCCGGTTGCCGGCGACGTCGGCAACATCGAGGACCTGCAGCGCGCGGCCGCGAAGGCGGCCGAGACCTACGGCGGCTTCGACACGTGGGTCAACAACGCGGGCGTGTCGATCTTCGGCACGGCGGCAGCCGTGCCGCTCGAGGATCAGCGCCGGCTGTTCGACACCAACTACTGGGGCGTCGTGCACGGCTCGCTCGTCGCGTCCGATCATTTCCGGCGCAAGAGCGATTTCCACGGCGGCGCGATCATCAACATGGGCAGCGAGGTGTCGGATGCGCCGGTGCCGCTGCAAAGCGCATACGTCGCGTCGAAGCACGCGGTGAAGGGCTTCACCGATTCGCTGCGGCTCGAGCTCGAGTCGGACCATCTGCCGGTGTCGGTCACGCTGATCAAGCCGGCCGCGATGGACACGATGTTCGTGATGCACGCGAAGAACTACATGAACGTCGAGGCGAAGCTGCCGCCGCCGATCTACGACCCCGAACTCGTCGCCGACGCGATCCTGTACGCGGCCGCGCATCCGCGCCGCACGCTGTTCGTCGGCGGCGCCGCGAAGCTCACGTCGGCCAGCGCGTATCACGCGCCGCACCTGTTCGATCGCGTCGCGGCCACGCTGTTCTCGCGCGGCCAGCGCACGGTGCGTCCGGCGCGGCCGCGCGACGACAACGCGCTGTACGAATCGCGCCACGCACTGCACGAGCGCGAAGGGATGGAAGGGCCCGTGCTGCGCGGGTGTGCGTACAACGCGGTGGTGCAGCGTCCGAAGGTCGCGGGCGCGGTGGCGCTCGGCGCGGCCGCGCTGGTGTTCGCCGCGCTTGCGCGCGCGCGTCGCGTGTCGACGTAAGCGCATTCCTTACCGTTTTTCAATCGAAGGAGGTTTTCATGTCATCCCGACAACATACGGGCCACGAATACAGCCACTCGCGCGCTCACGAAGGCGAGCGCACGCAGCAGGACCACGACAAGGGCGGCCACCAGGCCGGCCACGGCAAGGTGCCGAGCCCGGTCGACGTGCAGAAGGCGCTGAAGGGGATGGACTACCCGGCCAGCAAGGCCGACGTCGTCGAGTGCGCCGAACGCTCGCATGCGGACAAGGAGGTGCTGGACATGCTCCGCCAGATTCCCGACCGCGAATACACGACACCGGCCTCGGTGTCGAAGGAGCTCGGGCGGCTGATGTGAGCGCCGCCGCATCGCGCCGCGCGCGCGTCGGCATGCGCGGCGCGTTACCGTCACGAGGAGGACGAGCATGGCGATGATCGTCGCAGGCCGCTTCACGACGTTCGATGAAGCGGAAGGTGGAGCGCGCCACCTTTACGAGCGCGCGTTCGGCCCGGACGACGTGTCGATCTTCTTCCTGAACCCCGGTGGCCAGCACGCGCGCTTTCCGATCGGCGGCGACGTCTACGCCGACACGGCCGCGAAGCCGGGCGGCCGCGGCGCGATGGTCGGCGCGATGCGCGGGCTGCTGATCGGCGTGGTCGTCGGTTTGATCATCTATGCACTGGGCCTGCGCTACTGGTTCGTGCCGGCCGCCGGCGCACTCGCCGGCGCGTATCTCGGTGCGTTCGGCGGCGCGCTCGGCCGCATGCGCGGCGAGCAGGCCGAAGGGAAGGGCACGCTCGCGAAGACCGAGACCGGCGTGATCCTCGCCGCGCGCGTGACGCCGACGACCGCGGCCGCCGCCGAGGACGTGCTGCGCGCGACCGGCGCGCAGTCGATCGAGCGCGTCGAAGGCGACTGGCAGGACGGCGAATGGCGCGACTTCGATCCGGTACGCCGGCCTGACGGCACCACGCAAGGCAGCCCGCGCTGAGCATGCCGTTTCTGCATGGGCTTGCAACGCGGCGTGTGGCGTCCTGCGCGCGCAACCGTGCGCGGGCGCAACGCCGCGTGGCATGCCGTTTGCGCTGCGCATCCGGCACCCGTCCAAGGAGGAAACCATGACTACGGCAAAGACCCCGCCGCCCCAGAAGCAGACGCAGCAGCCGGGCACCGAGCGGGACATGCATCCGAAGCCGCGCGACGAGGCGGCCGATTACGTCGGCAGCGGCAAGCTGGCCGGCAAGGTCGCGCTCGTGACGGGCGGCGACAGCGGGATCGGCCGCGCGGTCGCGATCGGCTTCGCGAAGGAGGGCGCGGACGTCGCGATCGTCTACCTGAACGAATCGGACGATGCCGCGCACACCAAGCGCCTGATCGAGCAGGCCGGCCGCCGCTGCGAGGCGATCGCGTGCGACGTCGGCGATCGCACGCAGGCGCGCGACGCGGTGGCGCGCACGGTCGAGCGGCTCGGCCGGCTCGACGTGCTGGTGAACAACGCGGGCGAACAGCATCCGCAGCCGGGTATCGAGGACGTCACCGAGGAGCAGCTCGAGCGCACGTTCCGGACGAACATCTACGGGATGTTCTTCTGCACGCAGGCCGCGCTGCCGCACATGAAGGAGGGCGGCCGCATCGTCAACACCGCGTCGGTGACCGCGTATCACGGCAATCCGAAGCTGCCCGACTACTCGGCGACCAAGGGCGCGATCGTCGCGTTCACGCGCTCGCTGTCGATCGAGCTGGCCGAGCGTGACATCCGCGTGAATGCGGTCGCGCCGGGGCCGATCTGGACGCCGTTGATTCCGTCGACCTTCACGCCCGAACAGGTGGCGAAGTTCGGCTCGAACGTGCCGCTGAAGCGCCCCGGCCAGCCGGACGAACTGATCGGCTGCTACGTGCTGCTCGCATCGGAAGGCGCGAGCTACATGACGGGACAGACGTTGCATCCGAACGGCGGCTCGATCGTCGGCGGTTGATGGCTACCCCCACGGAAGGAGAAAGCGCATGAAACAACCCAACTGGACGATCGCGGCGCTCGCAGCCGGCGTGCTGGCCGTGTCGGGGCTCGCGCGGGCACAGATGCCGAGCGAGCCGCCTGCGTCGAATTCGCATGTGCCGGGCGGCGTGATCAACCCGTCGTCGGGCGCCGCCAGCGCAGGCGACGCCGGCATCGCGAAAGCGCCGAAGGGCGCCGACGCGGAGTTCGTCGACAAGGCCGCGATGGCCGGCAAGGCGGAAGTGCAGGCGAGCCAGCTCGCGCTGAAGCAGGCGCAGTCGGCCGACGTGCGCGCGTTCGCGAAGCGGATGGTCGCCGACCACGGCAAGGCGAACGCGAAGCTCGACGAGATCGCCGCGCGCAAGGGCATGAAGCCGCAGGTCGAACAGATTTCGGATCCCGACGTGGAAGCGCTGCGCGGCAAGAGCGGGCACGACTTCGACACCGCGTATCTCGCGGCGGCCGGCCCCGATGCGCACAAGAAGGCGGTTGCGTTGTTCGAAGACGAGGCGCGCGACGGCAAGGACGCGCAATTGCGCGCGTTCGCGAAATCCACGCTGCCGACGCTCAAGCATCACCTGAGCATGGCGGAGACGGTCGCACGCAAGGTGGGCGCGCAATAACGCGTGCCCGGTTCAACCCCAGGGCCGCACGTGCGGCCCGCTTTTTCGGAGAAGCAGTCATGGCCCAACGGCAATCGAAGCACGAAGGCATCCTCGAACTGCTCTGCCAGGCATACGAGACCGAGCTTGGCGGCGCGAAGATCTACGAGGCCGCGCTCCAGTGCGCGACCGACGAGGACCTGCACAAGGAATGGGAGAAGTACCACCGCGAAACGATGCATCACCAGGAGGTGCTGCGCAAGGTATTCGAAACGCTCGGCCTCGATCCGAATACGCAGTCGCCGGGGCGCGCCGCGGTCGCGGCGACCGGCAAGTCGCTCGTCCAGGTGATCGAGCAGGCGAAGAAGCAGGCCGACCCGGCGGTCGCGCAGGTCGTCGCGGCCGAATGCGTGGTGCTCGCCGAGACCAAGGACCACCTGAACTGGGAACTGATCGGCTATGCGGCGGACCAGCTGCCGGCCGGCGACGCGGCGAAGGCGCTGAAGGCCGCACACGATGAAGTCGAGGCCGACGAGGATCATCACCTGTATCACACCCGCGGCTGGGCGCGCGAGATGTGGATCGAGTCGATGGGCTTCAAGGCCGTGCTGCCGCCGCCGGAGGAAGTGAAGAAGGTCGAGTCGGCCGCCGATGCGGCGCGGGCCGAGAAATCGCGCGGCAAGATGATGTAACGATTGGTGCCCGCAGGCCGGGCCGTGCCGCTTGTGCGGCGGCCCGGCCTTTTGCTGTCCGTTCCCTCGCGTTTTCCTGATAGGTTGCGTGCGCAACGGGTTTCCGCTCGCTTCGTCAGGTCAGCAAGTCCACCGCCATCACGACCACCGACGCCGCCATCAGCACGACCGCCAGCCATCCGAAGCATTTCGATACGACGCCGGTGCCCGGCTGACCTTCGGCATCGCGGCGCTGCGACAGCAGCATCACGAGCACGAGCATCGGCACCGCCGCGATGCCGTTGAGCACCGCGCTCCAGTACAGCGCCTTGATCGGGTTGATCGGGCTGAAGCAGATCGCGATGCCGACGAGCACGCACAGCGCGAGCACCGTGTAGAACGCCGGCGCGCGCCGTACCGGCTCGTTCAGCCCTTCGCGGAACCGCCACGCCTCGGCACAGCCATATGCGGCGCTGCCGGCGAACGCGGGAATCGCGAGCAGCCCGCAGCCGACGATGCCGAACGCGAACACGAGAAACGCCGCTTCGCCGGCGATCGGCCGCAGCGCTTCGGCGGCTTGCGCGGTCGAACCGATGTCGTGCTTGCCGTGCGCGAAGAACACGGCCGCGCCGATCACCATGATGCAGAACGACACCGCATTGGTCACGATCATCCCGGTCCACGTATCGATCGTGATGCGCCGCTCGGTCGCGCGGCGCGCCCCCGGCGCACAGGCGGCGTCGCCGTTGCGGCGCTCGGCCTGCGTCTCCTCGACCTCCAGCGCGGCCTGCCACACGAACAGGTACGGGCTCAGCGTCGTGCCGAGCACCGCGACCGCCGTCGTCGCATAGTCGTGCGTGAACGCGATGTGCGGCAGCACGATCGCACGCAGCACGCTGCCCCAGTCGACGTGCACGAACGCGAGTTCGATCACGTACGCGAGCAGGCCGAGCGTCATCCATTTGAGCCAGCGCGCGTAGCGTTCGTAGGACATCAGCACCTGCAGCGCGAGCGACGCGATCCCGTAGACGGGCGCATACCAGTAGCTGCGGCCGCCGGCGACGAGGGCCGTCGCGTCGCCCATCGCGGCGAGATCCGCGCCGACGTTCACGACGTTGACGATCACGACCATCACGACCAGCATCTGGGCGAGCCGGACGGAGAAGTGCTCGCGGATGCCCGCGACGAGGCCTTTGCGATTGGTGCGGGCCACGAACGCCGACGCGAGCTGCACGACGACCATCATCGGCAGCGTGACGACGATCATCCACAGCATGTGGAAACCGAACTGGCTGCCGGCCTGCGCATAGACCGCGACGTTGCTCGGGTCGGCGTCGGACGCGCCGGCCAGCAGACCGGGACCGAGCCGCCGGTACCACGGTTTCGCGGCGGGGGCGGCGGCAGCCGTGTCGCGCGCGGCATCGTCGCTGCGCAGGTCGCTCATTCGGCGGCTCCCGGCGCGTCGCCGGTGTCGCGCGCGAGGCGCGACGCGGTGCGCAGCGCGTCGACGAGCGTCCGGTACGCGTGCTCGCGCGAATCGGCGCCGCGCGTGCGCAACACGTACGACGGGTGATAGGTCGCGACGACGACGCTGCCGCCGGGCGCGCGCACCGGCTTGCGCATGCGCTCCAGCGTCGCGTCGTTGTCCTGCAGCACCGCGCGCAGCGCCGTCGCGCCGAGCGCGACGATCACGCGCGGCGCGAGCGTATCGAGTTCGCGCTGCAGCCAGTAGCGGCACGCGGCGACCTCGCGCTGCGCGGGCGTCTTGTGCAGCCGGCGCTTGCCGCGCGGCTCCCATTTGAAGTGCTTGACCGCGTTGGTCAGGTACACGTGCTTGCGGTCGATCCCGGCTTCGTCCAGCGCGCGATCGAGCATGCGCCCCGCCGCGCCGACGAACGGGATGCCCGTGCGGTCCTCCTGGTCGCCCGGCTGTTCGCCGACCAGCATGATCCGCGCGTTCGTCGGCCCCGCACCGGGCACCGGCTGCGTCGCGTGCTCCCACAGCGAGCAGCGGCGGCATGCGTCGAGCGTCGCGGGCGCGTCGTCGTCGGGTTCCGGGGCGGCCGTCGCGGGCTTCGCGCGTTTCGACGGCGTCGAAGACGTGGAGGGCTGCGAGGGCGGTGCGTGTGTCGCGCGCGTCATGCTGCACCTCCCGCGCATGCCGGCGGCCCGTCCGCGCGGGCGCGTGCGGCGCGGCGCGCCCGCGTGCACGCGGCATGTCCGGCAAGCGGATCGAAGGCCCCGGCGGGCCGGAACATCTGCGGTGCACGCATCGACGGCTCCCATATCGCGATATCGCTCACATGCAGCAACCGGCATGCCGGATGCAGTCAATATGGGCGCGCAGTTTGCGTCGGGGCCGCATCCATTTCACCAGGAGAAACACGATGCATACCGACCCCGGCGACGATCCGGCCGCCGACGACGTGTTGCTGTGGCGCGCACCCGATAGCGTGCCGCTACGGCCGCGCCGCGTGCTGGTTGTCGACGACTATCGCGATGCGGCCGACGCGTTGCAGCTGCTGCTGCAGGCGCGCGGCTTCGAATGCCGCGTCGCCGACGACCCGTTCGTCGTCTGCGATCTCGCGCGCGACTGGCAGCCGTTCGCGATCGTGCTCGACATCGCCATGTCGGGCCTCGACGGACTGCAGCTCGCGACGCGGCTGCGCAGCGATCCGCGCACCGGCGACATGCTGCTCATCGCGTGCAGCGCGTTCGCGTCGCAGCGCGATCGCGAGCGTGCGCGCGAAGCAGGCTTCGACGCGCATTGCGCGAAGCCGCTGACGCCGCACCGGCTGCTGCGTTATCTGGAATCGGCTTGCGGCGGCGCGCGATGATGCGCGCCGCACGGGCATTACACGACGCTTGTAAAACGGTGCCGCGCGGTGTGACGCCGCGCTCAACCGTGCGACGCGGGCCGCGTGGCCGCGCGTCCGGCCACGAACGCGAGCGCGGCGGCGCACACGAGCAGCGCCGCGCTCATCGCGAACGTGGCGCGGTAGCCGTGCAGGTCGTACAGCAGGCCGCCCGTCGTCGCGCCCAGTGCGATCGCGAGCTGCACGACCGCGACCATCAGCCCGCCGCCGCTCTCGGCGTCGTGCGGCAGCGTGCGCGCGAGCCACGTCCACCAGCCGACGGGTGCCGCCGTGCCGGTCAGTCCCCACAGCGCGAGCAGCGCCGTGGTCGCCGCGACGGATGCGCCGCACCACACGAGCGCGACCGCGATCGCGGCCATCAGCAGCGGCGTGACGACCAGCGTCCGGTAGAGCCCGTTCTTCAGGAACGCGCCGATCAGCACGGTGCCGGCGAGCCCGGCCACGCCGATCGCGAGCAGCATCAGCGACAGCGCGGTCGTGCCGACCTGCGTGACCGTCTCGAGGAACGGCCGCAGGTACGTGAACAGCGCGAACTGTCCCATGAAGAACACGCTGACGGCCGCCATCCCGAGTGCGACCGGCGCGTGCGCGAGCAGCTTCAGCGCGTTGCGGGTCGCCGCGTGCGGCACGGCTTTCATCGACGGCAGGCTCACGAGTTTCCAGCCGAATGCGATCGCGGCGACCGGCACCACGCAGAAGAACGCCCAGCGCCAGCCGACGATGCCGCCGAGAAAGCTGCCGAGCGGCGCGGCCACGACCGTCGCGAGCGCGTTGCCGCCGTTGACGATCGCGAGCGCGCGCGGCACCTGGTTGTCGGGCACGAGCCGCATCGCCGTCGCGGCCGACATCGACCAGAAGCCGCCGATCGCGACGCCGATCAGCGCGCGTCCCGCGATGAAGGCCGCGTAGTTCGGCGCGAACGCGACCACCGTGCCGGAAGCGATCATCAGCAGCGTCAGCGCGAGCAGCAGCCGCTTGCGGTCGCGCCGCCCGGCCAGCGACGCGATCACGAGGCTCGTCACCAGCGCGAATGCGCCGGACACGGAAATGGCCTGCCCGGCCTGGCCTTCGCTGATGCGCAGGTCGCCGGCGATCGGCGTCAGCAGGCTGACCGGCATGAATTCGGACGCGACGAGCGCGAACGCGCCGAGCGCCATCGCGAGGACGGCACCCCAGGCGGCGGTGTGAACGGGCGCGGGCCCGCGACGGGAAGGAGCAGCAGCGTGCATCGTTGAATCGGATGGGTGCGGGTGGGTGGCGACGGCGGCGCGTGCGTCAGTCGCAGCGCGCGGCAACCGTGCCGCGGTCGGCGAGATGCGTGCGGCGGTCGCCGTCGTGCGCGGCGGTCACGCGTACCGACGCGGCTTGCAGGTCCTCGACCCACGTGCGCGGATTGGCGCGCGCAGGATTGAAGCCGGCGGCTTCGTAGCGGACCATGTCGTCGCGGACCTGCTCGCGCGTGAGGCCTTGTGCATGGGCGAACAACGGCGTGGAGAGGGCGGCGGCGACGGCGAACAGGCGAACAACGGATTTCATCGGGTGGGCTCCAGAAAGCATGCGTGGGCGATTCCCGACACCGGCCACGGGCGCGCGGGAACCTGAAGGCTTCGCAGTCTATCGGTGTGCAGCCGATCGATTAAGTAGTGCGGCACGCTTGGACTGATAAGCTGGAGTGATGAATCGGCACGGCGTCGCGCGGGGCGGTACGCGCCGCCGCCGATGCTACGATGAGCGTCCGTTTCGACTGGAGCCGCCGACATGCCGCGCGAAAACCTCAACGATCTGCTGGTGTTTATCGCGGTGGCGCGTGAGCGCAGCTTCACGCGTGCGGCGGCGCGGCTCGGCGTGTCGCAGTCGGCGCTGAGCCAGACCGTGCGCGATCTCGAAGCGCGGCTCGGCGTGCGGCTGCTGACGCGCACGACGCGCAGCGTGTCGACGACCGAAGCCGGCGAGGAACTGTTCCAGGCGGTCGCGCCGCGCATCGACGAGATCGAGATGAAGCTCGCGGCGGTGTCCGACTTCCGCGACAAGCCGGCCGGCGTCGTGCGGATCACGGCCACCGAGCATCCGATCGACACGATCATCTGGCCGAAGCTCAGGCAGGTGCTGCCGGCTTACCCGGACATCCGCGTCGAGCTGTCGGTCGACTACGGGCTGTCGAACATCGTCGAGGAGCGCTACGACATCGGCGTGCGCTACGGCGACCAGGTCGCGAAGGACATGATCGCGGTGCGCATCAGCCCGGACATCCGGATGGCGATGGTCGCGTCGCCCGCGTATCTCGACGGCCGCAAGCCGCCGAAGACGCCGCAGGACCTGCTCGATCACGACTGCGTGACGCTGCGGCTCGCGACCGCGAAGGGCATCTATGCGTGGGAACTGAAGAAAGGCAGGAACGCGATCCAGGCACGCGTGAACGGCCGCATCACCTGCAATACGCAGCCGCATCTGCTGCAGGCGGCGCTCGACGGATTCGGGATCGCGTTCGTCACCGAGGACATCGTGCTGGAACACGTGCGCCGCGGCCGGCTACGGATCGTGATGCCCGACTGGTGCCCGGTGTTTCCCGGCTATCACGCGTATTACCCGAGCCGCCGCCAGGCGTCGCGCGCGTTCTCGATCGTGATCGACGCGTTGCGGCATCGGGCTTAGCGGCGTGTGGTGCCCGGCGCCCGGTGCCCGGTGCCCGGCGCCCGGCGCCCGCGCCCGTATCTTCCCGGCTGGGTCCGCCGCGTCGAATCATGCACAATACCGGCCATCTGACATGCGGAGACGGGGCCCGTGGGAATCAACTTCGATTTGACCGACTTGCAGGCGTTTCGCGCGGTGGTGGAGCTCGGCAGCTTCCGCAAGGCCGCCGAGTCGATCAGCATCTCGCAGCCCGCGTTGAGTCGCCGGATCGACAAGCTCGAGGAAGCGCTCGGCGTGCGCCTGTTCGAGCGCACGACGCGCAGCGTCACGCTGACCACCGTCGGCCGCGTGTTCGCGCCGAGCGCGGAGCAGCTGCTCGACGATCTCGACGTCGCGCTGCTCGGCATCCGCGACGTGTCGTCGAGCCGCCTCGGCCATGTGACGATCGCGTGCGTGCCGTCGGTCGCGTATTACTTCCTGCCGAACGTGATCGCGAGCTATCACCGCCGCTTTCCGCGCATCCGCGTGAAGCTGCTCGATGCGGGCGCGAACGAGGTGCTGAGCGCCGTGATCAGCGGCGAGGCCGATTTCGGCGTGAGCTTCATGGGCAGCCAGGAGCCCGAGATCGACTTCAGGCTGCTGCTGCAGGAACGGTTCGTCGCCGCGTGCCGGCGCGATCATCCGCTCGCGCGCAAGAAGCGCGTGACGTGGGACGAACTTTACGCGTACGAGTACGTGTCGGTGGACAAGACGTCCGGCAACCGCCTGCTGCTCGACCAGGCGCTGACGGCCGTCGCGCCGCGCACGCCGAGCGTGTGCGAGACGCGCCACGTGACGACGATGCTCGGGCTCGTCGAAGCGGGCCTCGGCGTCGCCGCGGTGCCGTCGATGGCGATGCCCGGCCACGACCATCCGCTGCTGACGAGCGTGCCGCTCGTCGAGCCGGTGGTCAAGCGCCGCGTGGGCATCGTGAAGCGGCGCGGGCGCACGCTGACGCCGGCCGCGGAAGCGTTCCACCAGGCGATCGTCGACGCGAAGCGCGGCGCCGCCGCCACCGCCGCCACCCGCGCCGCAGCGAAATGACGCACGCGACGAACCCGACGATGACGAGCCGCACGCGCACTCGGATCGGAACCCGCACCTCGCGGACGGCCGCATCGTGACGCTCGCAAGACCGCTGCGTTCGCTGTACGTGCAGGTGCTGCTCGCGATGGCGCTCGGCGTGAGCGTCGGCCACTTCTGGCCGTCCATCGGCGCGATGCTGAAGCCGCTCGGCGATGCGTTCGTCGGCCTCGTGCGGATGATGATCGCGCCGGTCGTGTTCTGCACGATCGTCTCCGGCATCACGTCGCTCGCGAACGGAAAAGCGATCGGGCGCACGATCGTCCGCGCGCTGGTGCTGTTCTATCTGCTGACCGCCGCCGCGCTCGCGTTCGGGCTCGCCGCCGCGTTCGTGCTGCGGCCCGGCGCCGGCATGCACGTCGACGTGCGCCATCTCGATGCGAGCCTGCTCGCGCAATATGTGCGGCATGCGCAGCCGCACGGGTTCGTCGAATTCGCGCTGAGCGTGATCCCGGACACGATGCTCGGCGCGTTCCAGAAGGGCGAGGTGCTGCCGGTGCTGCTGCTGTCGCTGCTGTTCGGGTTTTCGCTGAACGCGTATCCGCAGGCCGGCCGGCCCGTGCTCGCGCTGATCGACGGCGTCGCGCAGGTCGTCTTTCGTGTGCTCGCGATGATCATGCGGCTCGCGCCGCTCGGCGCGTTCGGCGCGATGGCGTTCACCGTGGGCCGCTTCGGCATCGGCTCGGTCGGCTCGCTCGCGCGGCTGATCGCGTCGTTCTACGTCGCGTGCGTGCTGTTCGTCGCGCTGGTGCTGGCGCCGCTCGCGCGCGTGCACGGCTTCGCGCTGTGGCGGCTGTTGCGCTACATCCGCGAGGAACTGCTGATCGTGCTCGCGACGTCGTCCACGGAGCCGGTGCTGCCGCGGCTGATCGTCAAGCTCGAGGCGCTCGGCTGCGACAAGGGCGTCGTCGGCCTCGTGCTGCCGGCCGGCTATTCGTTCAACCTGGACGGCACCGCGATCTATCTGACGCTCGCCGCATTGTTCATCGCGCAGGCGTGCGACGCGCCGCTGTCCGGGCCGCAGATCGCGGCGATGCTCGCCGTGATGCTGCTGACGTCGAAGGGGGCGGCCGGCGTGTCGGGCAGCGGGCTCGTCGCGCTCGTCGCGACGCTCGCGGTGATGCCCGACCTGCCGGTGGCCGGTGTCGCGCTGCTGGTCGGCATCGACCGCTTCATGTCCGAGGCGCGCGCGCTGACGAGCGTGATCAGCAATGCGTGCGCGGTGATCTTCGTGTCGTCGTGGGAAGGGGCATGCGATCGTGCGCAGCTCGCACGCGTGCTGAGCGGGAGCGGGCCTGCGTGCCCGAACGGCGCAGGCGATGCGGGGGCCGATGGCACGGCCGATAGCGGGCGCGACGGGAACGCGGCCTGACGCACGCGTTCCCGTCGTGGGCGCTCAATGGGCGGCGACGGAGTCGAGCCCGGTCGACTTCACTTCCGGCTGCACGTCCGGCGACGCGAGATAGTCGAGCAGCGCCTTCGCTTCGGCCGGATGCTGCGCGCCGACGGGGATGCCGGCCGCGAAGCGCGTGACGGACTGCAGCGCTTCGGGAATCTTGCCGACGTACGTCGCGCCCTTCACGGGCAGCAGTTCGCTCACCTGCTGGAAGCCGATTTCGTAGTCGCCGTTCGCGACGACCGATGCCACCGGAATGCGCGGAATCATCGTCGCCTTCGACTTCACCTGATCCTCGATGCCGAGCTTCCTGAACAACTCGCGCTCGATGTAGACGCCGCTCGCGCTGTCCGAGTATGCGATCGACTTCGCATGCAGCAGCGCGTCCTTGAGGCCGTCGGCCGTGCTGATGTCGGGTTTGGCCGCGCCTTCGCGCACGACCATGCCGATCCGCGAATCGGCCAGCTCGACGCGCGAGCCGGGAATCACCTTGCCTTGCCTGATCAGTTCATCGAGCGCGTAGCCGACCATGATCACCGCGTCTGCCGGTTCGCCGCGCGCGAGCCGGTTCGGAATCGCTTCGGGCGATTTGCCCATCGACGGGCCGAGCGCGGTGTCGAGCGTGTTGCCCGACTGCGCCGCGTAGCGCGGGCCGAGCAGCTTGTACGCGGCGGTGAAACCGCCCGAGCTCATCACGTGCAGCTCGGCGGCGTGGACGTTCGCGGCGACGGCGGAGGTGGCGACGAGCGCGGTCGCGCACAGTTTCAGCAGCAGGCTTTTCATTGTCATGGTCGTGGTCGTGCGGAATCGGAGTAGTGGGCCGGGATCGTGCGCGATGCGTCAGTGCGCGGGCGTCAGCGTCGCCGGGTGGCGGCGATAGAGCGCGAACGTCGCGAGCAGCGCGCACACCGCGGCGAGGCTCATCCAGTAGCCCGGTGCGGCCTTGTCGCCGGTCATGTGGATCAGCGCGGTCGAGATCGCGGGCGTGAAGCCGCCGAACACGGCCGTCGCGAGGCTGTACGCGAGCGAGAACCCGGCGACGCGCACTTCCACCGGCATCACTTCCGTCAGCGCGACGATCATCGCGCCGTTGTAGATCCCGTACATGAACGACAGCCACAGCAGCACGAGCAGCATGTTGACGAACGACGGCGCGTGCGCGAGCAGCGACAGCGCCGGGTAGGCGGTCGCGATCGCGAGCACCGTCATCCCGACGAGCAGCGGCCGGCGGCCGATCCGGTCGGACAGTGCGCCGCCAATCGGCAGCCACACGAAGTTCGACACGCCGACGCACAGCGTCACGAGCAGGCTGTCGGCGGTGCTCAGATGCAGCACGGTCTTGCCGAAGGTCGGCGCGTAGACCGTGATCAGGTAGAAGCTCGTCGTGGTCATCGCGACCAGCATCATGCCGGCGACCACGACGCCCCAGTTCCGCGCCAGCGTGCCGAACACTTCCTTCATGCCCGGGCGATGCCGGCGCGCCTTGAACTCCTGCGTTTCCTCGAGGTTGCGACGCAGCATGAAGATGAACGGCACGATCATGCAGCCGACGAAGAACGGCACGCGCCAGCCCCATGCAGCGATCGACGCGGCGCTGAGCCAATGGTTGAGCGCGAAGCCGAGGCCGGCCGCGATCACGATCGCGACCTGCTGGCTCGCCGACTGCCAGCTCGTGAAGAAGCCCTTGCGGCCGGGCGTGGCCATTTCGGCGAGATAGACCGACACGCCGCCGAGCTCCGCGCCGGCCGAGAAGCCCTGCAGCAGACGCCCGACCAGCACGAGCACGGGCGCGAGCAGGCCGATCGTCGCATGGCCGGGGACGAACGCGATCAGGATCGTGCCGCTCGCCATGATGGCCAGCGTGACGATCAGGCCCTTGCGGCGGCCGACGTCGTCGATGTACGCGCCCAGCACGATCGCGCCGAGCGGCCGCATCAGGAAGCCGGCGCCGAACACGGCGAACGTCATCATCAGCGACGCGAACTCGCTCGCGGCGGGGAAGAACACGGCCGAGATCTGCGTTGCGTAGAAGCCGAACAGGAAGAAGTCGAACTGCTCGAGGAAGTTGCCGGCCGTCACGCGGAATACCGCGGCGGCCTTCGAACGTCCGGTCGGAAGGCTGGGCGAGGGGTGCATCAGGGTGTCTCCAGGAAATCGGGAAATGCGCGGGGAGCCGTCGTTTGTCGTTTCGGCAATGTTCGCCCGGAGACGGAGAAACGATAAGTGCGATTTTTGGATCGATTGATGTTGTTTGGTTATCAATCAAGCAGGTAGGCAAGCAAGCAGGCGAGCCGGCAGGCGGTGCGGCGCGCGGCTTTCGGTGGCGGCGAGGGGCCGGCCGCCTGCCGCCGCGCGGAATCGCTTGATGACCACCGCCGCCGCGCTACGCCCGCTTCACGTACAGCAGCCGGCCGGCGACCCCGGCGGTGCACGCGGCGACCGCTGCCGCGGCGGTGAATATCGCGCCGAGCCCGGCATGGCCGCCGACCCAGCCGAGCGCCGGGCTGCCGACCGCCATCGCGACGTCGAGAAACGCGGTGTAGAACCCCATCGCCAGGCCGCGGTTCGCGGCCGGCGTGCCGCTCACGGCTTCGACGCCGAGGCCCGGATAGACGAGCGAATAGCCGAAGCCCGACAGCGCGGCGCCGGCCGATGCCACGCGCGACGTGCCGGCGACGCCCATCAGGATCAGCCCGGCCACCTGGATGACGACGAATGCGAGCGCGGTCCTCGCGCCGCCGAACCGGTCGGGCAGATGGCCGGCTACCGTGCGCGCGAGCATCAGCGCGAGGCCGAATGCGGTGAACGCCAGCCACACCGGATGCCAGTGCCGGTCGGTGTAGAACAGCGAACCGAACGCGAGGATCGCGCAGTAACCGATGCTCGCGAACGCGGCGCCGACGCCGGGCAGCCAGACGGCGCGCATCACGGCCCACGGCGACGAACGGGCGGCGTGCGGATGCGGTGCCACGGCCGGCACGCGGACCAGATACAGCAGAACGGCAAGCGGCAGCAGCATCGTGACCAGTGCGATGGCGATGAAGCCGCCGCGCGCATAAAGCATCGTGCCGGCAGGGCCGCCGAGCGCCATCGACGCGAACATGGCCGTGCCGACCCATGCGATGACCTTGCCCGCGTGCCGGTCGTCGACGCGCGCGAGTCCCCACGCGACCGCGCCGGTGATGATGAAGCTCTCCGCCGCGCCGAGCATCGCGCGTCCGACGATCAGGATCGACACGGACAGCACCGGGCTCGCGACGAACGCCAGCGACAGCAGATACAGCAGCCCGGCCGCGACCGCGCCGACGAGCCCTGCGACGACAGCCTGTTTCGGGCCATGACGGTCGCAGCACGCGCCCGCCCAGAGCCGCGACAGCAGCGCCGCACCGAACTGCGCGCCCGCGACGAGCCCGACGACGAACGTGTCGAAGCCGAGGCCGTCGCGCACGTGCAGCGGCAGCACCGGCAGCGCGACACCGATGATCGCGAAGCCGGCGAGCACGGCCGCGATGACGGGCATCAGCGCGCGCAGCACGGCGTCTTCCCGCGCGACGGGCGAATACGAACGTGACATGGCAGTGCGTCCTACATCCGGTAGCCGGGCTTCTTCAACAGGATGTCCGGACGACCCTGTATGTCGGGGACGTACACGTCGTCCTTCCACCGGCTGGCGTCGATTTCCTCGAATGCGACCGATACCGACTCGCGCCCGTATCCGAGGATCGACATCACGTCGCGCGTGATCGCCTCCGCCAGTTTCCGCTTCTGTTCGTCGGTCTTTCCGGGCCATGCCTTGACGATCACATGCGGCATCGCGTCGATCTCCACGGGTTTGGTGCGGGCCGGGGCGGCCCGGCAGCGGCAGGTTGTTGCATCATCAATACGCCTGGCTCGTCGGCCGGAACAGCACCTCGTTGATGTCGACGTCTTCCGGCTGGCTGATCGCGAACTCGACCACGCGCGCGAACGCAGTCGGCGCGATGGCCTTTTCATAGGTCTTCGCCATGCCGGCGGCGACGTCCGGGTCCGTGATCGTGCTGGTGAGCTCCGTCGCGACGGCGCCCGGCGACACGATCGTCGTGCGGATGTTCCAAGGCTTGACCTCCTGGCGCAGCCCTTCCGAGATCGCGCGCACGGCCCATTTGGTGCCGGCGTACACCGCGCCGCCGGGGCCGACCTTGTGGCCGGCAACGGACGACACGTTGATGATGTGCCCGGCCATCTGCTTCTGCATCTGCGGCAGCACGGCCGCGATGCCGTACAGCACGCCCTTGACGTTGACGTCGATCATGCGATCCCATTCGTCGATCTTCAGCTTGTCGAGCATCGAGCTCGGCATCAGGCCGGCATTGTTGAGCAGCACGTCGACGCGGCCGTGGAGCGCGACCGCGCGGTCGACGAGCGACTGCACCTGCGCACGGTCGGTCACGTCCGTTTTCTGGATCGCGGCGGGGTCCAGGCGAAGCGCGTGCGCGAGCGCCTCCAGCCGCTCGATGCGGCGCGCGCCGAGCACGACGCGCGCGCCGGCTTGCGCGAGATGGCGGGCCGTTTCCTCGCCCAGGCCGCTGCTGGCGCCCGTGATGACCACGACCTTGTTTTGGATACCTGATGACATGATTCGATTCCTCCGGGTTGGATGCGGCTACTTCAGGCCGCGCTCGTCGAACACCGCGCGCACGACCGGCACGGCCGAGAAGGCGTTCGGCCAGCCCGCGTAGTACGCGAGCTGGTTCACGACCTCGCCGGCTTGTTCGCGCGTCAGCCCGTTGTCCATCGCCTTGTTCAGATGGAACGGGATCTGCGCGACCTGGCCGTTGGCGATCAGCGCGCTGACCGTCACGAGGCTGCGGTCGCGCGGCGCGAGGCCGGGGCGCAGCCACAGGTTCTTGAACAGCACGTCGCTCGTGTCGCGCACGAGGCCCGGCGATGCCGGCCCCGCACTGGCGGCGACACGTGCGGCGCGGTCGGCTTCCGCATGCTCGTCGAGCGGCAGCAGCTCGACCGACGCGCGCGGAAGCCGGTCCTGCGCGATATGGCGCGCGGCAAACAGCCGGCCGGCGATGGCGGTCGCGCCAATCGCGTTCCCCCAGCCGGCGTAGAAGGCCAGATGCGTGATGATTTCCGACAGTTCGGCGGGCGTCACGCCGTGGTCCAGCGCGAGCGCGAACTGCTCGGACATCAGCACGCCCTGGTTGCGCGCGATCACCGCCGCGACGGTGACGATGCTGCGCTCGCGCGCGGACAGGCCGGGCCGCTTCCACAGGTCGTTCGCGAGCGTGTCCGTCGCGTAGCGGTCGAGCGCGGGCGATACCGAGCGGACGTCCGCTTCCGACAGCGTGCCGCGTTGCGAGCCGGGCGCCGCCGGCGTGTCGGCCGCGCCGAGTGAAAGGGCCAGCGCGATGGCTGCCGTGGTCGTTGCCGTTGCGGTTGCGTTCATTTCGCTTCCTCGTTGCGATATTGGCCGTCCGACACGGGCTCGAGCCAGTCGACGTTCCTGCCATCCAGCACGTACGTGAGTGCGACGTGGCTCATCGATGTCGTGTCCGTCGCGCCGTGCCAGTGCCTGACGCCGGCCGGAATCCACACGACGTCGCCGGACTCGATCACGCGACGCTTGCCGCCGTCCTGCTGAATCCAGCCCATGCCGGCCGTCACGATCAGCAACTGGCCCGCCGGGTGGGTGTGCCAGGCCGTGCGTGCGCTCGGCGCAAAGTCGACCAGCCCGACGCTGGCACGCGTCGCATCGTTCGGCGCGAGCAGCGGCCGGACGCCGGCGTCGCCGGTGAAGTTGCGCGGCTGGCCCGCCGTGACCGGCACTTCCGAGCCATGGCGGATTTCGATGCCGCTGTCGGCAGCGACGGGCGCTGCCGTCATGCCGGCCGCCGTGGCGACGGCCGCGAGTACGTGTTTCATGGTGACCTCCGATGACTGCCGGCCGCAGCCCGATCGGACGGCGGCCAGCGCACCCGGTCAATGTAAAGGCGCGGGCAATGAGAAACTAGCTGCTAGAATCAGATTGGACCGATAAGAGGAGCTTCTTAATGGCCGGTGACAACCTGAACGACCTGTCGGCCTTCCTGATCGTCGCGCAGGAGCGGAATTTCACGCGCGCCGGCAAGCGGCTCGGCGTGTCGCAGTCGGCGTTGAGCCAGACGGTGCGCGCGCTCGAAGCGCGGCTCGGGCTGCGGCTGCTGACCCGCACGACGCGCAGCGTCGTGCCGACCGAAGCGGGCGAGCGCCTGATGGCGTCGATCGGTCCGCGCATCGACGAAATCCAGCGCGAACTCGCGCAGCTCAGCGAACTGCGCGACAAGCCGTCCGGCGTGATCCGCCTCACCGCCACCGAGTACGCGGCCGAAGCGGTGCTGTGGCCGGCCATCGCGCGACTGGTCGACGACTATCCGGACATCAAGGTCGAGGTGCAGGTCGACTACGGCCTGACCGACATCGTGAAGGATCGCTTCGATGCCGGCGTGCGGCCGGGCGAAACCATCGCGAAGGACATGATCGCGGTGCGGATCGGGCCGCCGATGCGGATGGCCGTTGCCGGATCGCCGGCGTATTTCTCGACCCGCAAGCCGCCGCGCACGCCGCAGGCGCTCACCGAGCACAGCTGCATCAACCTGCGCCTGTCCAGCCACGGCGGGCTCTATGCGTGGGAGTTCGAAAAACGCGGGCGCAAACTGAACGTCAGGGTCGACGGCCAGCTCGTGTTCAACAGCAGCACGCTGATTCTGCGGGCTGCGCTCGCCGGGCGCGGGCTCGCGTATCTGACCGAGGGGCAACTGGAGCCGTTCCTCGCCGACGGCCGGCTGGTGCGCGTGCTGGAAGACTGGTGCGAACCGTTTTCCGGCTACCACCTGTATTACCCGAGCCGCCGTCAGCCGACCCCTGCGTTCGCGCTGCTGGTCGACGCGCTGCGCTATCCGCCGCCGCGGCGCTGACGCGTGCCGCATGCCTTCCGGTCGAAAAAAAGCCCCGCATTCCGCGGGGCTCGTCGGCTACGACAACGCCGGCAAATCGTGAGCGATGAGTCGAACGATCAGTGAGGGCCGCGCGTGCGCGGATCGTTCAGGTCCTCGGTCGGATCGGTCAGCCCGAGCTCGTCGCCCGCGCTCCAGTACGGCGTGCTGCCGTAATACTCGTGCAGCGGCGCGGCCCATTGCGGGTCGGCCATCGCCGGCCAGTGATCCTTGTCGAAGCCCGGCGCATTGCGGATGCGCTCGGACGATACCGACAGCAGGAAACACTTGCGTTCGGTATCGAGCGTGAGCGCGCTCCACGGGATCGCGAGCAACTTGTCGCCGATGCCGAGCAGGCCGCCGCTCGACAGCACGGCATACGCGACGCGACCCGAACGCACGTCGAGCATGATGTCCTTGATCTTGCCGACATCGTCGCCATCGGTCGTATAGACCTTGTTGCCTTCCAGCGTGTCGGCCGCCATCACGTCCGGGCCGGGACCGGCTGCGGTCGCGGCGCCCTTGCCGACGATGCGGGTCTGTCCTTGATCGGGAGTCTGCATGGTTGTCCTCCTGGCTGCGTGAGGCGCGACCGTGCCCTGGGGGCCCTGGGGGTCGCGCGGGTTGTCGGGCGGAGCGAGGATCGCCCCGTCACGTCTGCTTCGGTTGCGACACGCCCTCGAGCGTGTTCGCGACGTCGTCGCGCGCGGGGCCGGCCGTGCGCGTCGCGATATCCGCGAGCGACAGCATGCCGACCAGGCGCTTGTCGTGATCGACGACGGGCAGGCGGCGCAATTGCGCGTCGGCCATGTAGTGCTGGATCTCTTCCAGCGAATCGTCCTCGAAACACCATTCGATCGGGCCCGATGCGACTTCGTGAACCCGCGTTTCCGGCGGCTTGCCGGCCGAGATCGCGCGCACCGCGATGTCGCGGTCCGTGACCATGCCGATCAACCGGTTGTTGTCGCACACGGGCAGCGCGCCGATGTCGTAGCGCTCCATCAGCTGCGCCGCATGACGGATCGAATCGGTCGGCGCGATGCGCACGACGTCCTGCGACATGATTTCGTTGACGCGATGCATGTAGTCCTCCTTGCGGGTTGAATGCAGGGCCGTCCGGTTCAGCAAGCGGCGTGCCGCTGGCGCGCCGTCCCGGCACGAGCCGGGCCGCCATCCTTCATTCGTCGCGGCGCTTCGCCGGGTCTTCCCACGGCCCGCCGTCGTGCGTGCCCGGCGGCGTGTCGGGCTCGATGCGCGTGACGCCGCCGGTCGCCGGCGGGTCGCTCGCCGGAAACGTGTCCTCGAGCTGCTTGTCGATATGACGCTCCGAATGGCGCGTCTTCGTCTGGTCCTGGTCCTTCAGCGGCGGCGTCGGGTCCGGGTGCCGCTCGTGCGCCGGCGCGTCGCGGCCGGACCGGGTCGAATCCTTCATGGCAGGGCTCCGTGTCGGTGACATCACGCGTTCACTGCCGCAACGAGCGTGCCCGCAGTGCGCGGCGGCACGCGACTTGCCGCGTGCGCCTGTGATGGACACCACACGGCGCGGCGTCATGCGCGCGCGGCCACCAACACGAAGCGGGAGGCACGATGACGATTCCGAAACGACAACCAGGAGTGCGCTATGAGGTCAACGTCTGCGGCGGCGGGTTCGAATCGGTGAAGAACCATTTCAGCGCATGGAAACAGGAGCCGCTGATCTATCGACCCGATCGCCGGATGTTCGAAGGCAAGGCGGACGTGCGGCCGCTCGACGAGACGTTCGGCGCGACCGAGCCGGCGCGCTTCGCGCTGCAGCGCGCATGCGAGCCGGCCGATCCGTACGCGCTTGCCGCTCGCGTGCGCGACGACGGCCGCGAGCTGTGGCTCGTGATGGCCGCGTACGAAGCGTGATGCGATGCAGTTGAAAGAATTGCAGCGTGCGGTGTAGCGAATGCATGGCGCGTCGCGCTGCGCGATGCATCTGCGTACGTCGCCGCGCGCAAACGCGACGGGCAACGCGGCACATGCATTGCGGCCATCCAGGCGCGAAGCAGAGGACGGCGCGCCCGCGGCGCTGCCGGTCCGATTGCCGCGAGTACAACGCAACGACGGTCGAATGCCATGAACCGAGACCCCGCCCGATCGCTGCACCGGCCCGAGCCGCCGGTGCCCGACGTCGACCCCGACCCCGACGTGCCCGTGCCGGCCGACGTGCCGCCCGGCGTGCCCGAGCCGTTTCACGATCCGGAGGGCGACCCGCCTGTCCATCCGCCGCCGGAGCGCGAGCCGCCGGCGCGTCAACCGCCGATCCATGCCGTGCCGACGGGCGTGCCGCCCGTCGCGTTCACCCGCTTCAAGGAGGGCCTGCGATGAGCATCCGCGTGAAACCCGGCCTGCTGCGCGACGTGGCCGAGACGCTCGGCCGCCACTTCGAGGCGCGCGCGATGCCGTTTCATGCCGAGGAGCAGCCGGCCGGCGCGCTGCACTTCGGCTTTCGCGTCGACGGGCACCCGGCGTCGCTGACCGTGACGTTCGACGCCGACGCGTTCGCGGCGCTCGAACGCGCCGATATCGGCCGGCAGCGCGGCGCTCTCACGCGCGTGGCCGCCGAGTTCGACACGATGATGGCGCGCCGTGCGCCGACCGCGTATGCGGGCGATTTCCATTTCAACCGGCTGTGAGCCGTGCCGGACGGCCGGCTCGTTGCCGCCGACTCCACGGAGGATTCCGATGAAACCGATCCAGACGATACGCGTGGGCGCGTGTGCGTTCGCGGCCGCGTGCGCGCTGGCCGCGTGCACGCAACCGCAGGGCCCCTACGGTACGCGCGGTGCGCCGCCACCGCCGCCGGACGGCACCGGCGCGTCGCCGACCACGACGATGCCGGACGCGAACACGCGCTACGACACGCGTCCGTCGCCGCACACCACGATGCCGGCCGGCGCGGCCGGCGGCGAGGCAGCCGATGCGCCGCCGCCGCAATCGAACGGCGCGCAGGGCGACAAGCCGTTGCCGGGCACGCCGCCGCCGATGCAGTACTGATCTGATGCAACGCCGCCGTCACGATGCGGGCCCCGCCGCATCGTGACGGCAGGAGCCCGAGGCACGCGATGGCGAACCCGCATGTCCATCTGGAGGACTGGCTGCGCGACGCGTATGCGATGGAGCGCCAGGCCGAGGCGCTGCTCGACGCGCAGGCGCAACGCGTCGCGCACTACCCGGCGCTGCAGGATCGCTTGCGCGTGCATCTCGACGCTACGCGGCGTCAGCAGGCGCTCGTCGACGCGTGCCTGCAGCGGCTCGGCACGGCGCCGTCCGCGATCAAGGATCTCGCGGCACGGATCGCCGGATACGGGCAGGTCGCGGGCGAGATGATGGCGAGCGACGAAGCGGTGAAGGGCGCGATGGCGGTCTACGCGTTCGAGCAGGTCGAGATCGCCGCCTATACCGTGCTGGTCGCGGCGGCCCGCGCGGCCGGCGAGGAAGAGATCCGCGCGTGCTGCGAACGGATCCTGAAGGAGGAACACGACATGGCGGCGTGGCTGCTGCGTCATCTGCCGGCGCTGACCACCGCGTTTCTCGACCGCTCGGCGGTCGATCGCAGCGACGCGAAGCGGTGAGTCGGCGGTTGCATCGATGCGTCACGGCGCATGAAGCGACGTTGGCGCGCGCAACGGCGGTCGTGACGGCGCGCGCCGCAGCGGCGCCGCCGGCTGCTGCGCGAATTCCGTGCCCCCTAACTTCCCGGCGCTTGTAAAAAAGCGGCTTCAATGGCTGCCCATATCGGGGACCGAACTCCGGAGAACCGCGCCCTACGGCGCTTCGGCGCGCTGGCACGGAAGCTGCATCGATTCCTGCATACGAATTCCGCACACTGTCAGGAGGGCATCGATGTCCGTCACGCTTGCGCTCCAGATGCGACAGCATCTGGCACTCACGCCGAGGCTTCAGCAGTCGCTTCGCCTGCTGCAGTTGTCTTCGCTCGAATTCCAGCAGGAATTGCGGCAGGCGCTCGACTCGAATCCATTTCTCGAAGATGGCCAGGGCGACGACGAAGTCGTCGCCGATGCGCCAGAGGCGACGCCCGAAGCAACGGCGCCCGAGCCGGCGCCGGAACCCGACGACGTCCGCCCGCCGGATGCCGACGTGTCGTACACGGCGGCGCCCGCGCCGCGCGGCGCGGGCCGTCAGGGCGAGGACGGCGGCGACCTGTCGCCCGGCGAATGGATGGCCGCCGAGCCGTCGCTGCACCAGCAGCTGCACGACGCGCTGCGTCTGTATCCGCTGAACCGGCGCGACCGCGAGGCCGCGCGTCTCGTGATCGACGCGCTCGACGACGACGGCTACCTGCGCCAGGAACTCGGCGAACTGCTGGCCGCCGCGGATCCCGCGCTGCTGCTGTCCGAGCAGGATCTGTCCGTCGCGCTGCGGCTCGTGCAGATGCTCGATCGTCCGGGCATCGCCGCGCGTTCGCTGTCCGAATGCCTGGGGCTGCAACTCGACGCGATCCCGGCCGGCACGCCGGCGCTCGCGGAAGCGAAGGTGATCGCGCGCGAACATCTCGAACGGCTCGCGCGCCGCGAGACGGCCGAGATCCAGCGGCGCGTCGGCTGCAGCCAGGCGACCATGCAGGCCGCGTGCGCGCTGGTGCGCGGGCTCGATCCGCGTCCGGGCAACCATTACGGCAGCACGCGCGGCGACTACGTCGTGCCCGACGTGATCGTGCGCCAGGTGCGCGACGAGTGGATCGTCACGATCAACCCGGCGGTGCTGCCGCGCGCGCGGCTGCACGAGCGCTATGCGACGCTGTTCGCGCAGTCGAGCGGCGAGCGCGATTCGCCGCTCGGCCAGCAGCTGCAGGAGGCGCGCTGGCTGATCCGCAACGTGCAGAAGCGCTTCGACACGATCCAGCGCGTCGGCGAATGCATCGTCGCGCGGCAGCGCGATTTCTTCCGCTACGGCGAGATCGCGATGAAGCCGCTGGTGCTGCGCGACATCGCCGAGGAACTCGACCTGCACGAATCGACGGTGTCGCGCGCGACGGGCAACAAGTACATGGCCACGCCGCACGGCACGTTCGAGTTCAAGCACTTTTTCCCGCGCAAGCTCGAGGCGGCCGGCAAGGGCGTGTGCTCGGCGTCCGCCGCGAAGGTGCTGATCCGCGACATGATCGCGAGCGAGCGGCACACCGATCCGCTGTCGGACGTCGCGCTCGCGCAGAATCTCGCGGGCCGCGGCATCCTTCTTGCGCGTCGTACCGTCACCAAGTATCGCCAGGCGATGAAGATCCCGCCGGCCGAACTGCGCCGGCGCGACGCCGCATGACGATACCGTTCGAACCGCGCGCGGCCCGCGAGCCGCGGTGCCCGCGCGCGTCACCGAAAGGAGGAAAGCCATGCCAGCCAAGTCCCAGGCACAGCAGCGCGCCGCGGGGGCCGCCCTGTCGGCCAAGCGCGGCGACACCAAAATGAAGGACCTGAAGCCGCCTTCGAAGTCGATGGCCAAATCGATGAGCGAGAAGGAGCTCGAAAAAATGGCTTCGACGCCGACCCACGGCAAACCCAGGCACAAGCACGATTCTTGATCGCCGGCGACGGGCGCCGACGGTCACCGTTCTCCAGGAGGAATTCATGCTTCGATACGCTCTCATCTTCTTCGTCATCGCGATCATCGCCGCCGTGTTCGGCTTCGGCGGCATTGCGGCCGGCGCGGCCGAAATCGCGAAGATCCTGTTCTACATCTTCGTCGTGATCTTCCTGGTCACGTTGCTGCTGGGAGTCGTGCGCCGATGACGGCCATGCCCGACCGTTCGCAGCGCATCGCCGAGCTCGAGGGGGCGCTCGCGAACGGCTTTCCGTCCGAGTCGACGGTCGTTTCCGATGCCGATGACGTGTCGGGCCGGCTGACGATTCACGTGTCGTGGGTGCGCGTGCCCGCCGAGGACAGCGCGCGTGCATGGCGCTGTGCGGTCGACATGCGGTTCGACCCCGACGTGCTCGAACGCTACGCGTCGCTCGGTGCAGCGGACCGGCTGCGCGTGCGCACCCAGCTGTGCGACCGCGCGCGGCGCGCGGTTGACGAGCAGAAGCCGCGCGTCGAGGATGCCGCGATCGAATGCAGCGTCGCGCTTGACGTGACGCATGCGGAGTTCGAGCGCGCATTGCGCGCGCCCTGACGCCGCAGTCGCCTGCGGCGACACCGGCGGGCCGTGGCTGCGCGCGCCGCCCGGCTCGTCCATTTTCCGCGCCGGCACGCGTGCGCGTCGCGATGCAGCCGCGCTTCACCGAACCGACAACGAGGACTCGCCGATGACGAATCCCCCTCAATCCGGCCAGCCGCCGTCCAATCCGCCGCAACCCGACAGCGCGAAGTCGCGCCAGCTCGACGAGAACCGGCTGCGGCCCGACGGCCAGGCACTGCGCACCAACCAGGGCGTGCGCATCGCCGACAACCAGAACACGCTGCGCGCCGGCGCGCGCGGTCCGTCGCTGCTCGAAGACTTCATCATGCGCGAGAAGATCACGCACTTCGATCACGAGCGGATTCCCGAACGCGTCGTGCATGCGCGCGGCTCGGCCGCGCACGGCGTGTTCCGCGTGTACGAGTCGATGGCCGCCTATACGAAGGCCGCGTTCCTGCAGGATCCGGCCGCCGAGACGCCGGTCTACGTGCGCTTTTCCACCGTGCAGGGCCCGCGCGGCTCGGCCGACACCGTGCGCGACGTGCGCGGCTTCGCGGTGAAGTTCTACACGGAAGAAGGCAACTACGATCTGGTCGGCAACAACATGCCGGTGTTCTTCATCCAGGACGCGATCAAGTTTCCCGACTTCGTGCACGCGGTGAAGCCCGAGGCGCCGAACGAGATGCCGACCGGCGCGTCCGCGCACGACACGTTCTGGGACTTCGTGTCGCTCGTGCCGGAGACCACCCACACCGTGCTGTGGCTGATGTCCGACCGTGCGCTGCCCGCGAGCTACCGCGCGATGGACGGCTTCGGCGTGCACACGTTCCGCTTCGTCAACGCGGCCGGCGCCGAGCATTTCGTCAAGTTCCACTGGCGGCCCGTGAGCGGCGCGTATTCGCTGCTGTGGGACGAGGCGCAGCGCATCGCCGGCCACGATCCCGACTTCAACCGGCGCGATCTGTGGATGGCGATCGAGCGCGGCGACTATCCGGAGTTCGAACTCGGCGTGCAGCTGATCGATCCGGCCGACGCGCGCAAGTTCGACTTCGACCTGCTCGACCCGACCAAGCTCGTGCCGGAAGAACTCGTGCCGGTGAAGCCGATCGGGCGCATGACGCTGAACCGCAACCCCGACAACTTCTTCGCGGAAACCGAGCAGGTCGCGTTTCATCCGGGGCACGTGGTGCCCGGCATCGACTTCACGAACGATCCGCTGCTGCAGGGGCGCCTGTTCTCGTACACCGACACGCAGCTGAGCCGGCTCGGCGGCCCGAACTTCCACGAGCTGCCGATCAACCGGCCGCTGTGCCCGTTCGCGAACAACCAGCGCGACGCGATGCACCGGCAGACGATCGCGGTCGGGCAGGCGTCGTACGAACCGAATTCATTGAACGGCGGCTGGCCGCGCGAGACGCCGCCCGCACCGTCGGGCGGCGGATTCGAGACCGTGCACGAGCCGCTCGAAGGCGACAAGGTGCGCGTGCGCAGCGAATCGTTCGCCGATCATTTCTCGCAGCCGGCGATGTTCTATCAGAGCATGACCGACATCGAGCAGCGGCATATCCGCGATGCGTACTGCTTCGAGCTCGGCAAGGTGACGAAGCCGGAGATCCGCGAGCGCGTGGTCAACGAGATCCTCGCGCGCTTCGATGCGGGGCTCGCCGCGCAGGTCGCCGAGCGGCTCGGGCTGCCGGCGCCGCAAACGGCCACGACGCCGGCCGTCAGGCAGCGCGCGCCGTCGCTGAGCCTGATCGGCCGGTCGAAGCCGGACGTCCGCTCGCGCAAGATCGCGCTGGTCGCGACGCCGGGCGTGAACCAGGCGCTCGTCGAGCAGGTGCGCAGTGCACTGACGGCAGCCGGCGCGGTGCTGACGATCGTCGCGCCGACGCTCGCGCCGATCGGCAGCCTCGTGCCGCAGGCGACGCTCGCCGGGATGCCGTCGGTGATGTTCGACGCGGTGTTCGTGTGCGGCGGCGACGGACACGATCTCACGCACAGCGCCGATGCGCGGCACTTCGTGCGCGAGGCGTTCAAGCACCTGAAGCCGATCGCGGCGGTCGGCTCGGGGCGCCAACTGTTGAGCGCCGCGCACCTGCCGGACCCGGCCGAAGGCGTGTGCGTCGGGCAAGCGGTCGATCTCGACGCGGTGCTCGGCGCGTTTTCCGGCGAGATCGGCCGGCATCGCGTGTGGGCGCGCGAGCAGCAGGCAGCCGAGCTGCCGGCCTAGCGCGGCCCGCCGCGTCGGGCGGCGGGCGCGTCCGCAGCAAAGGAGGACTGGCATGCCACCGCGGATGATATGGAAAGGCGCGATCAGCTTCGGGCTCGTTCACGTGCCGGTGCAGCTGTTCCCGGCGACGCGCACCGTCAAGCCGTCGTTCCGGATGCTCGACAAGCGCTCGATGGACCCGATCGGCTACCGGCAGATCAACAAGCGCACCGGCAAGGAGGTCGCGCGCGAGGACATCGTGCGCGGCTACGAGTACGAGAAGGAGCGCTACGTCGTGCTGACCGACGAGGAGATTCGCGCCGCGAACCCCGAGTCGACGCAGACCGTCGACATCCTGACGTTCGTCGACGAGGACGCGGTGTCGTTCCTGTATCTCGACACGCCGTACTACCTGGTGCCGGACCGCAAGGGCGAGAAGGTCTATGCGCTGTTGCGCGACGCGCTGAAGGACAGCGGCAAGATCGGCATCGCGCTCGTCGTGATGCGCGATCGGCAGCATCTCGGTGCGCTGATCCCGGTCGGGCCGATGCTCGCACTCGACACGTTGCGCTGGCAGGAGGAGCTGCGTCCGCTCGACGAGCTGCAGGTGCCGGCCGACGACGCGAAGCGCGCGGGCGTGACGGCGCGCGAACTCGGGATGGCGAGGAAGCTGATCGACGACATGTCCGGCAAATGGACGCCCGACGAGTATCACGACACGTTCCGCGACGACATCCTCGAACTCGTCGAGCGCAAGGTGCGCGCGGGCAAGATCGAGGAAATCGAGGAGCGCCCGCCGCAGACCGGCCGCGCGGCGACCAACGTGGTCGACCTGACCGAGCTGCTGAAGCGCAGCCTGAAGGGCGGTGCCGGCGCGCGGGCCGCGGATCTGCGCAACGAACGCAACGCGCGCAGCGAGGCGGAAGAGGACGAGGACACGGAATCCTCGTCTGCGTCGTCGCGCGGCGGCGCGCGTCGCAAGCCGGCCGCGAAGTCCGCGGCGAAGGGCGCGGCCGCGAGGACCGCGGCGAAGCGGCCGGCCGCGAAACGTGCGGGCGGCGGCGAGCATGCGGCGAAGAAGACCGCCGCGCGCCGCAAGCACGCAGCCTGAGCGCGGATGACGCCGCGCAACGCGAGGTGACACGATGGCCGGCAAGCTCGATCCGTATCGCCGCAAGCGCCACTTCGACGCGACGCCGGAGCCCGAAGGCGCGCACGGCCGGCGCCGCACGAAGGCGGCCGCGAAGCCCGAGGCGCGGCCGGCCGCGCGTACGGGACATCCGCTGCGCTTCGTGATCCAGGAACACCACGCGCGGCGGCTGCACTACGACTTCCGGCTCGAACTCGACGGCACGCTGAAATCGTGGGCCGTGCCGAAAGGGCCGAGCTTCGATCCGACAGTGAAGCGCCTCGCGGTGCACGTCGAGGACCATCCGCTCGAATACGCGTCGTTCGAAGGCGAGATTCCGGCCGGGCATTACGGCGCCGGCTCGGTCGTCGTGTGGGACGAAGGCACGTGGACGCCCGACGGCGGCCTCGCGCACGCGCGCGAAGGCTATCGGGCCGGCAAGCTGACATTCCGGCTCGACGGCCACAAGCTGCACGGCGGCTGGGCGCTCGTGCGCAGCGGCCGGCAGGAAGGGCGGCAGGAGCAGTGGCTGCTGATCAAGGAGCGCGACGACGCTGCGCGCAGCGCGGACGAATTCGACGTCGTCGGCGAGCGGCCGGGCAGCGTGCATGACGGTGCCGCGCCTTCGGCACGGGCGGACGCGGACGGCGGCTCGGCGCGCGCGCGCGGTGCGCGGCGCGGCCGGGGCGACCAGGCCGGCAAGGCCGCCAAGGCCGGCAAGGCCGATCCGGCTCGCAAACGCGGTACGCGCGCCGGGCGGCACGACGGCCACGATCACGCCGCCGATGCCGATGCCGACGCGAGCGCACCCGCCGAGCCGTCCGACGTCGACGGCGCGGTGCGCGCGCCGCTGCCCGAACGTGTCGCGCCGCAGCTCGCGACGCTCGTCGATGCGCCGCCGACGCAGGGCGGCTGGTGCTACGAACTGAAGTTCGACGGTTACCGGATGCTTGCGCGCATTGCGGGGAAGGGCACGCGGCGGCACGTCACGCTGATGACGCGCGAAGGCCGCGACTGGACCGCGAAGCTGCGCGCGCAGCGCGACGCGCTCGCGGCGCTCGACGTCGACGACGCATGGCTCGACGGCGAGGCCGTCGTGCTCGGACCGAACGGTCTGCCCGACTTCCAGGCGCTGCAGAACGCACTCGGCGCAGGGCGCTCGGACGAGGTCACGCTGTTCGTATTCGATCTGCCCTATCTCGACGGTTACGACCTGCGCGACGCGCCGCTCACCGCGCGCCGCGCGCTGCTCGAACCGCTTCTCGCCGACAGCGACCCCGCGCGGTTGCGCTTCTCGCCCGATCTCGGCGAAGACGTCGCGTCGCTGATCGCGAGCGCATGCGACACCGGGCTCGAAGGACTGATCGGCAAGCGCGCCGATTCGCGTTATCGCGCAGGCCGTTCGCCTGCGTGGATCAAGCTCAAGTGCCGGCGCCGTCAGGAGTTCGTGATCGGCGGCTATACCGAGCCGTCGGGCAGCCGCAGCGGCTTCGGCGCGCTGCTGCTCGGCGTGCACGAACCGGCGGGCAGCGGCAAGCGGTCGCGCGGGCCGGGGCCGCTGCGCTACGTCGGCCGTGTCGGCACGGGCTTCGATACGCGCATGCTCGACAAGCTCGCGCCGATCCTGCGCAAGCACGAGCGCGCGGCGACGCCGTTCGATCCGCCGCCGCGCGAGCGCTCGCGCACGCCGGTGCACTGGATCGAGCCGACGCTCGTCGCCGAATGCGAATTCGCGGAATGGACCGGCGACGGCATCGTGCGGCAGGCCGCATTCATCGCGCTGCGCGAAGACAAGCCCGCGTCGCAGATCGTGCGCGAAGTGCCGAAGCATACGGAAACGGAGATACCGATGGACCAGCGTCAGACCACGCATGACGGCAAGCGCAAGCACGCCGCGCGCACGACTCGCGACACGGACGACCGCAAGCCGCACGCGCGGTCGCGCACGTCGTCACGGGCCACGGCCGACGCGGGGAGCGACAGCAGCCCCGATCAGCTCGGCCGCGTGCGCATCACGCATCCGGATCGCGTGATCGATCCGCACAGCGGCACGCGCAAGATCGATCTCGCACGTTACTGGCAGTGGGTCGCGCCGTGGCTGCTGCGCGACCTGAAGGGCCGGCCGGTGTCGCTGGTGCGCGCACCGGGCGACATCACCGGCGAGCTGTTCTTCCAGAAGCACGCGGAGCGCCGCGAGATTCCGTTCGTCACGCAACACGAAGGGCTCGATCCGGGCCATGGTCCGCTGCTGTCGCTCGACAGCGTCGACGCGCTGCTCGGCGCCGCGCAGATGGGCACGATCGAGCTGCACACGTGGAACGCGCACGCGTCGAACATCGAGCGGCCGGACCGGATCGTGTTCGACCTCGATCCGGATCCCGCGCTGCCGTGGAGCACGATGATCGAGGCCGCGCAGCTCGTGCGCGGGCTGCTCGACGAGCTGGGCCTCGCATCGTTCTGCAAGACGAGCGGCGGCAAGGGGCTGCACGTCGTCGTGCCGATCACGCGGCACATGGGCTGGGACGACGTGAAGGACTTCTCGCGCGCGGTCGCGCAGCATGTGGCCGGTGCGCTGCCCGAGCGCTTCACCGCGACGATGGGGCCGCGTCACCGCCGCGGCAAGATCTTCATCGACTACCTGCGCAACGGCCGCGGCGCGAGCACGATCGCCGCATACTCGGTGCGCGCGCGGCCCGGGATGGGCGTGTCGGTGCCGCTGCGCTGGGACGAGGTGCCCGGCACGACGGGCGGCGACCAATGGACGATCGACACGCTGCACGAACGCCTCGACCGGCTGAAGCGCGATCCGTGGGAAGGCTATGACGACACGCGCCAGCGCATTACCGCGCAGATGCGCACGCGGCTTGGCCGCTCGTGACGCGTTCAGCGCCGGCGATGCTGCAGCCGGTAGTACCAGTCCATCAGCGGCGTCGCCGATACGCCGTGCGCGATCACCGACGCCGACACGACCGCCAGCACCGGCGCCGCGAGCGGGCGCACCGCGCTCGACGGCCCGTGTTCGAGCGCGAACAGCAGGTAGTAGAACGAACCGATCCCGCGTATCCCGAACCAGGCCATCAGCCGCCGCTGCGCGTGCGTCGCGCGCGAGCCGGTGAGCGTCAGCAGCACCGCCACCGGCCGCACGGCGACGAACAGCAGCACGGCCAGCGCGGCCGCGCCCCACGTGATGAGCGGCGCCGACAGCGTGGCGAGCACGCTGCCGATCATCGTCATCACGAGCGCTTCCGCGATCCGCTCGAGCTCGATCGTGAAATCGAGCACCGACTCGGCCATGAACGCGTGCACCTTCTCCGGATGCTTCTCGGTCGCGACCACGTCTTCCGAATCGATCCGGCCGATCACCTCGCGCGGCGGGCGATCGCCGCTCGCGCGGTGCTCGACGCGCCGCATCGCGACGCCGGCCGCGAACGTCGCGATGAAGCCGAACGTGTGCGCGAGCTGCGCAGCGCCGAACGACAGCACGATCAGTGCGAGCGCGAAGAAGCCTTCGAAGCCGAGCGCCTGCGCATAGCGGGTGCGCAGCCAGCCGATCGCCTTGGTGGTCGCCGCGCCGAGCGCACCGCCGATCGCGGCCGCGCCGACGATGCCCCACAGCGCGAACAGCGCGAACGTGCCCGACAACGCGGGCGGCCCGTGCGGCGTGTCGCGCGCGCCGCACAGTGCGAGGCCCGCGAGCGCAAACGGCAGCGCGATCCCGTCGTTCATCCCGCCTTCGCCGGACAGCGCGAAGCGCACGAGATCGCGGTCGCCGGGATCGTGCACCTGCACGTCGTGCGCGAGCACCGGGTCGGTCGGCGCGAGGATCGCCGCGATCAGCAGCGCGGGGCCCCAGCCGAGCCCGAGCGTCAGCACCGCGCAGCCGGCGAGCAGCGGCACGGTGACGATCATCGCGAGCAGGCCGAGCCGGCACGGCACGAGCCATAGTTTGTCGGACAGCGGCACGCGCAGCCGCAACCCGATCGCGAACAGCGACACCAGCAGCGCGACCTCGACGATCTCGCGCAGCAGCTGCGCATCGCGCTCGATGTCCAGATGGAGCAGCGCGGCACCGGACGGCCCGAGCGCGATGCCGAGCGCGAGATAGATCATCGCGCTGCTGCAGGGCAGGTGGCGCAGCGCGGACGTCGCGACGCCCATGCCCATCAGCACCACGCCGATGATGAGATACCACAGGGTTTCATGCATGCGTGAAGACGGAATGCGTGGAGCGAGTGGAGCAAGTGGAGCAGGAGGCGCACATGGACGGGCGAACGCCGCAGGCCGTCACGGCTTGCGGCCGAACGCCTCGCGCAGTTTCCGCTTCGCGCGTTCCAGCGTGGCGCGGCGCGTTTTCGGCAGGTTGCGGCCCGCGCGGTTCACGTAGAAGTTCAGCATCGACATCGCGGACTGGAACGGCGTCGCCTTGCGGCGGCGGCTGTGTTCGGCCGAGCGCTTCAGCGACGCGGCGATCTCGCCCGGATCGTCGGACTTGAAGATGTTCGGCTCGAGATCGAGGGCATCGCTTTTTTGCATCACGCCGGCAGACCAGCGCCTGCGGTGATGCGGATCGTTGCTGCGCGCGCGGCCGGGGCGGCGCGTCGCGCGTTTGCCGTGCGGATGGGAGGCGGTGGCGGAAGGCATGGGCGGCGGCTCCGTACGTGATCGGCAGGAATGGCCGTGGGGCCGCAAGCTCCGTGCCGCGCCCACTGACGGCACGCGGCTTGCTGAACCGTAAGCGTAGGAAATTCCACGACGGCGGTTCTATTGAGGGAGAACGCTCCATGAAGCCAGCATCCGAATCGAAATTCGCTGCGCACCGGATTCTCGCGTGCGCGGCCGTCGCGCTGATCGCGGCCGCACCGGCCGCATGGGCGCAGAACTCGCAGCGCCCGGGCGAGGGCACCGGCGCGCCGATCCTGTCGCCGCCCGATACGTCGGCGCAGGATACCGGCGGCGGCATGACGAACGGCAATACGGCTGCGCCGCCGCCCGCGACGCGCATGCAGGAGCCGCGCAGCACCCGGTCGCACCGGCACCCGCACGTGAAAACCAAGCCGGGCGGCCCGAACGGCGCCGGCACCGGCGGCAGCGGCAGCACGGGCGGCGGCGGTAGCGCGGGCAGTGGCGGTACCGGCGGCGGCAGCGCGGGCATGGGCGGGACCGGCGGCACCGGCGCGACCGGCACCGGCTCCGGTACCGCGA